>JAFAPY010000187.1 GCA_019246795.1 Streptosporangiaceae bacterium | reverse complement strand
CGGCGTCTGGTGGGTCGGCGCCGGGGCCGTCGGCGTCCGATGGGCCGGGGCCGCCGGCGTCCGGTGGGCCGGGGCCGGGGTCGCCGGCGTCTGGTGGGCGGCCGCCGCCAGGTGCTCCGGCGCCGGCCGGGGCCCCGATCCGGAAGGCGCGGCCGTGCAGGCGGAAACCCCACCGCCGAGTACCGCACCGGCCATGGTCACCGCGACGATCCGCGCTGTCAGCCGCAATGGCACTTCGACCCCGCTACGATCAGTGCGCAAGGCGTCATGCGCAACGTCCGCCAGGCGGCGGCGTCAGCCCATACTCTACCGGCAGCGCACCTGCAATCACATAGGGTCGCCGGGCCGCTGGCGAGGAAACGTGCCCGCTGAGCGTGCACTGGGCCCGCTGAGCGTGCGCTGGGCCCGCTGGGCGCGCGCTGGGCCCGCTGAGCGTTGCGGGTGCCGTGACATCCCCGGCTCGTTCGGGATTACTGGTTGTGCGGTTGCTGGGTGGCGTACACGACGACGTTGCTGAGGTAAGAGCCGCGGGCGGCGGCGAAGGTGCCGCCGCAGGTGATCAGGCGCAGCTCCGCGTCGGGGGTGGGGCCGTAGACGGCCTGGGTCGGGAAACTATCCTTCGGGTACATCTGGACCGAGGTGACGCGGAACACCGCGAGCGTCCCGTCGGCCCGCCTGACGTAGACCCGGTCGCCGGGGTGCAGCTCGGCCAGCCGGAAGAACACGCCGGGTCCGGCGCGCGAGTCGATGTGGCCCGCGATGACCGCCGGCCCGATGGCGCCGGGCCGCGGGCCGCCTGTGTACCAGCCTGCCACGGCGGCGGTCGGCGGGACCTGCAGCGTGCCGTCGACGGCCAGGCCCAGGCTGACCAGCGGGGTCTGCACGCCGATGGCCGGGATGGTCAGCGTGACCGGCCTGGCCACCGGGCGCGGGCCGGACGGCCGCGGCGGCGCCGCGACCGGCCCGGCTGGCGCGGGCAGCACGATCGCCGCGGCCGGGCGTGCGACAGCGGTGGGATGGCGGGTCACCAGCAGGCCGGCGGCGCCTGTCGCGGTCACGGCCAGGCCGACCGCAAACGCGACGGCCGCGGCCAGCCTGCCGGCCTGCACGCTCAGCTTCCCGGTCGCAGCGGGCGGCGCAGCCCCAACGCCCCGGCCAGCGCGAGCAGCGCGCCGACGGCGATCACCACCAGCCACGGCACCTGCGAGCCGGGCGGGCGCGGCGCGGTGCCGCCCAGCCCCGTCGCGGCGGCGCCGGCGGGCGTCTGGCCGCTTCCCGCGGCGTCTTCGAGGCTGACGACCTGCAGGCCGCTGGCTCCGTCGAGAATCACCAGCGTGTGCACGGTCCCCGCGCCCAGCGTGACGCTCGCGGCCGCGTCCGTCCCGCCGCCGGTCGCGGTGACCCTCCCGGTGCCCGGGGAGACCGCCTGGTACGGGCTGACGGTGGCGAACGCCAGGTGGTCGGCGAGCACCTTCCCGCCGAAGGTCACCGTGACCACGTGCTGCTTCAGCGACGCCTGGATCACCCGTACCAGAGCCTGCCCCGGCGGGGTGCTCAGCTCGTCGTCCATGACCTGCAGCCGCAGGCCCGACGCTGGTCCTACGCCCGCCACGGTGTAGGCGTGACCCGCCATGATCATCACGCCGGTGGACAGCACCGGCGCGCTAGCGGCGGAGGCACCCGCCGGGCGCATGGCCACGCTGTAGTCTCCCGCCGCGACCGGCTCATACGGGGAAACCGTTCCGTAGGCGACATGGTGCAGCACGATCTGCGCGGTGGGGTTGCCGAACGAGTACAGGTAGACGTCCACCGCCGGGGTGTTCGGCGACAGGTGGGCCAGCCTGATCCATCCGGTGCCCGAGGCGGCGGCCGGCGCCGCCGCGGCGGCGGTGGCGGGCACGCCGAGCAGCAGAGCCGCCGCGGCCAGCAGCACGGGCAGCCGCGCGGCGATGCGGGTAAGTTTCACTGTGAACGATCCCTCCCCTAACCCAGTTGCCGGGCCTGTCACGGCCCTCCTAGCCCCAGCGGACCCGGGGTATTGAATTGCACCGTGAGCACAGGCTCACCGGCGGCGCTCCCCACGATGCCCGCCTTCGCGGGCAGGTACGGGGAACGCTGTGCCTTCAGGAACGCCAGCATCGCCGCAAGCCCGCCCGCTTGGGGTGCGGCGATCTCCGCGCCGCGCAGCGGGATGCCGGGGCTGGCACCCGGAGACGCATCACCGAACGCCACCAGGCGCAGCGGCATCCTTGCCGCCAGCGCCGACAGCGTGACCAGCAGCCGCGGGTCGGCCTGGCCCGCCAGCAGCGCGGCGCGTGCAGGCGCGGTGGCCTGGACATGGGCGTTGCGGAGCAGTTGCCGGCCGGCGGAGATGCGGGCGCGCAGGTCCGAGGCAAGCTGGGCCTGCAAGGCGGCGGCACCGTCCGGCGTCACGGCGCGGACGTCGATCCGCCCGGCACCGGAGCCGAAGCTGGCGATGACCAGCGGCGCGTAGACCGACGCGAGCCGGGCGCCGAACTGCTCCCGCACCGGGGGGGTGGCGACGACGACGTCGGAGCCCAGCGGGTCCGGGGTTGCGGGCTGCAGCACCAGCAGCCTGCCCAGCGCCAGCCCGGCCACCTGCAGCGCGGAGCACATCGCCGGGTCACACGCGACAATGGCGCCCGGGCTCACCTGCTGCGCGATCCACGCCGCCGCCTGGGCGCGGACCTGCGCGGCCTCCTGCAGCGGGTCTGAGCCGCGCGCCGGTTCGGCGCCGGCGGCCTGCTGGCCGTCGCGGGTCACGACGGCGGTGATCCCGGCGCCGAGCGCGGCGGCGAGCAGCACGCTGAGCGCCACCGCAACGGCGCGCCGTCGGCCGCCCGCGCTGGCCTTCTGGCCGGTCTTCTGGCCGGCCTTCTGGCCGCCGACGCGATGCCTGGTCCTGTCCGGGGTGACGTGCCTTTCCAACCACAGCCGCAGCGTGGTCGCCAGCACCGCCGGCCACGACGGTTCGGGCCGCCCGGGGGCGCCCGCCGTCAGGCTGTGCTGCTGCTCGCCCATTTCCCGTCCCGCCAGGGAGGTTGGCCGTCAAGGGGTCTGATCATACGCCGCATTCCCGGCATAGGAGCCGATTTCGTGCCATTACCCCGTCGTGGCTTTTTATCCGCGCCGAGCCATACCAGAACGGGCGTCAGCGGGAGGCTCCGCCAGCGCCGAGCCGTTCGTCGCGGATCGCGGCCCACTGCAGGGAGTGGCGGATGCCTTCGGCGATGCCGTACCGCGGCTTCCAGTCCAGCAGCCGCGCGGCCCGGTCGGTGCGGGTGTAGGCGCCGGCGATGTCGCCAGGCCGCCGGCCGGCGTCACGGGAGCGGACCGGGCGCCCGGCCACGCTGTTGAACGTGGCGAGAAGCTCCCGCACCGTGGTGCCGCGGCCGGTGCCGACGTTGATCACGGTGACCGGCCCGGGCAGGGTGTCGAACCTGCCCAGCGCCGCCACGTGCGCGGCTGCCAGGTCCCAGACGTGGATGTAGTCCCTGATCCCCGTCCCGTCACGGGTCGGGTAATCGGTGCCGGTGACCACGAACGGGACGCCTTCCTCGGCGGCCTGGATCATCTTGCCCAGGGCATGGGTCGGCCGCGGCAGCTGCAGCCCGGTGCGCAGAGCGGGGTCGGTCCCGATCGGGTTGAAGTACCGCAGCGAGGCCACCCGGATCGGCTCCGCGGCGGCGATGTCGGCGAGCATCGCCTCGCACACCGCCTTGGTCCGCGCGTACGGGCTTTGCGGGTCGACGGGGGAGTCCTCATCGACGGCCAGGTCGTCCCCGGCCCGGTAGATGGCGGCCGAGGAGCTGAAGATCAGCCGCCCGCAGCGGTTGCGCAGCAGGTGCCCGGCGAACTCCAGGGTCTTGGCAACGTTCGCCCGGTAATACCCGATCGGATCGGTGACCGAATAGGGGACCACGATCAGGGCGGCGCAGTGGATGACCGCGTCGATGTCGGGGTGCTCGGCGAAGACGCGATCGATCAGCGGCCCGTCCGCGATGTCGCCCGCATAGAAGGGCCGGCCCGCGGCGAACTCGCGCCTGCCGGTCACCAGGCTGTCCAGGATGACCGGCTCGATGCCGGCGTCGCAGCATGCCGAGCCGATCGTGGCGCCGATGTAGCCGGCGCCGCCCGCGATCAGAACCTTCATCGCTGACGAACCCTAGCGCATCGGTCATCGTGTGGTGTTACCCCCGGATTCCGGGGGTTCTTGCACACGATTTGCGCGGTCCAGGCCGAGGATCTCCAGCGCGCGCTCGCGCATCTCGACCTTGCGCACCTTCCCGGTGACCGTCATCGGGAACTCGTCGACCACGTGGATGTACCTGGGGATCTTGTAGTGCGCCAGCCGCCCGGAGCAGAACGACCGCAGCGCCTCGGCGGTCAGCGGCGGCGCGCCGGGGCGCAGCCGGACCCAGGCCATGAGCTCCTCGCCGTAGGCCGGGTCGGGAACGCCGATGACCTGGGCGTCGAGGATGTCGGGATGGGTATAGAGGAACTCCTCGACCTCCCGCGGGTAGATGTTCTCGCCGCCCCGGATGACCATGTCCTTGATCCGCCCGGTGATGGCGAGGTACCCGTCGGAGTCCATCACGGCAAGGTCCCCGGTGTGCATCCAGCGTGCCGCGTCGATGGCCTCGGCAGTCTTGTCGGGCTGCTGCCAGTAACCGAGCATCACCGAGTATCCCCTGGTGCACAGCTCGCCCGGAGCGCCCCGCGGCGCGGTCATGCCGGTGGCCGGGTCGATGACCTTCACCTCCAGGTGCGGCCCGACCCGGCCCACGGTGGACACCCTGCGGTCCACGGAGTCGTCGCTGCGCGTCTGCGTGGACACCGGGGACGTCTCGGTCATCCCGTAGCAGATCGACACCTCGGGCATCGACATCCGGGTCATGACCTGCTTCATCACCTCCACCGGGCACGGCGAGCCCGCCATGATGCCGGTGCGCAGCGAGGAAAGGTCGTACTCGGCGAAGGAGGGCACGTTCAGCTCGGCGATGAACATCGTCGGCACCCCGTACAGCGAGGTGCAGCGCTCGGCCTGGACGGTGTCCAGGGTGGCCACGGGATCGAACGCCGGCGCCGGGATCACCATGCACGCGCCGTGGCTGGTGGCGGCGAGGTTGCCCATGACCATGCCGAAGCAGTGGTAGAAGGGCACCGGGATGCAGATCCGGTCGGCGTGGGTGTAGTGGCACAGCTCACCGACGAAGAACCCGTTGTTGAGGATGTTGTGGTGCGACAGCGTGGCGCCTTTGGGGAATCCTGTGGTGCCTGAGGTGTACTGGATGTTGATGGGATCGTCGGTGTCCAGCGGGATGGCGTCCAGCGCCGCACGGTCCATGCTACGCCCGGTTTCCAGCAGCGACCGCCATTGCGGGCTGCCGAGCAGTACGACATGCGCCAGGCCCGGGCAGCGCGGCCGCACCTCCTCGATCATCGCCGCGTAGTCCGACGTCTTCAGCCGCTGCGCCGCGACAAGCAGCGCGGTCCCGGACTGGTTCAGCACGAACTCCAGCTCGCGCACCCGGTAGGCCGGGTTGATGTTGACGCAGATGGCGCCGATCCTGGCGGTCGCGTACTGGGTCAGCACCCATTCCGCGCAGTTCGGCGCCCAGATGCCGACCCGGTCGCCCTTGCCGATGCCCAGCGTGCCCAGCCCGAGCGCCAGCGCGTCCACGTCGGCCGCCAGCTCCGCGTACGTCCACCGCCGGCCGGCCGGGCGGTCCACCAGCGCCTCGCCCCCGGGAACCCTCGCCACGGTGGCATCGAGGTTGGCGCCGATGGTGTCGCCGAGCAGCGGCGTCTGCGACGTTCCGGAGGAGTAACTCAGTGCCCGGTCCATGCCCGCTCACCTCCACGCTGGTTTTCTGGCATCCTTACACGCGGAGGGTGTGCATGCGACTCCGGTTGCTCGATGTCCCGGTGGACGGCGGGAACCTGCGCGTGCTCCTGTGGGGCACCGGCGCTCAGCTGGCGGTGGCCGTGCACGGGATCACCGCCTCGGCGATGTCCTGGCAGGCCGTCGCCAGGCAGATGCCGGCCGGCTGGACGCTGGCGGCGCCCGACCTGCGCGGCCGGGGCCGCAGCTCCGGGCTGCCCGGCCCGTATGGCCTGGATGCCCACGTCGCCGACGTCACGGCGGTGCTGCGGCACCTCGCCGGTTCCCGCAGGTTCCGGCCGGTGCTCGCCGGGCACTCGCTGGGCGCCTACATCGCGCTGCTCACCCGGGACGCGCACCCGGGCCTGGTGCGCCGGCTGGTCCTGGTGGACAGCGGACTGCCGCTGCCGGTGCCGGAGGGCATCGACACCGACGCCGCGCTCGACGCGGCGCTGGGCCCGGCGATCGCGCGGCTGCGGCAGACCTTTCCCGACACCGAGGCGTACCTGGCGTTCTGGCGGGCGCACCCGGCGCTGGCCGAGCACTGGACCGCGGACGTGGAAGCCTACGTCCGTTACGACCTGACCGGAGAGCCCGGCCGCCTGCGGTCGCGTGTCGCCGAAGAGGCGGTCCGCGCGGATAACCGCGACCTGCTGACGGGAAAGCCGTTCGCCGACGCGCTGGACCGGCTGACCGGCCCGACGCCGTTGCTGACCGCGCCCGCCGGCTTTTTCGGCGTGCCTCCGCCCCTGCTGCCGCCCGAGCTCATCAAGGAGTGGCAGCGCCGCGTCCCGCAACTGCGGCACAAGCTGGTGCCGGACGCCAACCACTACACGATGGTGTTCGGCAAGCCGGGCGTGGCGGCCGTCGTGGCGGCGATCACCACTGCGCCGCCGCGGGGGGGTCAGGGGGGGTCGTCCCCCCGGGCTAGCGCTGCGGCACGATGGAAGCGTGACACAGCTGGCGGAGACGGGAACCACCGGATCGTTCCGGACGCTGGTTGAGGTCGTCGCCCAGGGCAACGCGCTCGTGCTGAGCGGGGCGGGACTGTCCACCGAGTCCGGCATCCCGGACTACCGCGGGCCGACCGGCCTGGCCAGGCGCGCCACCCCCATGACCTACCAGGCCTTCGCCGGCAGCGCCGCTGCCAGGCGCAGGTACTGGGCCCGCAGCCACCTCGGCTGGCGGCACATCGCCATGGCCGCCCCGAACGCCGGCCACGCCGCCGTGGCCGCGCTCGGTCGCCGCGGGCTGCTCGCCGGGATCATCACCCAGAACGTCGACGGCCTGCACCAGGCGGCGGGCGCGTCCGGGGTGACCGAACTGCACGGCAGCCTGCACCGGGTCATCTGCCTGCGCTGCGGCCAGCGCACGCCGCGCGCCGAGCTGGACCGCCGGCTGCGCGCCGCCAACCCCGCCTGGGACACCGGATCGCGGCCGCACGTCAACCCGGACGGGGACGCCGTACTCAGCGACGACGCGGCAGAGCGCTTCGCTGTCGTGGACTGCGACAGGTGCGGCGGGGTGCTCAAGCCGGACGTGGTGTTCTTCGGCGAGAACGTGCCGAACGACCGGGTGCACACCTGCTACCGGCTGACCGAACGGGCCAGTGCGCTCGTGGTCCTCGGCTCCTCGCTGACCGTGATGTCGGGGTATCGCTTCGTGCGGCACGCGGCCAAGCTCGGCAGGCCCGTGGTGATCGTCAACCAGGGCGCCACCCGCGGCGACGACCTGGCGGCCGCGACCCTGGATGCTGCGCTGGGGGCGACGCTCACCGCACTGGTGGCGCAAGTATGGTAGGTCTCCATGACGTCCCCTCAGAATGTCACCTTTCCCAGCAACGGCCGCACGGCGCACGGGTACCTCGCGGTGCCGGAGGCCGGCGACGGCCCCGGCCTCATCATCATCCAGGAATGGTGGGGGCTCGATGACCACATCGTTGACGTCGCCGACAGGTTCGCGCGGGAGGGCTTCGTCGCGCTGGCCCCGGACCTGTACGACGGCCAGGTCACCCACGACGAGCAGGAGGCGATCCGGCTGATGCAGCAGCTGCCGCCCGCCCAGGCGGTCGCGGACCTGTCCGGCGCGGTGGACTACCTGCTGGGCCAGCCGCAGGCGATCGGCGACGCGGTCGGTGTGGTGGGGTTCTGCTTCGGCGGCGGGTTCGTGCTGCGGCTGGCGGCACGGGCCGGGGCGAAGGTGGCCGCCGCGGTGGTGTTCTACGGCGCGGTCAACCCCGGGGAGGACCTGTCCGGGATCCGCGCGGCGGTGCAGGGGCATTTCGGCGAGCAGGACCAGTCCATCCCGCCGCAGCGGGCCCGCGAGGAGCTGGACCAGATCCGCCAGCAGACCGGCGTGCCCGTCGAGGTGTACTCCTACGACGCCGGGCACGCCTTCGCCAACGACCTCAACCTGATAGGCACCCATGACCCGGACGCGACGGAGCTGGCCTGGGCCCGCTCGCTGCACTTCCTGCGCACCCACCTGGCCGCGGGCTAGGCTCTCCCGTCGCCTGTCGAGGTAAGCTGAGATCGTGGGCGTGGCCCTCGCATGGATCGGCGTGTTCCTGCTCCCCACGGCCGTGGGCGGGTCGGTGGTGGGCGGCATCCGCCTGTACCGGGCGCTCGGCGAGCACCGCCGGTCGGTCCCCGCCGCACCTGAGCCGATTGAGCGCCTCGCCGCGGACCTGCGCCGGCTGCACGCCAAGCTCGAAGCGACAGAGAACGACATGACGGGCACGCGCTTCAAGGCCGCGCGGTTGCGCGCGCTGCGCGGCGCGTACCTCGATGCGCTGTGCGACGCCTGCGAGCAGGTGGGCGTCACCCGGCCAGCGGTGTCCCGCACCGGGACCGTGCCGCTGGCCGACATTTACCGTGTGGAAGCGGCGCTGCGGGAACGCCACCTCGACGTCCGGGCACGCTAGCCGCGGCACGGCGTTAGCCACGGCACGGCGCTAGCCACGGCACGGCGCTAGCTGCGGCACGGCGCTAGCCGAGGGCGCGCGGGTGGGCGGCGGCATAGACCTCGCGGAGCTTGTCCACAGTGACCAGCGTATAGACCTGGGTCGTGGTAACCGAGGCGTGGCCGAGCAGTTCCTGAACCACCCGGAGGTCGGCGCCGCCGTCCAGCAGGTGCGTGGCGAACGAGTGCCGTAGGGTATGCGGCGACACCCCGGCCACGCCCGCGCGCCCGGCTGCGGCCCGCAGCACGCCCCAGGCGCCCTGCCTGGTCAGCCGGCCCCCGCGCGCGTTCAGGAACACCGCGGGACCGACCGATGCCCGGCCCGAGGCCGCGGCCAGCGCCGGCCTGCCCCGCACCAGGTACGCGTGCAGCGCCCGGGAGGCGTAGCTGCCCACCGGCACCACCCGGTGCTTGCCGCCCTTGCCGGCCAGCCGCACCACCGGGTCGCCGTCAAGGGCAAGCTCATCGACGTCGAGGCCGGTGGCCTCGGAGATCCGCGCCCCGGTTCCGTACAGGAACTCCAGCAGCGCCCGGTCGCGCAGCGACCGCGGGTCCGCGGAAGGACCACCGGCGCCGGGGCCGGCCGCGTCCAGCAGCCGTTCCACCTCGGCGACGGTGATAGCCTTCGGCAGCCGCGCGGGCAGCGCCGGCGGCTGGACCTCGCGGGCCGGGTCGGTCTCGGCGAGCCCCTCGGCAACGGTGAACGCGTGCAGCCCCCGCACCGCGACCACCGCACGCGCCGCCGAGCTGACCGCCAGCGCCTGATGACCGGCATCCCCTTCGCGCAGCGACGCGAGGAACTCCGCGACGTCGGCCCCGGTAACCTCGCCGAGCCTGGCCTTGCCGCGCCCGGCCAGCACGGCCTCATACCGGCGCAGGTCCCGGCGGTACGACTCGACCGTGTTGGCCGCCATGCCCCGCTCTACCCCCAGGTACTGCAGGTACCGCCGGACCGCGTCGCTGACAAGGCCGCCGGACGTCATACCATCTAGGTTGTCATGAGCGAGGCCGCCTACGATCCGATGCGGCAGTTCGCCGAGCTGGCCGGCGACGTGCGCGACCCGTATCCGCTGCTGGCGGAGATGCGGTCGGCCGACGCGGTCTCGCAGCTCAGGCTCGGGCCGCGGGTGGGCCGCTACCGGCTCGACGAGAAGGCGCCGCCGATTCCGGCGATGTTCACCGTGCTCAGCCGGGACTTCGCGGAGCAGGTGCTCACCGACAGCGCGCGGTTCTCCTCGGCCGGCTACGCGGTGACCATGGGGCAGGTCATGGGCAGGACCATCTTGGAGATGGATCCTCCGGAGCACCTGCGCCACCGGGCCCTGATCGCCAAGGCGTTCCGGGCCAGGGTGCTGGACCAGTGGAGCGAACCGGTCATCGGCGCGGTCGTCGGCGAGCTGATCGCCGCTTTCGCCGGCGACGGCCGCGCCGACCTGGTCCGGCAGCTCACGTTCCCGTTCCCGATCCAGGTGATCGCCCGGATCCTGGGGCTGCCCAGGACAGACTGGCCGCGCTTCGTGCGCCTGTCCACGCGGCTGCTCGGGGTGATGCGGAACTGGGATGCCGCCGTCGCTGCCGGCGCGGAGCTCCGGCGCTACTTCGCCGACATCATCGCCGACCGCCGCCGGGAGCCGCGCGACGACCTGGTCAGCCAGCTCGTGCTGGCGGACATCGACGGGCACCGGCTCTCCGACGAGGAGATCTTCCCGTTCTTGCTGCTGCTGCTCCCGGCGGGCGCCGAGACGACCTACCGGTCGTCCAGCAACCTGCTGTTCGGGCTGCTGAGCCGCCCGGGCCAGCTCGACGCGGTGCGCGCGGACCGGAGCCTGGTCCCGCGGGCGATCGAGGAAGCGCTGCGGTGGGAAACCCCGGTGCTGACCGTCGCCCGGACGGCCGCCGCCGACACCGAGCTTGGCGGGGTCAACGTGCCCGAAGGTGCCTTCATCGCGGTCTCGCTGGGCGCGGCGAACCGTGACCCCGCCCGGTACGCCGACCCTGACGCCTTCGACATCTTCCGCGAGCCGCAGCCGCACCTGGCGTTCGGGGACGGGCCGCACAAGTGCCTGGGCATGCACCTGGCGCGGCTGGAGATGCGGGTGCTGCTGAACGCGGTGCTCGACCGGCTGCACCGGCTGCGCCTGGACCCGGCCGCCGAGGACCCGCACATCCACGGCCTGGTGTTCCGCTCGCCACCAGACCTGCCTGTCCGGTTCGATCCGGTTAGCTGAGCAGCTGCGCGGCGGGGATGTAGGTCAGGCCGTGCGCCTCGGCGACCGGCTGGCAGGCCAGGGCGCCTGCGTGGGTGTGCAGGCCCAGCATCAGCGCCTGGTCGGCCCGCAGCGCGTCGCGCCAGCCCCGGTTCGCGATCTCGATCACGTACGGCAGCGTGACATTGGTCAGCGCGTACGTCGAGGTGTGCGGGACGGCGCCCGGCATGTTCGCCACGCAGTAGAACAGCGCGTCATGCACCCGGTAGGTCGGCTCCGCATGCGTGGTGGGCCTCGATCCCTCGAAGCAGCCGCCCTGGTCGATCGCGATGTCCACGAGCACCGCGCCGGGCTTCATCGCCGACACCAGCTCGTCGGAGACGAGCTTGGGGGCCTTGGCGCCCGGCACGAGCACCGCGCCGATCACCAGGTCGGCGTCGATCACCGCGCGCTCGATCTCGTAGGTGTTCGACGCGACCGTCTGGCAGTGCCCCTGGTAGATGGCGTCCGCCTGGCGCAGCCTGGCGATGTTCTTGTCCACGAGCAGCACCTCGGCCTGCATGCCCAGCGCGATCGCGGCGGCGCTCATGCCGGACACCCCGGCGCCGAGGACCACCACCTTGGCCGCGTACACGCCGGAGACCCCGCCCATCAGCACCCCGCGGCCGCCGCCGTCGCGCTGCAGGTGATGGGCGCCGACCTGCGGCGCCATCCGGCCCGCGACCTCGGACATCGGGGCGAGCAGCGGCAGCGAGCCGTCGGGGAGCTGCACGGTCTCATACGCGATCGAGGTGATGCCCGAGGAGAGCAGCGCGTCGGTGCAGGGCCTGGACGCGGCCAGGTGCAGGTAGGTGAACAGCACCTGCCCGGCGCGCATCCGGTGGTACTCGTCGGCGATCGGCTCCTTGACCTTGAGGACCAGCTCGCCCTCGCCCCAGATGTCATCGGCGGTGGGCAGGATCTTGGCGCCGGCCTTGATGAAGTCCTCGTCGGGAATCGCCGAGCCCTCCCCCGCCCCTGCCTGGACGAACACCTGGTGGCCGCCCCGGGCGAGCTCGTGCACCCCCGCGGGGGTGATCGCCACCCGGTACTCATGGTTCTTGATCTCCGTTGGGACTGCGACCTTCATGATCGTCCTTCCGACTGCTCGAGCGTCATTGCTCTTCGGGTGCGTCTGCCGGGCGGAGCCGGTCAAACCCCTCCGACCTGGCAGCATACGCGGCGAGGATGCCGACGGCGGCCACGCCGTTGTGCAAATCGCCCGCCAGCACCTTGCCGACCGCGTCGGCCAGCGGCAGCCAGCCGAGGGTCAGGTGGGCTTCTTCCGCTTCGGGGACGAAGTCACGCTCGGCCTCCGGGACCGGTTCCAGGCCGCGGGCGAGGAAGATGCGCAGGCGTTCGGTGGTGAAGCCAGGCGAGGAATAGTAGTCGGCGAGCACCCGCCACTCCCGCGCCCGGTACCCGGTTTCCTCGGCCAGCTCCCGCCGCGCCGTGGCCCACGGGTCCTCCCCGCGGACGTCGCGCAGGCCGGCCGGTAGCTCCCAGAGCAGGCAGCCGACCGGATGGCGGTACTGCCGGATCATCAGCACCCGGCCGTCGTCGTCCATCGGGAGCACGGCCACGGCACCGGGGTGAAGCACCACCTCTCGTTCGGCCAGCTGGTTGTCCGGGGTGCGGACCTTGTCGGTGCGCACGGCGACCAGCCGACCGCGGAACAGCTCCGCCGAGGAGGTCACGGGCCAGTGCTCGGCCACGTCGGCTATGTTCATGCGGACAGCGGGGCCGCCGCCAGGCCGGCGGAGGAGGAACGGGCGAGCGCCGCCGCGATCAGCCCGGTGAACAGCGGGTGCGGCCGGGTGGGGCGGGACAGGAACTCCGGGTGCGCCTGGGTGCCCACGAAGAACGGGTGCCTGCCCGGGGGCAGCTCGGCGAACTCGACCAGGTGGCCGTCGGGCGACAGCCCGGAGAAGACCAGGCCCGCCTGCTCCAGCACGGTGCGGTAGGCGTTGTTGACCTCATAGCGGTGCCGGTGCCGCTCCTGCACCAGGGTGGCGCCGTACAGTTCGGCCACCCGGGTGCCGGGCTGCAACGCGGCCGGGTACAGGCCCAGGCGCATCGTGCCGCCCATGTCCCGCTCCCCCGCCACCACGTCGGCCTGGTCGGCCATCGTGGCGATCACCGGATGGGCGGTGGCCGGGTTGAACTCGGCGCTGTCCGCGTCGGCCAGCCCGGCCAGGTGCCTGGCCACTTCGATGACCATGCACTGCAGGCCCAGGCACAGGCCGAGGATCGGGATGCGGTTCTCCCGCGCGTACCGGATCGCGCCGATCTTCCCCTCGATGCCGCGCACCCCGAAGCCGCCCGGGATCAGCACCCCGTCGGCACCGTCGAGTTCCCTGGCGGCGCCTTCGGGATCCGCGCAGGCGTCGCTGGTCACCCAGCGGATGTTCACATGCGCGTCGTTGGCGAAGCCGCCCGCCTTGAGCGCCTCGGCCGGGGACAGGTAGGCGTCGGGCAGGTCCACGTACTTGCCGACCAAGGCGATCGTGATGCTGTGCGCGGGGCGGTGCACCCGGCGCAACAGGTCATCCCACTGGCTCCAGTCCACGTCGCGGAACGGCAGGCCCAGCCGGCGCACCACGTAGGCGTCCAGGCCCTCGGCGTGCAGCACCTTCGGGATGTCGTAGATGGACGGCGCGTCCGGCGCGGACACCACGGCTTCCTCGTCCACGTCGCACATCAGGCTTATCTTGCGTTTCAGCCCCGCGCTGATCGGCCGGTCCGAGCGGGCCACGATCGCGTCCGGCTGGATACCGATGCTCCGCAGCGCCGCGACACTGTGCTGGGTGGGCTTGGTCTTCAGCTCGCCGGAAGGGCCGATGTAGGGCAGCAGGCTGACGTGCAGGAAGAAGCAGCGGTCCCGGCCGATCTCGTGCCTGATCTGGCGGATCGCCTCCAGGAACGGCTGAGACTCGATGTCGCCGACCGTGCCGCCCACCTCGGTGATCACCACGTCCACGTCCTCGCCGCCCATCTGCAGGATGCGGGACTTGATCTCGTTGGTGATGTGCGGGATCACCTGCACCGTGTCGCCGAGGTAGGCGCCGCGCCGCTCGTTCGCGATCACCGCGGAGTAGATCTGGCCGGTGGTGACGTTCGCGTCGCCGTTGAGGTTGGTGTCGAGGAAGCGCTCATAGTGGCCGATGTCGAGGTCGGTCTCGGTACCGTCGTCGGTGACGAAGACCTCGCCATGCTGGAACGGGTTCATCGTGCCCGGGTCGACGTTGAGGTAGGGGTCGAGCTTCTGCATCGAGACGCGCAGTCCCCGGAGCTTGAGCAGGCGGCCGAGGCTGGATGCGGTCAGTCCCTTGCCGAGGCTGGAGGCGACGCCCCCCGTGACGAACAGGTGCTTAGTGTGCCGCAGGTCCACGGGCTACCAGGATAACAGGCCGGCCGCGGCCGGCCCGGCATTGGCACCCCGGCGGGCCGCGGCGTCGGCCATCGCCACGTCCTCGCTATGGTGTGCCTCGCCGAACCTGGCCAGCATGACCGCGGAGGCGACGGCGATGAAGAACCCGCCCCAGGCGACGGCGGCGAGCCCGTGCCTGGTCTGGTCGCCGAGGAAGATGACGCCGATGACGGCGGGCGGGACGGTCTCGCTCAGCACCACCGCCGCGGTGGCGACGGTCACGCTGCCCGCCTCCAGGGCGGTGGCGTAGAACATGAACGAGACGATGCCGGCCGCGGCGATCGCGTAGGCCGCCGGGTCGCGGGCGAGCTGCAGCGGTGCGAAGCCGTTCAGCACCCGCGCGGCGACGGCGAGCACGCCGAAGCCGAGGCCGGCCGTGGTGCCGAGCGCCATCGTACGATAGGGCTCGTTGAGCTTGGCCGCGGCCAGGCCGACCACGGCCAGGCCGGCTATCGCCACGATCAGCGCCAGCTTGAACACCGCGCCGACCTCCGCCGCGCCTTCCGGTCCTGCGGAGGAGCCGAGCAAGGCCACGCCTGCCACCACCCCGAACACGGCCAGCCACTCCCGCCAGGACAGCGTCACGCCGATGACCCAGGACGCGACCACCGCGGTCACCGCGAGGTTGGCCGCCACGAAGGCCTGGACCGCGAACAGCGGCAGCCGGTGCAGGGCGACGAGCTGCGCGACGAAGCCGAGCGCGTCCAGGCAGATGCTGACCACGAACCGCCACTGGTGCAGCATCCGCACGATCAGGCGCGGATCGACGTTTCCCCCGGCCTCGTCGGGTGCCCGGTGGCTGGCTGCGCGCACGGCGATCGCCTGCATCACCGAGGCGACGCCGTAGCATATAGCGGCGGCGATCGCCGCAATCAGGCTGACTAGCACCATGCACCTCCCCCGGCATCTCGGCTAGTCGGCATCTACCCGCAATCGGCTTGGTGCGCCTTCTTTGGGCAACACTAAGGCGACGCTCAGCATTTCAGCCATACGGCTATCCCCCCGGATCACACTCCGGCGGCCTGCATGCCGCGCAGTTCGCGCTTGAGGTCCCTGATCTCGTCACGGAGCCGGGCCGCGACCTCGAACTGCAGCTCCGCCGCGGCCGCGTGCATCTGCTCGGTCAGCTCGGTGATCAGCCCGACCAGCTCGCCGCGCGCGGCGCTGCCGGCGGCGGGCCCCGCGTGCCCGGGGGCCGGCTCGGTGGCCGCCTGCGCCGCCTGCACCATCGCGCGGGCCCGCGACGACAAGCCGGGCACCGGCGACTTCCCGCGGGACTGCTGCCGGCCGCCGCCGATGAGCTGCTCGGTGTCGGCGTCCTCGCGCACGAGCTGGTCCAGGATGTCCGCGATCCGCTTGCGCAGCGGCTGCGGGTCGATGCCGTTCGCCTGGTTGTAGGCAACCTGCTTGTCCCGCCGCCGGTTGGTCTCGTCGATCGCCCGCCGCATCGACGGGGTGACGGTGTCGGCGTACATGTGCACCTCGCCGGACACGTTGCGCGCCGCGCGGCCGATGGTCTGGATCAGGCTCGTGCCGGAACGCAGGAAACCCTCCTTGTCCGCATCGAGGATCGCCACCAGCGACACCTCGGGCAGGTCCAGGCCCTCGCGGAGCAGGTTGATGCCGACGAGCACGTCATAGGTGCCGAGCCGCAGCTCACGCAGCAGCTCCACCCGGCGCAGCGTGTCCACCTCGCTGTGCAGGTACCTGGCCCGGATACCGTTCTCCAGCAGGTAGTCGGTCAGGTCCTCGGCCATCCGCTTGGTGAGCGTGGTGACCAGCACCCGCTCGTCGCGGGCGGCCCTCTGCCCGATCTCGTGCAGCAGGTCGTCGATCTGGCCCTTGGTCGGCTTGACGACGACGTGCGGATCGACCAGCCCGGTCGGCCGGATCACCTGCTCGACCACGTCGCCGTGCACGCGGTTGAGCTCATACGGACCGGGCGTCGCGGACAGGTACATGGTCTGCCCGATGCGGTCGGTGAACTCATCCCAGGTCAGTGGGCGGTTGTCGATGGCGCTTGGCAGCCGGAAGCCGTGCTCGACCAGGACCCGCTTACGGGACACGTCGCCTTCGTACATGCCGCCTATCTGCGGGACCGTGACGTGCGACTCGTCGATGACCAGGACGAAGTCCTCGGGGAAGTAGTCCAGCAGCGTGTTCGGCGGGCTGCCGGCCGGGCGGCCGTCGATGTGGCGGGAGTAGTTCTCGATGCCGGCGCAGCTGCCGACCTGCCGCATCATCTCGATGTCGTAGCTGGTCCGCATCCGCAGCCGCTGCGCCTCCAGCAGCTTGCCGTGGCCTTCCAGCTCGGTGAGCCGCTGGGCGAGCTCGGCCTCGATGCCGGCGATGGCGCGCTCCATCCGCTCGGGACCGGCCACGTAGTGCGAGGCGGGGAAGATGTACAGCTCGCGGTCTTCGCTGATGACCTCCCCGGTCAGCGGGTGCAGGGTCATCAGCCGCTCGATCTCGTCGCCGAACATCTCGATGCGGACGGCGAGCTCCTCATACATCGGGATTACCTCGATCGTGTCGCCGCGCACCCGGAAGGTGCCCCGGGTGAACGCCAGGTCGTTCCGCGCGTACTGCATGCCGACCAGCTTGCGCAGCAGCGCCTCCCGCTCGACGGCGTCGCCCACCCTGAGCGTGAGCATCCGGTCCACGTACTCCTGGGGAGTGCCCAGGCCGTAGATGCACGACACGGAGGAGACCACGATCGTGTCCCGCCGGGTGAGCAGGGAGTTGGTGGCCGAGTGCCGCAGCCGCTCGACCTCCTCATTGATGGAGGAGTCCTTCTCGATGTAGGTGTCGGTCTGCGGGACATACGCCTCGGGCTGGTAGTAGTCGTAGTAGGAGACGAAGTACTCGACGGCGTTGTCCGGCAGCATCTCGCGCAGCTCGTTGGCGAACTGGGCGGCGAGCGTCTTGTTCGGCAGCATGACCAGCACCGGCCGCTGCAGCCTTTCCGCGATCCAGGCGACGGTCGCGGTCTTGCCGGTCCCAGTCGCGCCGAGCAGCACGACGTCCTTCTCCCCCGCCTGGACGCGCTTGGCGATCTCGGCGATCGCCTGCGGCTGATCGCCGGCCGGCACCATGTCGGTGACGACCTTGAACGGCGCGACCCTGCGCTGCAGATCGGTAACCGGGCGCACGGCACTACCTCCTAGACGTCGGTGGACTCAACTCTAGGCCGGGAGTCCGACATTCCGGAGGGTGGCGGCCCGGGTCGGGGATCAGCGGCCCGGCGCTGCAGGTCCCTCCACACCTCGGCGACGCGGCGGTCCAGGTCGTCAAGCGTGCCTGAGTTATCGATCACGACGTCGGCGATGGCCAGGCGCTGCTCCCGGCTGGCCTGCGCCGTCATCCGGGCCCTTGCCGCCTCCGGTGTCATGCCGCGCTGGGCGACCAAGCGTTGCAGCTGCAGCACGGGCGGCACGTCGACCACGATGACCAGGTCGAAGCCGCCCTTGCCCCGGCCTTCGGCCAGCAGCGGGATATCGTGCACGACAATGGGCGCGGCGCCCTTGGCCGCAGCCTGCTCGGCGTCGCGCATCCACTCGCGGACCAGCGGGTGGACGATGGCGTTCAGCGTGTCGCGCGCGGCCGGGTCGCCGAAGACGATCGCGCCGAGCCTGTCCCGGTCCAGGGCACCATCGGGGCCGAGCACTTCGGGCCCGAACGCCTCGGCGAGCTGTTCCAGCCCGGGCGTGCCCGGGGCGACCACCTGCCGGGCGGCCGCGTCGGCGTCGATGACCACCGCTCCGCGGGCGGCCAGCCGCCGGGACACCTCGCTCTTGCCGGACCCGATGCCCCCGGTGAGCCCGACCCGCAGCATCTGCAACCCCGTCCTTCCCGTCCTTCGCTATTCGCGCAGCACGGATGCCGCGCCCGGGCTCCGAGGCGGAGGGGGCGCGGCAGCCACGCTGGCGCTTAGCTCTGGCCGCCGGACAGGCGCTCGCGGAGGGCAGCCAGGGCCTCGTCGGAGGCAAGGGTGCCGGTGGCGGGTGTGCCCGGGCTCGAGCTGGAGGTGCCGCCGCCGGACCCGGCCTGGCCGGAGCCGCCGCGGGACTCGCGGGACTCGCGGGACTCGCGAGACTCGCGAGACTCGCGGGAGCCGGCGCGGGCGCGCGGCCCGCGTCCGCCACCGGATCCGCCCTCGGCAGCCTCGCCGCCCTCGGCCGCGTGCTCTTCCTCCGCCTTGCGCGATTCCTCCACCTGGCGCCGGTGCGCCTCGAACCTGGCCCGCGCCTCGGCGTACTGGCGCTCCCACTCCTCGCGCTGGGTCTCGTAGCCGGACAGCCACTCGCCGGTCTCCGGGTCGAAGCCATCCGGGTACTGGTAGTTGCCGTGCTCGTCGTAGGAGGCCGGCATGCCGTACAGGGTGGGGTCGAAGTC
>JAFAPY010000184.1 GCA_019246795.1 Streptosporangiaceae bacterium | reverse complement strand
TCTACCCGGACATGCCGAAGAACTTCCAGATCTCCCAGTACGACGAGCCGCTGTGCACCGACGGCTACCTGGACGTCGTCGTCGGCGGCAAGACCGTCGGTGTCGGCATCGAGCGGGTGCAC
Organism: Streptosporangiaceae bacterium; assembly: GCA_019246795.1. Lineage (GTDB taxonomy): Bacteria > Actinomycetota > Actinomycetes > Streptosporangiales > Streptosporangiaceae > Palsa-504. Next base: position 13,770 of record JAFAPY010000184.1, on the reverse strand, counting down.
CTGGAGGAGGACACCGGCAAGTCGCAGCACGTCGGCGGCGCCACCGGCCGGATCCACGGCGCCGAGTACTCGCTCATCGACTACAACCGGGCCGGCATCCCGCTGGTGGAGATCGTCACCAAGCCCGTTCCCGGCACGGGCTTTCTCGCACCCGGAGCCGCACGGGTCTACGTCACCGAGCTGCGCGACCTGCTCCGCTCGCTCGGCGTCTCCGACGTGCGGATGCAAGAGGGCTCACTGCGCTGCGATGTGAACACGTCGCTGTCTGTCCGGGGCTGTGGCGCATTGGGGACCAGGACCGAGACAAAGAACGTGAACTCGCTGCGGTCGGTGGAGCGCGCGGTGCGGTCCGAGATCGAGCGGCAGGCCGCCGTGCTCGACGCCGGGGGCCGCGTGATCCAGGAGACCCGGCACTTCCACGAGGAAACAGGCGTCACCACGCCGGGGCGGTCCAAGGAAGAGGCGCAGGACTACCGGTACTTCCCCGAACCCGACCTGGTTCCGGTCGCCCCGCCCGCCGGATGGGTGGAGAAAATCCGGGCGGCGCTGCCGGAGCTTCCGTCGGCGCGGCGGGCTCGGCTGCAAGCTGAATGGTCCCTGTCCGACCTGGAGTTCGAGGCGCTGCGCAACGTCGGCGCGGTAGATGTGGTGGAGGAGACCGTACGAGCGGGCGCCTCGCCTGCCGATGCCCGCAAATGGTGGCTGGGTGAACTGGCCCGCCGCGCCAACGACGCGGGCGTGGAGGTGACGTCTTTGCCGATCACTCCCGCCGATGTTGCCAGGGTCGCCGAGCTGGTGTCCGCGGGCACGCTGAACGACCGGCTGGCCCGCGAGGTGATCGACGGCGTGCTGGCCGGGGAGGGCTCCCCCGATGAGGTGGTGGCCGCCCGTGGGCTTGCCGTGGTCAGCGACGAGGTCGCGCTTGCCGTGGCGGTGGACGAGGCGATCGCCGCCAACCCGGACGTGGCCGCCAGCGTCCGCGACGGCAAGGTCGCCGCGGTCGGCCCCCTGATCGCCGCGGTCATGAAGGCCACCCGCGGCAAGGCCGACGCCGCCCGCGTCCGCCAGCTGATCCTGAACCGCCTGACCGGGCGGTAAGGCGCGGCCGGCTAGCCCGGCAGGGCAGAGCATCGCCAGGCGCCGGGGCCGGGGTACAGCGGGCGGCGCAGGGCCCGGGACCGGTCGGCCCACGCCGAGCGGGACGGCGCGGGCTCCGCACCGCCGTCGCCACGGCGGGCCACCAGCACCGCCACCAAGGCCGCGATTTCCTCCGGGGTGGGGTTGCCGCGCACGACGCGGAGGACCGGCTCGCCGTTGCCTGAAGGAGTCACCGTAGGTCCGTTCGGCATAAAACGGGCTAGCCGCGGGATTTGCCGATGCTGATGCCGAACTCGCGGTGCACCCGTTCCCAGAACGCGTCCCGCAGCCATTCCCTGTCCTCCTGGTAGGGGGGCAGGGACAGGCCGAGTTCCTTCTCCGCGTCCACAAGCAGCTCCTTGTCGATCACCGGGGGCAGGATCGGCCCGGGCAGCAGGTCGCGGATGTTGTCCCTGCCGCGGGTGAGGATCCACTTCTGCGCGACGTGCTCGCCTGCCTCCTCAACCCGGGTCCTGTCGGGTCCCAGGCGCGGCATCGGGCCCGTACTGGCCTGCCAGCCTCCGGTCCCGGCGGGGTGCGGGACGGCCCGGTTCGCCGGCGTCACCGGCTGGGTGCCAGGTCCGCCCGGCGCCCGGGCGTGCCGCTCGCCGAACAGCTGGGCCGGCGACGGAACCGCCCCCGGCGCCACCAGGGCGCCCATCGATGCGTCGGACCTTGCCTGCTCGACCGCGGCGGGATTCTTGGTGAAGTAGGGCCGCAGGAACGCGGCGTCCAGCACCTCGACCGTGTCCGATTCCCAGACCAGGCGTTCGGCCTGGTTGGTGCCGTACGGCGGCTCGATGCCCCACAGGTGCACGCGCACCCCGTAGGCCTGGGCCGCCTCCACCGCGGGCACCATGTCCTCATCGCCCGCGATGAGGACCGCGTCGGTGATCGCGCGATGCCGGGCCAGGGCCTCCATGTCCGCCCTGATCTGCGCGTCGACTCCCTTCTGCTGGCCGCGCGCGTTCAGGTTGCCCAGCCTCAGCTTGACCCACGGCATCTGCGCGATGACGCGCTGGTCGATGGTGGGCACCCGGTCCCTGGCCGCGTCGTACCAGTACACGCGGAGCAACTCGCCGCGAATCAGCTCGTCGGCGTGCTTGGTGATGACCTGGACCAGCGGGACCGCGTCGACCTTGAAATCGCGGCGCGAGCTCGACCCGAACAGCAGCTCGCCGGCCGCGGCGTAGATGTAGCCGACGTCCACCATGACGGCGTACCGGGCGAGGATAGGCAGCGGGGCGGCGAATTCGGTCATCACCATCGACTCTAGGCTAGCGGGGACCGTGCACGTGTCGGTTGCGCCACTTTGCCGGCGCGCCGGACCGGCCCGCGCGCGCCTACAACGGGATGTTGCCGTGCTTCTTGGGCGGCAGCGTCTGCCGCTTGGTGCGCAGCGCGCGCAGCGCCCGGGCGACCGCCGGCCTGGTCTCCGCTGGGCGGATGACCGCGTCCACGTAGCCGCGCTCGGCCGCGATGTACGGGTTGGCCAGGGTGTCCTCGTACTCGGCGGCCCGCTGGGCGCGCAGCGCGTCCGCGTCGTCGGCGGCGGCAAGCTCGCGGCGGTACAGGATGTTCACCGCGCCCTGCGCGCCCATGACCGCGATCTGCGCGGTGGGCCAGGCCAGGTTGACATCCCCGCCCAGGTGCTTGGAGCCCATCACGTCGTAGGCGCCGCCGTAGGCCTTCCTGGTGATCACCGTCACCTTGGGCACGGTGGCCTCGGCGTAGGCATAGATGAGCTTGGCGCCGCGCCGGATGATGCCCCGCCACTCCTGCTCCACGCCGGGCAGGAAGCCCGGCACGTCGACGAAGGTCAGGATCGGGATGTTGAAGGCGTCACAGGTCCGGACGAACCGGGCCGCCTTCTCCGACGCGTCGATGTCGAGGGTGCCGGCGAAGTGCAGCGGCTGGTTGGCCACCACCCCGACCGAGGAGCCTTCGACGCGGCCGAAGCCGACGACGACGTTCGGCGCGAACCCGGCGTGGATCTCGCAGAACTCGCCGTCGTCGAGCACGCGGGCGATCACCTCGTGCATGTCGTAGGGCCGATTGGGCGAGTCGGGGACGATACCGTCGAGTTCCTCGTCGGCGTCGGCGATGTCCGGCGCCGCAGGGTCGCCGGCCGGCCGGGCCGGAGGGTCCTCCAGGTTGTTCGAGGGCAGGTAGGACAGCAGGTGACGGGCGAAATCGATGCAGTCCTGCTCGTCGGCGGCCTGGTAGTGGGCGACGCCTGACTTGACGCCGTGCGCGTGCGCGCCGCCGAGTTCCTCGAAGGTGACGTCCTCGCCGGTCACCGTCTTGATCACGTCGGGGCCGGTGATGAACATGTGGCTGGTGCCGCCGACCATGAGCACGAAGTCGGTGATCGCGGGGGAGTAGACCGCGCCGCCCGCGCACGGTCCCATGATCAGCGAGACCTGCGGGATCACGCCGGAGGCCAGCACGTTGCGGTAGAAGACCTCCCCGAACAAGCCGAGTGCCACCACCCCCTCCTGGATGCGCGCCCCGCCGCCGTCGTTGATGCCGATGATCGGGCAGCCGGTCTTCAGCGCGTGGTCCATGATCTTGACGATCTTCTCCCCGTAAACCTCGCCGAGCGAGCCGCCGAACACGGTGAAATCCTGGCTGAACACGCAGATCGGCCGCCCGCCGACGGTGCCGTACCCGGTGACCACGCCGTCCCCGTACGGCCGGGTGGCGGCGATGCCGAAGTCGGTGGCGCGGTGCCGGGCCAGCTCGTCGAGCTCGGTGAACGAGCCCGGATCGCACAACAGCTCGATCCGCTCCCGGGCGGTCAGCTTGCCGCGCTCGTGCTGCTTGGCCACCGCCTGCTCCGAGCCGGCGTGCACGGCCGCATACCGCCGCTGCTCCAGGTCGGCGATCTTGCCCGCGGTGGTGTGCGGGTCGGGTTCGGTTCCGGCGTGGCGGCGGTCCGCTTGTAGGGTCATGCCGATCAGGGTAACCGGCCCGGGCGAGGGGCCCTCGCGGCGCCGCCGTCCCACGGGCCGGCAGAGCACGGGCACGCGCCGCCTGCTGCGACACTGGAACGGTGAGCGAGCCGGTGCGGGCTGCGGTTCGGGTCGAGGGAACCGTCCAGGGCGTCGGTTTCCGGCCTTTCGTGTACGGGCTGGCGGACCGGCTTGGCTTGAGCGGCCTGGTCGGAAACGACGCGGGCGGGGTATTCGCCGAGGTGGAGGGCTCGCGCGCCGCGGTGGCCGAGTTCTTGTCGCGGCTGGAGCGCGACGCGCCGCCGCTGGCCAGGATCGAGCGGGTCACGGTCACGGACCTGGCACCCGGCGGCCCCGCAGGGTTTGTCATCGTCGCCAGCCAGGCCGGCCAGGCACGACAGGCCCTTGTGGCGGCCGACTCGGCGACGTGCGCCGACTGCCTGGCCGAGCTGAACGACCCGGCGGACCGGCGGTTCGGCTACCCGTTCATCAACTGCACCAACTGCGGGCCGAGGTTCACCATCGTCGGTGACGTGCCGTATGACCGGGCGAGGACCACGATGGCGGCTTTCGCGATGTGCGAGGCGTGCGCCGCCGAGTACCACGACCCGGCCAACCGCCGGTTCCACGCCCAGCCGGTCTGCTGCCCGGCCTGCGGGCCGCGGCTGGCGCTGACCGGCCCGGACGGCGGGCCGCTTCCCGGCGACCCGGTGGACCCGCTGGCGACGGCAGCGGACCTGCTGCGCCACGGCCAGATACTGGCGGTGAAGGGGCTGGGCGGCTACCACCTGGCCGTGGCTGCGGCCTGCGAGCAGGCCGCAGCCACGCTGCGCGCCCGCAAGCACCGGGAGGACAAGCCGTTCGCGGTGATGGTCGCCGACCTCGGGGCGGCCAGGCGGCTCTGCCGGGTCGACACGGCCGCGGCGGAGCTGCTGGCCGGGCCGCGCCGGCCAATCGTGCTGATGCCGCGCCGGGACGGCCCCGGCATCGCCGCCGCGGTCGCGCCCGGCACCCGGGAGCTCGGCATCATGCTGCCCTACACGCCGCTGCACCACCTGCTGCTGGCCCAGCTGGGCCGGCCGATCGTGCTGACCAGCGGCAACGTCTCCGACGAGCCGATCGCGTATGCCGACGCCGACGCGCTGAAACGGCTGAGCGGGATCGCGGATGCGTTCCTCGCCCACGACCGGCCGATTCACATCCGCACCGACGACTCCGTGGTCCGCGCCTTCCGCGGGCGGCCGATGCCGATCCGCCGGTCCCGCGGGTACGTCCCCGAGCCGGTCGGTGTCCGCGGCGGCTTCCCGCGGCACGTCCTGGCCTGCGGCGCGGAACTGAAGAACACGTTCTGCCTGGCCAAGCAGGACCGCGCTTTCGTCTCCCACCACATCGGCGACCTGGAGAACGCCGAGACGCTGCGCTCGTTCACCGAGGGAATCGAGCACTTCAAGCGGCTGTTCGAGATCGAGCCGAGGCTGGTGGCTCACGACCTGCACCCCGACTACCTGTCCACCAAATACGCATCCGACACCGAGGGGGTCGACCTGCTCGGCGTGCAGCACCATCACGCGCACATCGCGTCCTGCCTGACCGACAACGGCGCGGACGGCCCGGTCATCGGGGTGGCCTTCGACGGCACCGGGTACGGGACCGATGGCACCGTCTGGGGCGGTGAGTTCCTGGTCGCCGACCTGGCCGGCTTCGATCGTGCCGGGCACCTGGCCGCGGTGCCGATGCCGGGCGGAGCCGCGGCGATCCGGGCGCCGTGGCGGATGGCAGCCGCCTACCTCGACGCGTGCGAGCTGGCCGGCTCCGGCTCGCTGGACGTCGCGCGCCGCAACGCGCGGCAGTGGGACGCCGTGCTCGCCCTGGCGCGCCGCGGTGTCAACTCCCCGGTGACCTCCAGCGCGGGCCGGCTGTTCGACGCGGCCGCGGCGCTGCTGGGCGTGCGCGACGAGATCAACTACGAGGGCCAGGCGGCGGTCGAGCTGGAGCGGCTGGCCGCCCCCGGCGAGCGGTCCGGTTACCGTGCCGCGGTCACCCCGGGACATCCGTTCCAGCTCAGCGGGACCGACCTCATCGCGGCGATGGCCGGCGACCTGCGGTCCGGCACCGGCCGGGAAATCATCGCGGCCCGGTTCCACAACGGCGTCGCGGCGCTGATCGAGGACGGCTGCGTCGCCGCCCGCGACCGCACCGGCCTGCGCACGGTCGCGCTGTCCGGCGGCGTCTTCCAGAACATGCTGCTGCTGCACGCGACGGTGACCCGGCTGCAGGCCCGCGGGTTCGCCGTGCTGGTGCACTCCCAGGTGCCGTGCAACGACGGCGGGATCAGCCTCGGCCAGGCCGCGGTCGCGGCCGCGCACGACCGGGCAGCGGCCCGGCAGGCGTAACTTCCGACCAGGTCAGCAGATCCGCGGCAGCGGGTCGCCGACCAGCAGGTCGACGATCCGGGTTCCGCCGAACGCGGTCTTGAGCCGCACGATGCCGGGCAATTCGCCGGTGACGTGGCCGATGATCTGCGCCTCGGCGCCCAGCGGGTGTCCCCGCAGCACGGCGAGGGCGGCATCCGCCTGGCCGCCGTCCACGACCGCGACCAGGCGCCCCTCGCAGGCGACGTACAGCGGGTCGATGCCGAGCAGCTCCGCGGCGCCGCGGACCGCGGGGCGGACCGGGATGTCGTCCTCGCTGACGTCGACGCCGACCCCGGCCGCACGAGCGATCTCGTTGAGGATCGTGGCGACCCCGCCGCGGGTGGCATCGCGCATTGCCCGCAGCCCCGGCACGGCGTCGGCCAGCGCGGCCGCCAGCCCGTTGAGCGGGGCGGTGTCGGAGCTCACGTCGGCTTCGATGTCGAGCTCGCCGCGGGCCAGCATGATCGTGACGCCGTGGTCGCCGATCGGCCCGGAGACCAGGACGGCATCCCCCGGACGCGCCTGCGCGACGCCGAGCGCCGCGTCACGCTCGACGATGCCGACGCCTGCGGTGTTGATGTAGCAGCCGTCGGCCTTGCCGCGTTCCACCACCTTGGTGTCGCCGGTGACGACGGCGACGCCGGCCCCGTCCGCCGCGTCCCTGATCGCGGTGGCGATGCGGGCCAGGTCGGCCACCGGGAAGCCTTCCTCGAGGATGAACCCGGCCGACAGGAAGCGCGGGGCCGCGCCGACGACCGACAGGTCGTTGACGGTCCCGTTGACGGCGAGGTCGCCGATGCAGCCGCCGGGAAAGAACAGCGGCGAGACCACGTAGGAGTCGGTGGTCAGCGCCAGCCGCGCCCCGCCGAGCCGCAGGCTCGCCGCGTCCTCCAGCGGCTCCAGCAGCGGGTTGCGGAACGCCTCGAGGAAGATGGCCTCGATGAGCGTGTGGGTGGCCTTGCCGCCCGCGCCGTGCGCCATCGTGATCCGGTCTTCGCGGACTCTGGGCCGGCGTTTCCGTGCCCGGTCGATGCGGTCCAGGACCTGCTGCTCGCGGTCGGCCGCGCCCGGCTGCCTGCGGCCTGCTCTCTGCGGCTGCCCGCGGCCGGCGTGCTCCTCGTGCTCCTCATGCTCGCGCAGTGCCTCGGCGATCCAGCCGCCGGGCGGCTGGCGGCTCGCGGTCACGGGTGGGTCACCCCGCCGGTGCCGGCTGCCTCGGCGACGCGCTGCCGGTGCATCCGCCCGTAGTTGTAGTACGCCGCGCAGGCCCCTTCCGGGGACACCATGCAGGTGCCGATCGGGGTTTCCGGGGTGCACGCAGTGCCGAACACCTTGCACTCCCACGGCTTCAGCACGCCCTTGAGGACTTCGCCGCACTGGCAGGCCTTCGGGTCGGCGACCCGCACGCCCGGGACCTCGAACAGCCGTTCCCCGTCGAAGGCCGCGTAGGAGTCGCGTACCCGCAGCGCGGAATGCGAGATGAAGCCGAGCCCGCGCCACTCGAAGTAGGGGCGCAGCTCCATGGTCTGGCTGATCGCCTTGAGGGCTACCAGGTTGCCGTTCCACGGCACGACCCGCGAGTACTGGTTCTCCACCTGCGAGCGGCCCTCGGCGAGCTGCAGCATCAGCATGTAGATCGACTGCAGGATGTCCAGCGGCTCGAACCCGGCAACGACGACGGGCCTGTCGTAGTCGCGGGCGATGAACTCATACGGCCGGCAGCCGATCACGGTGGACACGTGACCCGGGCCGATGAACCCGTCCAGACGCAGATCGGGGGAGTCCAGGATCGCCTTGATGGCCGGGATGATCGTGACATGGTTGCAGAACACCGAGAAGTTGCGCAGGCCCTCGGCGGCGGCCCGCAGCAGCGTCATCGCGGTCGACGGCGCGGTGGTCTCGAAGCCGATCGCCATGAACACCACCCGCTTGTCCGGGTTGGCCCGGGCGATCTTGAGCGAGTCCAGCGGCGAGTACACCATGCGGATGTCGGTGCCGCGGGCCTTGGCGTCGAAGAACGAGCCCTCGCTGCCGGGAACCCGCATCATGTCGCCGAAGGAGGTCATGATCACGTCCGGCTGGGCGGCCAGGTGCATCGCGTCGTCGACGCGGCCCATCGGGATCACGCACACCGGGCAGCCGGGTCCGTGGACCAGCGTGATCGTCTCCGGGAGGTAGTCCTCCAGGCCGTGCTTGTAGATCGTGTGGGTGTGCCCGCCGCACACCTCCATGAACTTGTACTGACGACCGGGCTCGCACAGTGCCGCGATCTTCGCGGCCAGCGCGTGAGCCTTCTCCGCGTCGCGGAACTCGTCGACGAACCTCATTGTCGCCACGCTCCCGTCACTCGATGCGTGATTCGGCCAGGGCGGCGAGCTCGTCGGCGTAGGCCTGGCCGATGCCTTCCAGGAACTGCAGGGCCGCAGCGGCCTCCTCCTCGTCGATCTTCGACAGCGCGAAGCCGACGTGGATGAGCACCCACTCGCCGGGCTGCGGCGGCGAGTCCGACAGCAGCCCCACGTTGATGACCCGCCGGACCCCGCTGACGTCCACCTTCGCCAGGTCGGGATGCTCCGGCATCATCTCGATGACCTCACCGGGAATGCCAAGGCACACGGCAGACCCCTTCCCGCTTGTCGCTTAATCGTGTCGCCGCGGCTGTCGGCGCCAGCGCAACCTGCGTGAGCTCCCACAGCACGTGGTAGGTGGTGGTCTGGGCCTCCTGGATCCGGTGCACCGACGACGTCGGGGCCACGAACAGGTAGTCGATGCTGTCGAGCTCCGCCATCTTCCCGCCGTCGTAGCCGGCCAGGCCGATGGTCATCATGCCGCGGCGGCTGGCCTCGTCGAAGGCGCGCAGCAGGTTCTCGGAGTTCCCGCTGGTGGACAGGCCCACCGCGATGTCGCCGCGCCGCCCGAAGGCCGCGATCTGCCGGGCAAAGACCACCTCGACGCCGATGTCATTGCACAGCGCCGTGACCACCGAGGTGTCGTTGGCCAGCGCCAGCGCCGGAAGCGGACGCGCGTCCCCGCCCGGGTTGAGGAACAAGGTGGCAAGCTGCTGGGCGTCGGTGGCGCTGCCGCCGTTGCCGAACGCGAACAGCCGGGCGCCGGCGGCGAGGGCCGCGGCCAGCTGTTCGGCGCAGCGGGCCAGCCGCCCGCCGTCCCGGGCGGCGACGGCCTGCCGCAGCGCGATGATCTCGTTCACCTTGGCGGCCGTCGAGGCGCGCACCTGGTCGAGGACCGCGTCCAGATCCGTGGCGCCGGCGTACAGGAACGGGTACAGCGATTCGATGCCGCCGGCCGGCTCGCTGGCGCCGCCGTCGCGCGGCTCGTCCCCGGCCATCACCGCTGCCCCGCCGGCCGCTGCGTCACCGCGATTGCCTCCCCGGCGTGGACCAGGATCCGGCTTCCCGGCCGGGCGGTGACCAGGGCGACGCTGACCTCTTCGTGATGGTCGCCGGTGTCTACCACCGCCAGGCCGCCGGGCAGCAGCCGCACCACGGTAACCTCGACCGCCGTGTCGGAGCAGGTGATGCAGACCTCGTCATGGCAGAGCGGGATAGGGCCCGGCGCCTGGGAGCCGCCTGCGGCACGAGCCGGCGCGGTGCCGTCGTTCATGCCACCACCTCCGGGGCGAGAACTCCTGGCTGCTCGAAGAACACGTGCACCAGTTCCCACAGCACGTGGTAGGTGGTGACGTGCAGCTCTTTCGCTATCCGCGGGTCATCGCTGCGGGCCAGCAGCAGGTGGTCCACCGCCGGGCTGGCCGCGATGGCACCCCCGTCGCCGGCGGCCAGGGCGATGGTGAGCAGGCCGAGGTCCCTGGCCGCGGCCAGCCCGGCCAGCACGGCGTCGCAGTCGCCGTCGGCGGAAATGCCCAGGGCGATGTCCTCTGGGGCTGCGAGGTAGCGGATCTGGTGCGCGAAGACCTGCGCCAGGCCGGACCTGGCCGCGACCCCGGTGACGGTCGCCACGTCGGTGGTCAGCGAGATCGCCGGGAGCGCGCGCTTGCCCACGATGACCGGATGCACGAACTCGACCGCGACATGCTGCGCATCGGTGCTCGGTGCGCCGACGCCGAAGACGACGAGCTTCCCGCCCTGATGGAAACGCACCGCCATCGCGTGACAGGCCCCGGCGACCGCGTTCGCCTGAGCCGCCAGGTGCTGCGCTGGCCCGGTCCGGCGCTCGAACAGCCGTGCGGCCGCGTCCGCCGCGAGTACTGTCATAGCAGCACGCTAGGACACCAGTGGGAGTACGTCCAGCGCCGAGGCGACAGTTCTGTCCGCCTGCGGCGCCCGGCCCGCCGCGCTCGGGCCGTCACCGTGGCGCCGGGCCGGGTACCTAGTCCCCGATGCGGATGCGGAGCCGCCGGAACCCCTTGCCCTTGCTCTCCACCTTGGCCACCTCGATCCGGCCGACCTGGCTGGTGGAGGCGACGTGGGTGCCGCCGTCGGCCTGGGTGTCCAGGCCTACGATGTCGATGATCCGCACCTCCTTGACCTCCGGCGGCACCAGGTTGGTCGCGGTGCGGATGATGTCAGGCAGGGCGAATGCCTCGTCCCGCGGCAGCACCCGCACGTCGATGCGCCGGCCGGCCCGGATCTCCGCGTTGCAGGCCGCCTCGACCGCGTCCCGGAAACCCTCGGGCAGTCCGGGCAGGTTGAAATCCATCCGCGCGGTCAGCGGCTCCATGTTGCCGCCGGTGACCAGAGCGCCGAAGTCACGGAATACCACGCCGCACAGCACGTGCAGGCCGGAGTGGGTGCGCATCAGCGCGGTGCGGCGCTCGTCCTCGACGGCGCCGCGGACGGCGGTGCCCACCGGGGGCAGCGGGTCGTCCGCTGCGGGGATCAGGTACAGGTCGTCCCCCTTGCGCGCGCCGGTGATCCTGGTCTGCACCCCGCCCCACAGCAGCACGCCGTGGTCCGGCGGCTGCCCGCCACCGCCGGGATAGAACGCCGACCGGTCAAGCACGATCCCGTCCGCGCCGGCCGAGAGCACAGCGGCATCCCACTCCCGCAGCGTCTGATCGTCAAGTTCCAGCCGGTGCGTGCGCCAGTGGGTCTCGCTCATGCCCGCAGCCTACCGGCGGCCACGAAGGCGCAGCCGCGGCCGGGCGCCGTCCAGCGCCGCGGTCCCGGAGGCAGGATCCCCGGCACCGGCGGCCGCGCCACCGTCGGGGTCGGCGGAGACCACGGCGGACCTGCCTGGAGCGGGCTGGCGCACCAGGATCAGGCCGAGCGCCAGGCAGGCGAAGGGGACCGCGGAGATCGCGTACCGGTAGTCGTCCTCGACCAGGGCGATCGGCACCACCAGGTTGACCAGCGCCACCGCCCACGGAAGCGCCGCATAGCGGCCCCAGCCGCGCCACCGCCGGATCAGCAGCACCAGCCCTGCGGCCATCACGCCGAAGAACACGATGCCGGGGAACCAGACCGGCTCCTGGTACCAGAACATCAGGTACGCCCACGGCTGCACCACGTGCGTGTTGGCGGTGGTATGCGCGTACCAGGTCTCGTCGAGCCGCATGTAAGGGGCGGGCCTGGTTACGTGCGGCGCGACGGTGAAATGCAGCGACAGCAAGCTCAGCGACCGGTCGGTGGCCAGGAAGGTCAGCATCACCCCCTCGCCGACCGTCTTGAGGTAGGCGCCCGGCTGCGCCACGATGGCCCGTTCCGCGAACCGCAGCGCCAGGCGGTTGTTGTAGGCGTCGATGCCCGGGTGCGCGTCGTGCTGATACCAGGCGCCGAGGTTCCACAGGTAGTCGGCCGGGCTGCGCTCGTCGAGCAGGGCAGACACCGACCAGGCCGGCGCGGGGGAGGTCGGGTGGCCCGGCTGCGCGCCTGGGCACAGCGGCCGCAGGTCCGCGGGCGGCTTGATGATCGCGCAGTTCGCGAACGACATGGTCCGGGCCCACAGGAACATCCCGGTGCTGTTGGTGATGTCGAACTGGTGGTAGTCGGCGTAGAACACCCCCATGTACGCCAGCAGCGGCACCGCGAACGCCGTGACGCAGGCGGCGACCGCCCGCCACCCGGCCCGCATCAGCAGCAGGAAGGCGAGGATGATCACGAACACCGGCGCGCCGTTGCCGCGGATGACCGAGGCCCAGGCGACGAGCACGCCCAAGACCGCCGCTTGCCAGACCGTCGGCCTGGGCCTGACCAGCAGGATCGCCACCACGACCATGAGCACGACCGTGAACAGCGTGTCGGGAAGGATCGCGGATTCCAGCCAGATCTGCCGGGAGTCGAACAGCGTCGGCGCCGCGGCCAGCGTCGCCCCCCAGGCCGGCAGCCCGCGGGTGCGCAGCACCCCGTAGACGATCGCGGCCAGGGCGATGCCCATCAGGTGCTGCACGGTGGTGACCAGCAGCATGCTGTGGAACGGCTCCAGGACCCGCAGCAACATCGGGTACCCGGCCGGCCGCAGCTGGCCGGGGCTGAGGTGAACGCCTTCCTCCATGTAGGAGAAGGAATCCTGGATGAGCTCGGCGGGTGCGAACCCGAGGGCGGCGACGATGCGCGGCAGCACCGACACGCACGCGGTCACGGTGAACAGCCGGTGATCGCGCCAGAGCGCGGCCGGGGTCAGCCCCGACAACGCCGTCCGGGCTCGCGCCGCCCCGGCGCCCGGACGCCAGGAGATCGCCGGCGGCCAGAGCCGCCACCGGGGCGTCGGCGCGCCGGCGTCACCGCCCCCGGGCCGCTGATCCTGCCTGACTCCGGCCAAACGATTTCCCTCCTCCCGGCAACTGAACAATAGTTGGTCGTCATGCAGGCCGACGACCGCATCCGCCGGGGCAGCCGAGAATTCACCGACGCCGCGGCGCTCCGGCGCGCGGTGCTGCGGCCCGGCGGCCTGTGGCGGGCCGTGGAGGTGACCGCGGTGACCGGCTCGACCAGCGCCGACCTGCTGGCCCGGGCCGCCGCCGGGGCACCCGAAGGCGTGGTCCGAGCCGCCGAGCAGCAGACAGCCGGACGCGGCCGGAGGGGCCGCGCCTGGGTGTCGCCGCCCGGCACCGGGCTGACCTTCTCGGTGCTGCTGCGCCCGGCGGACGTGCCGCCCGCGCGCCGCGGCTGGCTGCCCCTGCTCGCCGGCGTGGCTGTGGCTGAGGCGGTGCGCACAGTGACCGCCGTCGATGCCCGGCTGAAATGGCCGAACGACCTGCTGCAGAGCGGCTCGAAACTCGGCGGGATCCTCTGCGAGGCGGCAGGCGACGCCGTGGTGATCGGCATCGGCATCAACGTGTCCGCCGC
>JAFAPY010000383.1 GCA_019246795.1 Streptosporangiaceae bacterium | reverse complement strand
GCGGGCGATCGCAGTATGCAGGCGGACCTGCGACTGGTCGAGGCCGAAGCAGGTTTGCCGAATTCGAAATCTTCTACCGGCCACCTGAGCCCGGCCGCGCGGATCAGCCGGGCCATGCTCCCTGGCCCCCCACACGTGACCGCCTGGGCCCACCGCAACCAGCGCCATGGCACCGCACTCACCGCCCTGGCCACGGCCAGCCGGTGAGACACCGACCCTGCGGCAACCATGGCGGTTGCCCGGTCGATCGACAGCCGCCTCCCCCGGGCGGCACCCCGCTGTGGCTCGGGTTCAGAGATGTCGGCAATGCTGACCCGGCCACAGCCCTAGCCGCCCTGGCCTCAATGACCAACCGACGCGGAGCACCGCTGCTCGCCATTCCCCACCAGCACTGAGTGTCAAAAGGCTGACCTGGCACTGAGTCCGCTGGTCAATGCACACGCCTTCAGGCTTTCCCACGCGGCCCGATCCGTCACCGCTGCCCGCTGCAGCGCCGTCCTACGCGAGGACAAACGAGACCCTGACAAATCTGTGGCGCCGCCGGACAACGCGATCATCGCACTGCTGCTGGTGGTAAAAGAGCGAGCCCGGTCGACGCGGAACGGTCTTCTGCTTCCGCTTCGCGATCTCGCGGCCTTCGCCATGGGACCCGGGTAGGGTCGATATCAGCTCACATGTGCCCATGTCTTGCCGTTGGCAGCTGCCCATGCTGACACGTCGCTGATGCCGAATTCGGCGGCCAGCTGCCGGTAGGTCAAGCCATCGGCTCGCCGGGCCCGCAACTGCCTGACTTTGCCGCTGGTCAGTTTGGCCCGGGGGTTACCCTCGCCGATGCCGCCGTCGTAACGACGGTGGCACTTGCGGCACCGTGGCTGGAACCTGACCCCGACATCATCGCTGAACGAATTGGCCGTCGACCAGTCCGCCGCACGCTGCCCGCAATCAACACAGGCGTAACCGCTGGCTGGCCCGCGGGCTTTGTTCACCCGGTTGTGCCACACGTCATAGGACGGATGTGCCGCCTGCCGGGCAGCACGAGCCAGCTGGTGTCCGCACCGCCGGGAGCAGCTTTTGCGGCCGCGGCGGATCATGGCGGGCGTTCCGCAGACCGGGCAGTGCTTGTGCTGGTATCGGGGCCGGCCGCGGGAGCATCCGCACGACTGGGTATCGCCAGATTTCAGCGAGCTGATGCGCGGGGTGACTTCGTTGCCGCATTCGCACCGGCACAGCGCCGCCCGGTAATGTCGTCCGTACGCTCCCGTCTTCTGTACTTCCCCGATGACGGCAAGCCTGCCGTACCTTTCCCCCGGTGTGATGCTGTGCTTCATAATCCGGACTGTAACGGCTAAAACCGGCATTCCGCCGGAGACGCGCCGATTCCGGATTCCGGCACGCTTGATAACAAGGGCTAGAACCGGATGCTCCTGGCCCATTCGAGGGGCGCCCGGCATCGTGAATCGGCGCACAACTAGGCCGAGCCCCATGGCCCGCATGCAGCTTCGCGCAATCGGTCGGTGGGGCTGTCAACGGCGTCTGAAAAGCGCCGCCGAGCATGTCCTGAGGCGTCACATCAACACTGGTATGCGATTTGTCCGCCGAGCACGGTCATCCATGGTTTGGCTTCGGCGAGGCGTCCGGCTGGCATGGTGAAGGGATCTTCTGTCAGGACCACAAGGTCAGCGAACTTGCCTTCTTCGATGGAGCCGATCCGGTCGTCGGCAAAGAACGATCTGGCGGCGTCGATGGTGTAGGCGCGGATGGCTTCCTCCACGGAAAGGGCCTGCTCGGGCCCGATGGGCTGGCCGGTTCTCGTGGTCCGGTTCACGGCGGCCGCGATGTGGTGAAAGGGGTTGTAGGTCGTGACGAATGAGTCGCTGCTCAACACGATCGTGACGCCGTGGCTCAGTTCGTCACGGAAGGGCTGCAGCCAGTGCGCCCGTTCCCGCAGAGTCGTGAGCAGGGTGTCGCCGAAGTCGTAGAGGTATCCGGGCTGGTTTACCAGGATGACGCCGAGCCGGGCAATCCTTTCCAGTTCGCCTGCGGGGTACCCGGCGTGTTCGATCCGGTGCCTGCCCTCAGCGCGTCCATCGCCGCCAGCTTCGATCGCGTCAAGTGCCATCGTGATCGCCCGGTCACCTTGCGCGTGGATACCGACTTGCCATCCGTGCCGCTCCGCGCGTGCAACCAGTGCTGTCAGCTCGGCTGGCTCGTGGTAGAGGATGCCTGCGAATTCCCCCGATTCCCCGTAGGGGCGGCTGAAGCACGCGGTGCCGCCGGTCAGGGCGCCATCGGCGTAGAACTTCATCGGCCCGATGCCGAGGTTGCCGTCCCATAGCGGCCCGGTGATCCCTGTTTCCAGCAGCGCGTCAAGCTGATGCGACAGCGGCATGCACACCACCCGGATGCCGAGCGTGCCGCGGCGCAGGCCCTCCCGGTACCCGGCGAACTCCCGTCTGGTCACCTGGGCGTCACAAACGGTGGTGAGTCCGGCTGCCAGGTACGCCTGGGTGCCCGTGTCCAGTGCCCGTGCGAGCTGATCTGCTGATGCTTCGAAGTGAATGTTCGGGCCGTGATTCCCGACGTCGACCGCTACCGGGAGGACCACCCCGGTGGCCGCGTCCAGGCACCAGCCATTGAGGCGGCCTGCTTCGTCGCGCGGGAACTGGCCGCCAGGCGGATCGCTGGCGTCTTCACCGACGCTGCGCCGCAGCGCCGCTGTGTTCACCAGGGCGTGATGGCCGGAAACGTGGTGGATGAGGACAGGATGGCTGGAGGTGGCTTCGTCGAGATCCCATCGCGTCGGCGCTCGCCTGTCGGACAGCTTCGCATGGTCAAGGCCGAACGCGTAGACCCACGCGCCTTCAGGCGTCTGTTTCGCGGCGGCTGCGATCGCGGCAACCATGCCGGCGATGGAAGCAACTCCGGGGAACCTGACGTCGACCCAGGTCAACGACTGTGCGGTCTGGAGGAAATGGTTGTGCGCATCGATAAGCCCGGGGATCACCGTCCGGCCGCCCAGGTCGAGTTCCTGCGTACCCGCGGGGACAGCGGATTGGACCGCTTCCCGGGAGCCGACCGCGACAAAACGATCGCCGGATGTGGCGATCGCCTCTGCCCACGGCCGCTGCGCGTCGGCCGTGTAGATGCGGCCGTTGCTGAAGATCCGCCACTCCACTTCGCACCTCCATGATGTGGTTCGGTTAGGACATGCGGCGCTGGCTGACAACGGGCTGTTCAGGGCGGGTCGTCAGGCGTCCGTTGCTGGCGCACGCTGGCGGGCCCACAGGCTGATGAGCTCATACATCACGTGCGCTGCGGCGATCGCCGTGACCTCGGCGTGGTCGTAGGCCGGTGCGACTTCGACGACATCTGCGGCCACGACGTTGATCCCGGCCAGGCGGCGCAGCATGCCGAGCAGCTCACGGCTTGACAGGCCGCCGGCCTCCGGAGTGCCCGTGCCAGGAGCATGTGCGGGATCCAGGACGTCGATGTCGACCGAGATGTAGACGGGGGCGTCGCCAACCCGCTGCCTGATCCGCTCAGCGGTACCGGCAACGCCGATGTCTTCCACATCCATCGCCGGTACGAGTTCGAAGCCGGCCTCCCGATCGTCGTCGAGGTCGGTGCGTGCGTAGATTCCGCCTCGGGTTCCCACGTGGATGGAGTGTGCCTTATCGATGAGGCCTTCCTCCGAGGCGCGGCGGAACGGCGTGCCATGGGTGTAGGGAGCGCCGAAGTAGGTGTCCCAGGTATCCAGGTGGGCGTCGAAATGCACGACCGCGACCGGACCGTGCTGCCGGTGCGCAACCCGCAGCAAAGGCAACGCGATGGTATGGTCCCCGCCGATCGCGACCAGGCGGCGCGCGCTGGTGAGCACTTGCTCTGCCCCGCGCTCGACGGAGGCAATCGCCGCACCGATGTCGAACGGGTTGGCGGCAATGTCGCCCGCATCCGCGACCTGCTGCACTCCGAACGGCTCGACGCAAAGTCCCGGGTGATAGGGGCGCAACAGCTTGGACCCGGCGCGGACAGCCGCCGGGCCGAACCTGGCGCCGGGGCGGAAGGACACGCCGCTGTCAAACGGCACGCCGATGACCGCCACGTCGCAGTGCTCCACTTGATCAAGGCGCGGCAGCCGCGCGAAGGTGTCCGGGCCAGCGAACCGCGGGATCTCCAGGGCATTGACCGGTCCGACGGGCCCGGGCACATGGCTTTCTGGCATCTCATCTCTCCCTATCCGGTATAGCGGGCCGCTGCCGCGGTACCTGGACCCTTGGTGAGAACCGCTCCGTGAACAATCGCGACTGCTCAGTCAGCACGGCGGTCATGATCGCGCCTGCCCGGACACTGCTACTCAGCGCCGCCGGTGGTCTGCGGGCGCGGCCCAGTGCTCACGGTGGCTCACCCCAAGACGCCGGGGTAGGCAGATGCCATTCCCGGCCGCGCACCGTTTCAACGTATTCCGGCCACGGCAGATCTACAGGGGGCACGAAGCCCGGCGGCAGCAGGGGCGCCATCCACTGGTCGCCGCCGACGCCGCCGCCCGTCCGCTCGCGGAACTCTGCGGCGGCAGCAGCGCGCAGGCCTTCGTCAGCCGCCAGGTCAAGCAGGGTCGCGGCGATGACCCGCCCGGCGGCAGTCCAGGTCGGGTCAATGGCCGGCGGATACCCGTTGAGCGCGTTGTTCCCCCAGTGCGCCCAGTCATCCAGCTGCCGCACCACGGGCTTGCCGGTGTGCAGCCGGACCGTGGGGGCGTGCCAGGTGTATTCCACGTAATCGTCGGAGGTGAAGTTCTTCTGCCACGGCGGCAGGCCCGACCGTACCAGCGACTCTTCCTGCTCAGGGGTGGCCAGTACCTGGCAGCGCTCGGTGAACGGGTCGTTTATCGGCTCGATGCCTTCAGACCGCTGGATCTCGCGGGCGAACTCCCGGGCGTCCTCGGGGAATACCGGCGGCCCCGCCAGCTTGAAGTTCTCGTAGGTAGCACGCGCCAGCGCGTGATTGGGCAGCCCTACGCGTGTCTTGCTTACCCACCGCCGGTAGACGTGGCAGTTGCATGCGGCGGCCGCCTGCCTGGCGTTGCTGGCCAGCACCCGTGAGATCTGCTCCTGGATCCCCAGCGTCGGAGAGCGCCACGCGTACTGGATCTGCCCGAGCCTGGGAACGAGATTGTCCGATGTCGCCTGACCGCCCACCATCAGGAACTCGTTCAGCACCCATGAGCCCATATGCGGGTACATGTTTTCTTTGGTGTGCTTGGTGATCGTGTACATCAGCGTCACGGCGTCCAGCGCGCCGGGCGAGCGGGGCACCGCGTGGGGATGCCCGGGAAACGCCAGCAGAGCGGGGTCCACCCACCGCTCGGAGTCGAGGCACTCGAAGGTGAACACGCAACTCCAGTACGAGCCGCAGTGCGTGTCCAGCACCGTGGTGTTGGAAAACCACGGGTGATAGCTGATGGCAGCGTCCAGGCCGTCGTAATAGCCCTTCGCCGCGTGGATCGGCTTGGATCCGCACACCTTCTCCGCCGGCTCGCCGAAAAAACGGAGAGTGCCGCCCATCCGCCCCTTGGCCATCGCCGCCTTTGCGGCAAGGATTCCCGCCAGGGCGCCGACGCCCAAGGCAGAATGCGGGTCGGTATGCCCGGGAGCCCACGGGTGAAGCCCCTCACGCGGGGCACGGCGCGGCACGGGCTGCTGGGAGTTCCCGGGGACGGCGTCGTATTCGGCGTATGAGGCAAGGACCGGCGGTCCTTGACCCCAGGTGGCGGCAAAGGCGGTGGGCATTGACCCAGAGCCGCATTCCACATCGAAGCCCTCGTCCTCGAGCAAGGCGGCAAAGTCGGCCGCCGACCGGTACTCCCGCCAGGCCGGTTCCGCGTGCTCCCAGATGCGGTGATGGAAGCTGGACAGGCGCTGGCGGTTCGCCTCGATCCACTCCAGCGCGGTCTGCTTGCTGTCCGTTATCTCTGTCATGTCTCCCCAGGCTGCAGACGGCTCACCGGTTGGTTCAGACGGCAGCCTTCACCGTGGAAGCCTTCTCCGCCGATGCAGGCATCAGCCGCCCCAAGATGAAGTACAGGACGCCGCCGATCACGAAGGCGCTGATGAAGCTGAGGTCGACGCCGTCGGTCACCTTGGCCAACGGCCCCTCATACAGCGTGGTCGATGACCACAGCAATCCCACCGTGGTGGCAACCGCCCATACGCCCACGGCGCGCAGGCCGAACCCGCCGGTGAACCAGTAGGCGCCGCGCTCGCCCGAAGCGTAGGCGTGCAGGTCCAGTACCCGGTAATTGCCCTTGAGCTCCAGGTGCCGCACCATCAGGATCGCGATCCACGGCCCGAGCACCGCGCTGAGCACGGTCGCGAAGGACGTCACGGTGGTGACGGCGTTGTAGACCACGACCGCGACATAGGTCACCACGAAGGTAACCGCGATGATGATCAGGGCGTTGGCGGCCCTGGTCAACTTGAAGAAGATCGCGTGCAGGTCGAGGGTGGCGTTGTACATGTCCAGGCCGCCGCCCACCAGGTTGCCCACGAACCCGAGGAGCACCAGCGGGACCAGGAACCAGCCCGGGGAAAGCTGCACCAGTCCGGTGACAAACGGCGTGTTCACGTTGAGGAACGACAACGTCACGAACGCTCCGACCAGGTAGGCCAGCGCGTTCCCGGCGAACATGCCGCCAGCCAGCGCGCCGAACAGGGTCCGGGGCCGGGCGTTTTCCGGGATCCGCCTGGCGTAGTCGTTGATGCCGACACCGTAGGAGATCGGGTTGACGATGGCGACGGTCAGGCCGAGCAGCCAGGTCGGCCAGAATGACCCGAGCAGGTAGCCGGACGCACCCACGGGCCGGGTGTGGAAGTGCGACGCGGTCAGCCCGATGAAGATCGCCATCAAGATGACGTTCGTCCACGCGACGAACTTGAAGCTGGCGATGAGGGTGGCGTGGCCGAGCAGTCCCAGCACCGACATCGCAATCGCCACGATTGCCATCCCGATAATCAAGGGGCCTGTGCCCTGGGGAGTGCCGAACAGCCGGTGCGCGGCCGCCACCAGGGCAAGCCCGCCGGACCAGATGATGATCACGTTGAAGCCGAGGTTGTCGAACTGGGCGATGATGGAGCCGATGTAGCGGCCCCGCACCCCGAACGATGCCACGCTGCTGACGGTGGAGTTCGTTCCGGTCCGCGGCCCGATCAACGCGATGGCGGCCACGGCGAGGCTGCCGATCAAAGTGCCCGCGACGATTGCCCAGAACGAGGGCCACCAGCTCAGACCGAACACCGGCAGCAAGCCGCCCAGCACATAGACCGCGTAGCCGAACTGGGAGCCGAAGTAGGTCCAGGCAAGGTTGCTGGGACGCGAGTTCCGCTCGACCGCGGGGATGTAGTCAATACCCCGCGTCTCAAGCCGGGCAAGCTCGTCGCGGCCCTTGCCGGGCGGGATCCGGGATTCGGCCGAGGTGAAGTTCCCCGCCTGAGAGGCCACCGCCCGGGTTTCGGCATCATCCATCTGGCTGTCTCCTTCCCGCCAGCCGCGGCGTCCGCGAGATGACTGAAGCCCCTTTAGCTATGTTCCCCCGTCCGGCCGGCCCGCTACCCGGTCGCCTGAGTAGATCTTGGACCGCGACGGCGGCGGGACGCAGAGGAGGTACCGGAGGAGCATCCTCAGCTGCGCGACCGCCCGGGGACGGTGACGTGCCCGGGCGGTCTGTCCTGCTGGCGGGGCTACCCCTATGGGCGTACCTCATATACCAGATTGAACGGCGTCTCGGCAGCGTGCCGGAACCTGGTGAACCCGGCGGCGGTGGCCACCTGCCGGATGGCAGCCTGTCCGGCGGCGGATTAGCCGCGCTCGACGGGAGTGCCTGTCATGTGGCCCCATTCGGCCCATGACCCGTCGTAGACACGGACGCGGTCGCGCCCGAGCAGGTAGGTGAGCACGAACCAGGCGGTGGCGGCGCGCGCGCCGATGGTGCAGTAGGTGATCAGCTCCCCGGTGCCGTCGAGATCGACCGAGGAGAAGACCCGGCGCAGCTCCGCGGCTGAGCGGAACGATCCGTCGTCGTCGTACAGGCCGTCGATGGGCTGATGGACGGCTGAGGGCACGTGGCCAGCGCGGCCGCCGGGTTCCATGGCGCCTGACGGCCAGAAGCGCTCCCCCCGGTACTCAGCCGCTGAACGCACGTCGACTAGGGTGCCCGGGCGGCCGATGGCGTCGCGCACCGCGGCCCAGTCCGCCCGGATGCTGGTGTCCTGGTTGCCGAGGCGGACGCTGCCCGCAGCCGGTGTGCTCGCGGCGCTGCTCCAGGAATGGCCTGCGGACCGCCAGCTGTCGCGGGAGCAGTCCAGGATGCGCACATCGCGATGCCCGTAGAACTTCATCAGCCACAGGCCCAGGGCAGGCGCATACCCGTAGAACACCACGGTGGAGTCCGGGCCGATCCCCGAGCGCGCCACCAGCCGTTCGAGCGCGGCGGTGCCCGCCAGCTGATAGCCGGGGTCCTTCAGGTCGCTGTAGATGTTCCACAGCACAGCACCGCCGACATGCCAGTCCTGGTAGGCGGCCGCGCTGACGTCAACCTCTACGACCCGCACGCGCGGGTCACCAAGGTGGTCCTCCAGCCACCGCGGATCCACCAGCACCCCGGCGGCGCCCGGGCCGGACCTGGACACAGCCTTCTCTGCCGTCGCGTTCATCTGGGCCTTCTCTGCCGTCGCGTTCATCTGAACCTCCCTGTGTGACGGCTGCTTACGCGACAGTTCTACGACGGCGCCGTTGCGCCAACATTGCCGCCACGTTGGCGAAACCTTGGCGTCACAACCGGAGGCCCCGATGGCACACAGCGTCAGCCCGGGGAGACATCCCACCCTGCCAGGCGCCGCGAGTATCGAGCGGGTTCTGGCACCATTCAGGTCGTGGCGAGCAGGCGTTGGTAAAGCTCGCGGGTAACCGGGCTCGGCGAGACGCCAAGCTCGTCACGCAGGCACTCGCTCAGCTGGCCATAAATGTTCAGGGCTTCGGCCAGATTTCCCTGTGCGGCAAGAGCCTGCATGAGGTAGCGGTAGCCGCTTTCCCGCAGCGGAGCCAGGCGAATGAGCTGCCGCCCGGCTCGGACCGCCGCGGCTGCCTCGGTCCCGCCGATGTCCAGCCCGGCCGCCGCGTAACACTCCAGGGCGCGCAGGCGCAGTTCGGTCAGCTGGTGGCGGATCTCATCGATCCAGGGAGCGTCCTCGCCGGGAAGGAACTCCCGCTCGGCCACAAACAGCGCCGTGAGCGCCGGGCCCCACGCGCGCGCCCACTCCTGCTGGGCAACCGACGATTCGGCCCGGTGGATGGCTTCAACCGCGGCTTCCAGGTCCACCCAGGCCTCAGGCAGGCACAGCCGCAAGGTGGACCGGCCCTCTACCGACGACGCGCCGAAAACCCGCCGCAGTTTGGACAGCAGCGGGTTAAGCCGCACGTCGACCGCCGCCGGGTCGGGTTCTCGCCACAACGCCCCAGCCAGCTCGTCGCGGGGAACCTGGCGGTGGCGGTTCACCACCAGATAGGCGAACAGCAGCCGGCCCTGCCGCCCGGGCAACAGCCCATCCAGCCGCTGGCCGCCGCGCTCCACAGCGAGCGGCCCGCACACCTGGATGCGCACCAGCGGCGAGGACACCAAGGTCACGCCAACATCTTGGCAATACGCTACCGGTATAGCCAGACAAGGAGGCGCGATGATGAAGCTGATCAGATGCGAGTGCGGGTTCGTGGCCCGAGGCGACAGCGATGACCAGGTCGTCGGCGTCATCCGCGGTCACCTGACCACCGATCACCCGGCGCTGCTGAACACCGTCAGCCGGGAAGACCTGCTCAGCTGGATCAAGGTCGAATAGCTACCGATCTGCCGCATCAGGGCAGCCGGCCCGGCTGCTCCGCCGCCTGCCTGCCCAGCGCGTCAGCGACGGCCCAGGTGCACGGATGCGGGCCGTGAAGCATGGTTCGTTCTGATAATTCAAGTTCTTTTGCAGAACGAGCGATTATGCGGGGCCCCGCGCAGCTCGTGGCTTCAGCCGATGTACCTTTCTCGCAGGTCACGCATTGCCTGCTTCCGCGCGCTCCCCGAGAGGCGGTCAACGAACAACCGGCCGTTCAGGTGATCCACCTCATGCTGGATGCAGCGTGCCAGCAGGCCCTCGCCCTCGACCACGACGGGCCGGCCCCGCCGATCGACGCCGCCGACCCGGGCGTACTGGGCCCTCCGGACCGCGTACCACAGCCCCGGCAGGGACAGGCAGCCCTCATCCTCTTCCTGCTCACCCTCGGCGGCCTCGATCACGGGGTTCACCAGGTGCCCCACCCAGCCATCGAGGTTGTAGGCAAAGACGCGGCGGCTCACCCCGATCTGGTTCGCGGCCAGGCCTGCACGGCCCGGCGCGGAAACGGTCTCCTCCAGATCGGCCACCAGGCTGACGAGCGCCCTATCGAACGCGACGACGGCATCGCAGCGGGTACGCAGCACGGGATCACCGAACAGACGGATGGGACGCTGGGCCACCGTGCCATCTTGCCTCAAGGTGACCCCGGCCATCACGCACCCTATCTGCCGCAAACCCGCCATAAACTCCGGCTGCCTGGGCTTGTTGCGACGAGCCCTATGATCGCGCCAAGCGCTGCGGTGGCCAGAGCGAGCGGCGCCTCGGCCGCCTTTTTCTGATAGACCAGCACGAATGCCATGGAGCCGAACACGAAGACCGCAATGGTCAGTGTCGAGACAACCAGGTACCAGAGGATTTGGCGCGTCCTTTGGTCCGGAGAGCCGAGCACAGTTTCGGCCACTTGCTGCTTGACGTCGGGTGGGAGCGCCCCGATCACCGCTTCGGCGGCCTGCTGCTTCTGCGCGGACGTATCCAGGCCCTGCACCACCGTCGCCGCTATGTCCTGCTTGACATCGGGTGGCAGCGCCCCGATCATCGCTTCGGCGGCTTGCTGCTCGGGCGCGCCCAATCCGCCTTGTTCTCTGCCAGGCCCACCGGCTTGAACAGAGGTGCCGTCTTCCGGCGTCACACTGCTCATCGATACCTCCCCATAACGGCCAGACGTGCGCGAAATATACCTTCGGGGGTCGATGACAGCGGACGAACAGCGCCGGGCGCCCCATACGGGGCTGATACTCATGCTCGGATCACCGGTCGACCTTGCCGCCGTCGACCGCGACACGTACCTGGTGGCCGGGATGAGATACCCCGGCGGATCGTTCACCGGCACGCCGGCTTGCGGTAACCGCACCAGCGCCGGGTTCCCCGGGCCGGGCGAGGGGTCACCCGGGCGGAGCGAACAACTCCAGCGCGATGTTGTCGGGATCGCGGAACGACAGGCCGGAACCGTAGCTGGCGTCCACGATGCCGCCGTGGGCTACGCCCAGCTCGTCAAGCCTGGCTGCCCACTCCGCGAGCGCATCGCGGCTCGAGACGCCGAACGCGACATGATCAAGGCCCGGCCTGCGTTCGTCGAAAGGCTGGTCGCTGGCCAGGTCAGGGAAGCCGTGCAGCCCGAACAAGGTGTTCCCGAGCTGGTAGACGATGTGCCGGAAGGGACCGGTGTCCTCATCGAGCACGGGCTTGACACCCAGGACCTTCGTGTACCACGCCTCGCTCGCGGCGAGGTCGGTGACGGTCACGGCGACATGCGTGATGGCGGGCAT
Source organism: Streptosporangiaceae bacterium (assembly GCA_019246795.1). GTDB lineage: Bacteria > Actinomycetota > Actinomycetes > Streptosporangiales > Streptosporangiaceae > Palsa-504. The sequence goes on along the minus strand of JAFAPY010000383.1, from coordinate 1,034 downwards.
CGTGGTGGCGCTGGCCATTATTGTCTCCTCTTGGTCAACTGAGCACTCACGAGTGTGTCACAGCCGAGAACGCACTGCACGGGCCCGGGACATGGCGGCAGACGGCGGTGCCTACTATTCTCGTTCGGTGCTTGTGACGTCGCTGGGCTACCGGACCGATCTGGCGCTGCGGGCGCTGGAGGGAAGCGAGATCACCGAGCACATCGACTGCGTCGTGGTGCGCAGCCCGGCGAATCCCACGTTCCGGTGGGGTAACTTCGTGTTGATCCGCGAGCCGCCCGGACCCGGGGAAGCGCAGGGCTGGATCGCGCGCTTCGGCGCGGAGTTCCCGGGCGCGGACTACACCGCGCTCGGCATCGACGTCACCGCGGCGGATCGGGCCGGTGCGGGCGAGTTCCTCGCGGCGGGTTTCCGGCGCGATGTCGGCTCGGTGCTGACCGCCGCGGCAGTACGCCTGCCGCCGCACCCCAACGGCGATGCGGACTACCGTCCCCTGGCGACCGGGGAGGACTGGCGCCAGGCCGCCGTCCTGGGATCGGCCTGCGATCGTGGCGGTCCCGCCGAGCTGGTCTTCGGCAACCGCAGGATGGCCGCGAGGCGGCAGCTAGCCGAACACGGCCACGGTGCCTGGTTTGGCGCGTTCCTCGGTCAGCGGCTGGTCGCTCAGCTGGGCATCTTCAGGGCAGCGGACGGCATCGCCCGGTTCCAGGATGTGGAGACCCACCCGGATGCCCGGCGTCAGGGCCTGGCCGGCACGCTTGTGTACCACGCGGCCACGTATGCCCTGGGCATCCTGGCGGCGCGAACTCTGGTGATCGTCGCGGACCCGGCCGACCGTCCTATCAGGCTGTACCGGGCGCTCGGCTTCGCCGACCAGGAACAGCAGGTCAGCCTGGAAAGGCTCGCCGCGGAACGTCGTGTGAGCTGAGCGGCGCCGGAACTTGGGCACGCTCAGTGCTTTCTGGAGCGCGCGCGTCGGGCAAGCTGCCGCGCGGCCGCTCAGTGCTTCCCGGAGCGCGCGCGTCGGGCAAGCC
>JAFAPY010000071.1 GCA_019246795.1 Streptosporangiaceae bacterium | reverse complement strand
GTCGGCGAGCACGCCGCGTGGGCTGCGGAGGGTCCAGGGGGGTCGTCCCCCCGGGGGGGCGCTGCGGGGGGGCCAGGGGGGTCGTCCCCCCGGGGGGGCGCTGCGGGGGGGCCAGGGGGGTCGTCCCCCCGGGGAGGCACAGCCAGCCCGCCATGATGCCCGTCGCCCGCGATTTCTTCGCCCGTCCCGCCGTCGAGGTCGCGCCGGACCTGCTCGGCGCGGTCATCGAGCACCAGACCGCGGCGGGCCTGGTGGCGGTGCGGCTCACCGAGGTGGAGGCGTACGCGGGGGAGTCCGATCCCGCCTCGCACGCCTACCGGGGCAAGACCCGGCGCACCGCGGTGATGTTCGGGCCGCCCGGGCACGCCTATGTGTACTTCACGTACGGCATGCATTTCTGCGTCAACCTGGTCTGCCTCCCCGCCGGCACGGCGGCCGCCGTGCTGCTGCGGGCCGGCGCGGTCGTCGAGGGCGAGGCGCTGGCACGCGCCCGCCGCGCCACGTCCCGGTCCGGCGCCGACCTTGCCTCCGGGCCCGCCAGGCTGTGCCGGGCGCTGGGCATCGACTCCTCGCTCAACGGCGCGGACGTGTGCGCCGCGGACTCGCCGCTGCGGGTCCGCGGCGTGTCCTCGTGCCGTAACACCATGGCTCGTTCTGCAGAAATGAGAATTGCCACCGGGCCCAGGGTTGGGGTCACCGGCGCGGCGGAGGTGCCGTGGCGGTTCTGGGTCGAGGGCGCGCCGAGCGTGTCGGCGTACCGGCCGCATGCGCGGCGGCAACGCAAACTGGTTACCCGGTAGCCCGCCGTTGGTGGCACCATGCACGGGTGGGCGACATCATCGACGAACTGTCCTGGCGGGGGCTCATCGCCGTCAGCACCGATATCGGCGAGCTGCGCGACGCGCTGCGTGACGGGCGGGTCACCTACTACGCCGGCTTCGACCCGACCGCCCCGGGCCTGCACATCGGGCACCTGGCGCTGCTGCTGGCCATGCGTCGGCTTCAGCTGGCCGGGCACCGGCCGGTCGGCGTGGTGGGCGGGGCCACCGGGCTGATCGGCGACCCGAGCGGCCGGTCAGCCGAGCGGGTGCTGAATCCGCGCGAGACCGTGGCCCAGTGGGTGGAACGGATCCGCGGCGAGGTGTCCAGGTTCCTCGACTTCGACGCCGGCGACTGCAGCGCGCTGATCGTGAGCAACCTGGACTGGACGGGCCCGATGCACGTCCTTGACTTTTTGCGCGACATCGGTAAGCACTTCTCGGTCAACCGGATGCTGGACCGGGAGTCGGTCAAGGGCCGCCTGGAAGGCGGCGGGATCAGCTACACCGAGTTCAGCTACCAGCTGCTGCAGGCCATGGACTTCCTCGAGCTGTACCGCCGGTACGGCTGCGCGCTGCAGCTCGGCGGCAGCGACCAGTGGGGCAACCTGGTCGCCGGGGTGGACCTGATCAGGCGGGTCGAGGGCGCGTCGGCGCACGCGCTGGCCATGCCGCTGATCACCAAGCCGGACGGCACCAAGTACGGCAAGACCGAGGGCGGGGCGATCTGGCTGTCCGCTGACCTGACGCCGCCCTACGCGTTCTACCAGTTCTGGCTGAACGTGTCCGACGCCGAGGTGCCCGGCCTGCTGAAGGTGTTCAGCTTCCGGCCGCCCGAACGGATCACCGAACTGGTCCGGGAAAGCACGGAGCGGCCCGCTGCCCGGCTCGGCCAGCGCGCGCTGGCCGAGGAGATGACCACGCTGGTCCACGGCGAACAGGAGTGCCGCCGTGCGGTGGCCGCCAGCCAGGCCCTGTTCGGCCATGGGTCGGTGGCCGCCCTTGACGAGCGCACGCTGGCCGCGGTCTTCGACGAGGTGCCGTCTGCCCGGGTGTTCGCCGCGCCCGATGGCCTGCCCACCGTGGCCGACCTGCTGGCCGAGGTCAAGCTCGTGTCGAGCAAGTCGGCGGCCAGGAGGGTGATCGCCGGGGGCGGCGCCTACCTGAATAACCACAGGGTCACCGCGGAAGACACGGCCCCGGGGCCCGGCGACCTGCTCTGCGGCCGCTACCTGATCCTGCGGGCGGGCAGGCGCAGGGTCGGCGTCGTCGAAGTGGTCTGTTCGATTTGACGACCGTGCCGAGGTTCTGGCAAAGTTCTTCGTGCCCGAGGGGACGGTCGCGAAGCGGCCAGGTCCCGGGGAGCCACGCGGATGTCGACGGCCGGGACCTGCGCTGCGCGCAGGCCTCCGCGGCGGCAGCCCCGCGGTTCCAGGGGCCCAGGCAGGCAGCCAGGCCGGCCGCGTTCGGCGGAATACGGCCGACCATGGGAGTGTTGACCACGACGCTGGTTGACAGCACTGTCAGGTCGGCGGAGATCCGGGATCCCGGTTGACCCGGGTTGTGCCGCCTGGTAAGTTATAACGGTTGCCCTGGAGGAGGGTGAGAGCCCTCCGAAGGTGTGCGCCCGCTCCTTGAGAACTCAACAGCGTGCTAAAAGCCAGTGCATATAAGCACAACCCCGTCTGTGGGGGAGCCTGCGTGCTCTGCCGCCCTTGGCGGCGGGGCTCGCCCTGCCGTCTTTGGCGGCGGGTCCGGCTGACCTCACTACGGAGGCCACGATCGCTTCCGACCCGGCCGCAGGCCGGGCGCGGAAGCACTCTCATGTGTCAGCAGCTCGCCAGCTCCCGCTGGCGGTTGCGAATAGACATCCAACGGAGAGTTTGATCCTGGCTCAGGACGAACGCTGGCGGCGTGCTTAACACATGCAAGTCGAGCGGAAAGGCCCTTCGGGGTACTCGAGCGGCGAACGGGTGAGTAACACGTGAGCAACCTGCCCCTAGCTCTGGGATAGGCCCGGGAAACTGGGATTAATACCGGATACGACCACTTTAGACATCTGCTGTGGTGGAAAGAATTTCGGCTAGGGATGAGCTCGCGGCCTATCAGCTTGTTGGTGGGGTAACGGCCTACCAAGGCGACGACGGGTAGCCGGCCTGAGAGGGCGACCGGC
>JAFAPY010000381.1 GCA_019246795.1 Streptosporangiaceae bacterium | reverse complement strand
AGCTCCCACGGCGAGCCGGCGTGCTTGATCGAGGTCAGCGGCGCGGCGCCGGTGCCGCCGTCGTGCCCGCTGATCAGCACCACGTCGGCGTGCGCCTTGGACACCCCGGCGGCGACCGTGCCGACGCCGACCTCGGCCACCAGCTTGACATGCACCCGCGCCGCCGGGTTGGCGTTCTTCAGGTCGTGGATGAGCTGGGCCAGGTCCTCGATCGAGTAGATGTCGTGGTGCGGCGGCGGCGAGATCAGGCCCACGCCCGGGGTGGAGTACCGGGTCCTGGCGATCCACGGGTACACCTTGTGGCCGGGCAGCTGGCCGCCCTCGCCGGGCTTGGCGCCCTGCGCCATCTTGATCTGGATGTCGTCCGCGTTGACGAGGTACTCGCTGGTCACGCCGAAACGGCCGGAGGCCACCTGCTTGACCGCGGAGCGGCGCAGCTCGCCGTTGCCGTCCGGGCTGAACCGCTCCGGGTCCTCGCCGCCCTCGCCGGTGTTGGAGCGCCCGCCGAGCCGGTTCATCGCGATCGCCAGGGTCTCGTGCGCCTCGGCCGAGATCGACCCGTAGGACATGGCCCCGGTGGCGAACCGCCGCACGATGGCCGAGGCCGGCTCCACCTCGTCAAGACCGACCAGAACGGGCGATGGTTCCTGGCCCTGGCCCCCGTCGATGCCGCGGATGCGGAGCAGGCCGCGCAGCGTCATCAGGCGCCGGGACTGGTCATCGACTGCAGCGGTGTACTCCTTGAAGATCTCGTACCTGCGGCTGCGGGTCGCGTGCTGCAGCCTGAAGACGGCTTCCGGGCTGAACAGGTGCGGCTCGCCTTCGCGCCGCCACTGGTACTCGCCGCCGGTCTCCAGCCGCCGGTGCGCCATCCCGGCGGGGGGGCGCAGCGCGGCCGCCGTGCGGCGGCTGATCTCGGCGGCCAGCGCGTCGAAGCCCGCGCCGGACAGCCGCGAGGTGGTGCCGCAGAAGCAGGTGTCGATCACCTCGGCGCCCAAGCCGATGGCCTCGAAGATCTGCGCGCCGGTGTAGGAGGCGACGGTGGACACCCCCATCTTCGACATGATCTTCAGCAGCCCCTTGCCGAGCGCCTTGGCCAGGTTCGCCTCGGCCTCGGCCGCCGAGACCCCGGTGAGCACCTCACGGGCCACCAGGTCCCGGACCGTGGCCAGCGCCAGGTAAGGGTTGACGGCGGCGGCCCCGTAGCCGGCCAGCAGCGCCAGGTGGTGGCATTCGCGCACGTCGCCGGCTTCCACGAGCAGCCCGACCCGGGTCCGGGACTTCTCCCGGATCAGGTGATGGTGCACCGCCCCGGTGAGCAGCAGCGATGGGATCGGCACCAGGCCGGCTGCGTCCACGGCGGAGGGCATGGTTGGCGCAACAACGCCCTCAGGTGGGGGTGGTTGGCGCAACAACGCCCTTGGATCCTGCGGCGCGCCGTGGCCAGCGGGATCCATGCGGTCGGAGAGGACGATGAGGCGGGCACCGCCGGTGATGGCGGCGGAGACCTCGGCGCAGACCTCGGCCAGCCGGGCCCGCAGGCCCGGGCCGCCGCCGCGCGGGTCGTAGCGGCCGTCCACCACGTAGGCGGCGAAGCCCGGCAGGTTGCCGTCGTCGTTGACGTGCATGATCTTCGCCAGGTCGGCGTCGGTGATGACCGGGAACGGCAGCACGATCTGCCGGCAGGACGCCGGGGCGGGCTGCAGCAGGTTCTGCTCTGGCCCGACGGTGACCGACAGCGAGGTGACCAGCTCCTCCCTGATCGCGTCCAGCGGCGGGTTGGTCACCTGCGCGAACAGCTGGGTGAAGTAGTCGAACACCAGGCGCGGCCGGTCCGAGAGCACCGCCACCGGGGTGTCGGTGCCCATCGAGCCGACCGGCTCGGCGCCGGAGCGCGCCATCGGCGCCAGGATGACCCGCAGCTCCTCCTCGGTGTAGCCGTGCAGCCGCTGCAGCGTCACCAGGTCAGTGTTGTCCCCCGGGGGGCGACCCCCCGGGGACCCCCCGCTTGGGGGGACTGTCCGTCCCGCCAAGCCCCCCTGACCCCCCCTGGCGGGCAGGTCAGCGATGTGGATCAGGCCGACGTGCAGCCAGTCGGCGTACGGGTGCTCGGCGGCCAGGGCCGCCTTGACCTCCTCGTCTTCGACGATGCGCCCGGCCACGGTGTCGGCGAGGAAGATCCGGCCCGGCTGCAGCCGGCCCTTCCTGATCACGGTGGCCGGTTCGAGATCCAGCACCCCCACCTCGCTGGCCAGCACGACCAGGCCGTCGCTGGTCACCCAGTACCGGCCGGGCCGCAGCCCGTTGCGGTCGAGGACCGCGCCGATCACCGAGCCGTCGGTGAACGCGACCAGCGCCGGGCCGTCCCACGGCTCCATCAGCGACGCGTGGAACCGGTAGAAGGCACGGCGCTGGGGGGTCATCTCCTCGTGGTTCTCCCACGGCTCGGGGATCATCATCAGCACCGCGTGCGGCAGCGACCTGCCGCCCATGTGCAGCAGCTCCAGGCACTCGTCGAAGCCGGCCGAGTCGCTGCCCGACTCGGTGAGCACCGGGAACAGCCGCTCGATGCCCCTCCCGTCCGCCGACGGCGGGATCAGCCCGCCGGCCAGCATGGCTTCCCTGGCCCGCATCCAGTTCCGGTTGCCGCGGATCGTGTTGATCTCGCCGTTGTGCGCCACGTACCGGTACGGGTGGGCCAGCGGCCAGGACGGGAACGTGTTGGTGGAGAACCTGGAGTGGACCATCGCCAGCGCCGAGCCGTACCGGGGATCGGACAGGTCCGGGTAGAACGGCTCGAGCTGCGGCGCGGACAGCATGCCCTTGTACACGATGGTGCGCGCGGACAGGCTGGCGAAGTACGCCCCGGCCTCGTGCTCGGCGCGCTTGCGCAAGCAGAACGCCATCCGCTCCAGCTGCATGCCGCGTTCGCCGCGGGCTCCGGCCACGAAAAGCTGCAGGATGCCGGGAAGCACCGCCCGGGCGCCGGCCCCGCAGGCGGTGACGTCGAACGGCACCTCCCGCCAGCCCAGGACCGTCAGGCCCTCGGCTGCGGCGAGCCGTTCGATGGCAGGTATCACCATCTGTCGTTCTGCGGAAAAAAACGCGATGCCCGCGGCGTACGCGCCACGGTCCGGCAGCGCGAAGCCGCATACGGCGCGGAGAAACTCATCGGGTAGCTGGGTGAGGATCCCCGCCCCGTCCCCGGTGTCCGGGTCGGCGCCCTTCGCGCCGCGGTGCTCCAGGTTGCGCAGCACCCGCAGCGCGCTGGCCACGACGTCATGGCCGCCCCTTGCGCCGGACAGGTCCGCGACGAAGCCGACGCCGCAGGCGTCGTGCTCGAAACCGGGGTCGTAAAGGCCAGCAGCCGCCATAGGCTCTCCTGCCGTCTGTCAAACGCCTGTGCTGAGCGCGTTCGGGACGACACTGGCCCTGTTACACCGACATTACATCACCGCGACTCCCCGCCCGGCTAGCGATCCGAGGCGGGCAGCCTGGCTGGTTCACGGCTCGGCCTTCCGCCGCACCCCAGCGGCCAGCTCGCTGGCCAGCTCGGCGGCCGCCCGGGCCGCCGCGGCGCTGTCGGGCGCGCCGAGCAGGCGGCGGACGAACGCCGATCCGACGATCACCCCGTCGGCGAACGCCGCCACCTGTGCGGCCTGCGCGCCGCTGCTCACCCCGATGCCGACAGCCACCGGAAGCTGCGTGTGCCGGCGGACCCGGGCGACCAGCGCTGCCGCGTCGTCGCTGACCGCGTCCCTGGTGCCGGTGATGCCCATCAGCGAGGCGGCGTAGACGAAGCCGCGGCAGGCGCCCGCGACCGCGGCGATCCGCTGGTCGGTGGAACTGGGCGCGACCAGGAACACCCGGTCCAGGTCGCAGGCCTCAGCGACCGCCAGCCACTCGGCTGCCTCCTCGGGGGGCAGGTCAGGGGTGATCAGCCCGGAGCCCCCAGCGGCGGCCAGGTCACGGGCGAACGCGGCCACGCCGTAGGCTTCGACCGGGTTCCAGTAGGTCATGACCAGGGCCGGGACCCCGGCCGCCGTGACCGCTTCCACGGTGCGCAGCACGTCGGCGGGCTTGGTCCCGCTGGCCAGCGCCCGGTGGACCGCCTCGGCGATCACCGGGCCGTCCATCAGCGGGTCGGAGTAGGGCAGGCCGACCTCGATGACGTCGGCGCCGGCGGCGGCCATGGCCCGGGCCGCCTCGACGGCGCCGCCGACGCTGGGGAACCCGGCGGGGAGGTAGCCGACCAGCGCGGCGCGGTCCTCGGCTGCCGCCTTGGCGAACGCCGTCGTCACCGCGCTCATCACACGCCGAACCACGTCGATGCGGTGTCGACGTCCTTGTCGCCGCGGCCGGACAGGCTGACCACCATCAGGGCGCCGGGGCCGAGTTCGCGGCCGACGTCCAGCGCGCCAGCCAGCGCGTGCGCGGACTCCAGCGCCGGGATGATGCCCTCGGTGCGGCACAGCACCGAGAAGGCGTCCATGGCACGGGCATCGGTGACCGCGCGGTAACTGGCCCGGCCGGTCTCCCTCAGCCAGACGTGTTCCGGGCCGACGCCGGGGTAGTCCAGCCCGGCCGAGATCGAGTGGGTGCCCAGCGTCTGCCCCTGGTCGTCTTGCAGCACGAACGTGCGCATGCCGTGCAGCACGCCGGGGGACCCGCCGGTCAGCGTGGCCGCGTGGCGGCCGCTGGCCAGGCCGTCGCCGCCGGCCTCGCAGCCGATCAGCCGCACGCCGGCGTCGGGGATGAACGCGTGGAAGATGCCGATGGCGTTGGAGCCGCCGCCCACGCAGGCGATCACCGCGTCGGGCAGCCTGCCGTGCTGCTCCAGGACCTGGCCGCGGGCCTCGACGCCTATCACTCGCTGGAAGTCCCTGACCATCATCGGGAACGGGTGCGGGCCGCCCACCGAGCCGATGCAGTAGTGCGTGGTGGCGACCGTGGTCACCCAGTCGCGGAAGGCCTCGTTCATGGCATCCTTGAGGGTCCGGGTGCCGGCGGCGACCGGGATCACCTCGGCGCCGAGCATGCGCATCCGCGACACGTTCAGCGCCTGCCTGCGGGTGTCCTCCTCGCCCATGTAGACCGAGCAGTCCAGGCCGAGCAGCGCGCACGCGGTCGCGGTGGCCACGCCGTGCTGGCCGGCTCCGGTCTCGGCGATCACCCGGGTCTTGCCCATCCGGCGGGCCAGCAGCACCTGGCCGAGCACGTTGTTGATCTTGTGCGAGCCGGTGTGCGCCAGGTCCTCCCGCTTGAGCAGCACCGTGCAGCCTGCCTGCGCGCCGAACCGCTCCGCGGCGTACAGCAGCGTGGGACGGCCGGCGTAGCCGCGCAGCAGCCCGGCGAGCTCGGCGGCGAACGCCGGGTCCTTGCGTGCGTGGTCGTAGGCGGCGCTCAGCTCGTCGAGGGCGGCCATCAGCGCCTCGGGGGCGAACCTGCCGCCGTAGCGGATCCCGTGCGCCGGGAAATGCCCGGACGTGTCGGGAACCGGCGCGATATCGGGCTCGGCAGGCAGCATCTGGGTCACCGGCGTTCACCCCACCCTGTCCTCGGCGTCATCCGCGCTCGCTGCGCAGGGCCGGGTGCGAGCCCGCCGTGACCAGGTCGGCGACGGCGCAGCGCGGGTCCTTCTCGGTGACCAGGCTCTCCCCGACCAGCACCGCGTCGGCGCCGCAGGCGGCGTAGGCCAGCAGGTCGCGCGGCCCTCGGACGCCCGACTCGGCGACCTTGACCACTCCCTCGGGGATCCGGCTCGCCATCCGGCCGAAGATGCTGCGGTCCACCTCGAGCGTGGCCAGGTTACGCGCGTTGACGCCGATGACGGCGGCGCCGGCGTCGAGCGCCCGGTCAAGTTCCGGGTCGGCGTGCACCTCGACCAGCGGCAGCAGCCCGATGGAGATGGCCCGCTCGACCAGCGAGACCAGCGCGCTTTGCTCCAGCGCGGCGACGATCAGCAGCACCAGGTCCGCGCCGTGGGCGCGGGCCTCCCACAGCTGGTAGGAGCTGATCACGAAGTCCTTACGCAGCAGCGGCACCTGCACCGCCCGGCGCACCGCGTCCAGGTCGGCCAGCGACCCGCCGAACCAGCGCGGCTCGGTGAGCACGCTGATCACCTTGGCGCCGCCTGCCTCGTAGTCCGCGGCCAGCCCCGCCGGGTCGGTGATCGCCGCCATCGGGCCGCGGGACGGGCTGGCCCGCTTGACCTCGGCGATGACGGTGACGCCCTCCGCCTTCAGCGCGGCCATCGGATCCCGCGGCGATGGCGCCTGCCGCGCCATCTCCTTCAGCTCGTCAAGACCGACGCGCCGCTGCCGTTCGGCGAGATCGGCACGTACGCCTTGCAGGATCTCGTCGAGCACACTCACGCGGTTTGCTCGTCTCCTCATCCGGCTCTGCCGCACTGGGCACTGCTGCCCACCGATGGTAGCCCGGTGGCCCAGGCGCCCCGCCGAGCGCCCCCCGGTAACCGGTCAACCGTCGGGTCGGTGTCCCTGCTCAGCGCCTCCCAGATGGCCGCCGAGTCGGCGCGCGCAGCGAGATGATCCTGCTGGCCGGACCGCTCGAACCTGGCCGACATGACCGGCCAGCGCGGCCCGCGCCAGGCGGCGCCCAGGCCGGCCAGCACGATCGCGACGGCGCCGCACGCCGCGGCCGCACGCCACGGCACGCCGACCAGCACGGCATGGCCAGACGAGCCCGCGATGACGACGGCACGCGCCGCACCGCCCGATGCCGCCCCGCCGGTGGTGGACCCGCCGAGGGAGCCCGCCGCGGCGGCCGCGCGCG
>JAFAPY010000045.1 GCA_019246795.1 Streptosporangiaceae bacterium | reverse complement strand
CACGTTCTGCACCAGGATGGACTACCTGATGCCGTTCTTCAACGAGGCGACGTACTGCATGGGGGTGGAACGGCTCCTCGGCATCGAGGACCGGATCCCGGAACGCGCCCAGATCATCAGGGTCCTGATGATGGAGCTCAACCGCGTCACCTCGCATCTGGGCGGGATCGGCCCGATGGGCATGGAACTGGGCGCGACCACGATCTTCCTGCAGGGCCTGCGGATGCGCGAGCGCATCCTGGACCTGTACGAGCTGATCACCGGCCTGCGGATGAACCACGCCTACATCAGGCCGGGCGGGGTGGCGCAGGACCTGCCTCCGGGCGCGCTCGACGCGATCCGCGCGTTCCTGGACACCTCGCCGGGGCTGATGGCCGAGCTGCACAAGCTCATGGACGCCAACCCGGTGTTCATCGGCAGGATGAAGGGCGTCGCCTACCTGGACCTGCAGGGCTGCATTGCCCTTGGCGTCAGCGGCCCGATGCTGCGGGCCACCGGCCTGCCGTGGGACCTGCGCAAATCCCAGCCGTACTGCGGCTATGAGACCTACGAGTTCGACGTCCCGGTCACCGACACCTGCGACGCGTACGGCAGGTACCTGATCAGGATGGGCGAGATCGACCAGTCGCTGAAGATCGTCAGGCAGTGCGTGGACCGGCTCGCGGACCGCGATGCGCGGATCCACCGGGACGACCCGGTGATGATCGGTGACGCCAAGATCGGCTGGCCGGCCAGGCTCGCGCTGGGTCCGGACGGCCTCGGTCCCTCGCCGGAGCACATCGCGCACATCATGGGCCAGTCCATGGAGGCGCTGATCCACCACTTCAAGCTGGTCACCGAGGGGTTCCGGGTGCCGGCCGGGCAGGCGTACGCGGCAGTGGAGGCGCCCCGCGGCGAGCTCGCGGCGCACGTGGTCAGCGATGGCGGCACCCGACCGTACCGGGCGCACTTCCGCGATCCGTCGTTCACCCACCTGCAGTCGCTCGCCGCGCTGTGCGAGGGCGGCATGGTCGCCGACGTGATCCCCGCGATCGCGAGCATCGATCCGGTGATGGGAGGGGTGGACAGGTGATCAGTCGACCTTCCCGCCGTAGCCACCGAGGTCCGTTCCGCATCGATGCTCCGTTGTCCTGTCTGATGGGAGGGGTGGACAGGTAATGCCCTTCCCCGAAGAAGTCCGGTCCCGCCTGGACGCCGACGCCACGCAGATCATCGGCAGGTACCCAGGGTCGAGGTCGGCGCTGCTGCCGCTGCTGCACCTGGTGCAGGCCGAGCAAGGCTACGTCTCCGCGGACGGCATCGAGTACTGCGCGGCCAAGCTCGGGCTGACCGAGACCGAGGTGACCGGCGTGGTGACCTTCTACACCATGTACAAGCGCCACCCGGTCGGCGAATACCACGTCGGCGTGTGCACCAACACGCTGTGCGCGGTCATGGGCGGTGACCACATACTCGCCGACCTGCACTCCTACCTCGGTGTCGGCGACGACGAGCCCACGCCGGACGGCGCGGTCAGCATCGAGCACGTCGAGTGCAACGCCGCCTGCGACTACGCGCCGGTCGTGATGGTGAACTGGGAGTTCTTCGACAACATGACCCCGGCCTCGGCGCGCGAGCTCACCGACGACCTGCGCGCCGGAAACCGGGTGACCCCGACCCGCGGCCCCGGCCGGCTGTGCACCTGGCGGGAGGCGTCGCGGATCCTGGCCGGCTTCAACGACGACCAGGCCACCGACGGCCCGGCCGCCGGCCCGGCCAGCCTGCTCGGGCTCAGGATCGCCAGGGAGCACGGCTGGACCGCGCCGGAACGCGCGCCGGCCGGCCGCCGCGCAGCCAACGAGAGCAACGAGAGCAAGGAGCCGCGGTGACCGACACGCTGACCCCGGTGCTCACCGCGCACTGGGATGAGCCGGACGCCTTCACCCTGGACGGGTACCGCCGGGGCGGCGGCTGGCAGGCGCTGCCGAAGGCGCTGGCCATGCACCCCGACGAAGTCATCGCGGTCGTCAAGAGCTCGGGGCTGCGCGGCCGCGGCGGGGCCGGCTTCCCCACCGGGGTCAAGTGGAGCCTGATGCCGCAGGGCGACGGCAAGCCGCACTACCTGGCGGTCAACGCGGACGAGTCCGAGCCCGGCACCTGCAAGGACGTGCCGATCATGATGGCCAACCCGCACGTGCTCATCGAGGGCTCGGCCATCGCCGCCTACGCGGTCCGGGCCTCGCACGTGTTCATCTACGTCCGGGGCGAGGTGCTGCACGTGGTGCGGCGGCTGCGGCACGCCGTGCAGGAGGCCTACGAGGCGGGCTACCTGGGCCGCGACGTCCTCGGCTCCGGGTTCGACGTGGAGGTCATCGTGCACCCCGGGGCCGGCGCCTACATCTGCGGCGAGGAGACGGCGATGCTGGACTCGCTGGAGGGGCGCCGCGGCCTGCCCCGAAACAAGCCGCCGTTCCCTGCACAGGCCGGCGTGTACTCCCTCCCCACCAACGTGAACAACGTGGAGTCGATCGCCAGCGTGCCGTCGATCATCGTCAACGGCGCCGACTGGTTCGCCGGGATGGGGACCGAGAAATCCAAGGGCTACGGGTTGTTCTCGCTGTCTGGGCACGTCGCCAACCCCGGGCAGTTCGAGGCGCCGCTCGGCATCACGCTGCGCGAACTGCTCGACCTGGCCGGCGGGGTCCGGGCCGGGCACCGGCTGAAGTTCTGGACGCCGGGCGGCTCGTCGGTGCCGATGCTCACCGACGCGCACCTGGACGTGCCGCTGGACTTCGAGTCCGTCCTCACCGCAGGATCCCAGCTGGGCACCAGGGCGCTGCAGATTTTCGACGAGACCACCTGCGTGGTCCGCGCGGTGCTGCGCTGGACCGAGTTCTATCAGCATGAGTCGTGCGGCAAGTGCACCCCGTGCCGGGAAGGCACGTTCTGGATGGTCCGGGTGCTGGACCGGCTGGAACACGGCAACGGCACCGAGGAAGACCTGGACAAGCTGCTGGACATCTGCGACAACATCCTCGGCCGGGCGTTCTGCGCCCTCGGCGACGGCGCGACCAGCCCCGTCACCTCGGGCATCCAGTACTTCAGGGACGAGTTCATGCAGCACCAGAAGGAGGGCGGCTGCCCCTTCGACCCGGAGGCGTCTACTGCCTGGAGCACCTCATGACCGTGGAGACGGCCCAAGACACGGTGACCGTCACCATCGACGGCTTCGAGATCAGCGTCCCGAAAGGGACCTTGATCATCCGGGCCGCGGAGCTGCTCGGCGTCGCGATCCAGCGGTTCTGCGACCACCCGCTGCTCGACCCGATCGGCGCCTGCCGCCAGTGCCTGGTCGAGGTGGAGGGCCAGCGCAAGCCGATGGCGTCCTGCATCTCCCCGTGCTCCGACGGCATGGTGGTGCGCACCCAGCTCACCTCGGCGGTCGCGGACAAGGCCCAGCACGGCGTGATGGAGTTCCTGCTCATCAACCACCCGCTGGACTGCCCGATGTGCGACAAGGGCGGCGAGTGCCCGCTGCAGAACCAGGCCATGTCCAACGGGCGGGGAGAGACCAGGTTTACCGAGCCCAAACGGACCTTCGTCAAGCCGGTCCCCCTGTCCACCGAGGTGCTGCTGGACCGCGAGCGCTGCGTCTCCTGCACCCGGTGCACCCGGTTCTCCGAGGAGATTGCCGGCGACCCGTTCATCGACTTCGCCGAGCGCGGCCCGGCGCAGATAATCGCCACCGCCGCGGGCAAGCCGTTCAACTCCTACTTCTCCGGCAACACCGTGCAGATATGCCCGGTGGGGGCGCTGACCGGCGCCGCCTACCGGTTCCGGGCCAGGCCCTTCGACCTGGTCTCGGTGCCCGGCGTGTGCGAGCACTGCGCGTCAGGATGCAGGCTACGCACCGACGTGCGGCGCGGCCGGGTGATGCGCCGACTCGCCGGCGAGGATCCTGCCGTCAACGAGGAGTGGAGCTGCGACAAGGGCCGCTGGGCGTTCATGTACGCGACCCAGCCGGACCGGCTCACCGCGCCGCTGATCCGCAACGACGACGGGGTGCTGGTCCCGGCGTCCTGGCCGCAGGCGCTGGCCGCCGCCGCCGCCGGGCTGGCCGCCGCGCGCGACGCCCGGGACGGGACCGAGCCCGGACCGCGCGGCGCCGGCGTGCTGGCCGGCGCCCGGCTCACCCTGGAGGATGCCTACGCCTACGCGAAGTTCGCCCGGGTGGCCCTGGACACCAACGACGTCGACATGCGGGCGCGCCCGCACTCGGCCGAGGAGGATCAGTTCCTCGCCGCCTGCGTGGCCGGGCGCGGCATCACCGTCAGCTACGCCGACCTGGAGCAGGCGCCCGCCGTGCTGCTGGCCGGCTTGGAGCCCGAAGACGAGTCCCCCATCGTCTTCCTGCGGCTGCGCAAGGCGGTGCGGCGCGCCGGGCTCAAGGTGTTCTCCATCGCGGCGCTGGCCAGCCGCGGGCTGGCCAAGCTGTCCGGCGAGCTGATGGCGACGCCGCCGGGAGACGAGGCCAGCGCGCTGGCCAGCCTGGCTGCCGATCCGCCGGCCTGGCTGGCGTCTCCTGGCGCCGTCATCCTGGCCGGCGAGCGGCTCGCCGAGGTGCCAGGCGCGCTGGCCGCGGTGGCCGCTCTGGCCCTCGCCTCCGGCGCCGGGCTGGCCTGGATCCCGCGCCGGGCCGGGGAGCGCGGCGCCGTGGAGGCCGGGGCGCTGCCGGGGCTGCTGCCGGTCGGGCGGCCGGTGACCGACCCCGCAGCCCGCACCGAGGTGGCGCGGATCTGGGGCAAGAGCGCGCTGCCCGCCGCGCCGGGCCGCGGCACCGCGGCCATGCTCGCCGCCGCCGAGGCCGGGGAGCTCGGCGCCCTGCTCGTGGCCGGCGTCGACCCGGCGGACCTGCCCGATCCGGCGGCCGCGCTGCGCGCGCTCGAGGTGACCCCGTTCGTGGTCAGCCTGGAGCTGCGGGCCAGCGCGGTCACCGACCGCGCCGACGTGGTGTTCCCGGTGGCCGCCGTCGCGGAAAAGTCCGGGACGTTCGTGAACTGGGAAGGCCGCGGCGGCTCGTTCGGCATCGCGGTGCGGGTCCCGGAGGTACGCACCGACCTGTGGGTGCTCGGCGCGGTCGCGGACCAGATGGACGTGCACCTCGGCCTGCCCGACGCCGCGGCCGCCCGTGCCGAACTGGCCGCGCTGGGCATCTGGCGCGGCGCCCGGCCAGAGCCCCCCCGAGGGGGTTTGGGGGGAACGGCTTCCCTCCAAGAGCGGGGGGGTTTTGGGGGGTCGTCCCCCCCGGCTAGCACTGTGCGGCTGGCGACCTGGCGCCAGCTGCTGGACAGCGGGCGGATGCAGGACGGCGAGCCGTCCCTGGCCGGCACCGCCCGCCCGGTCGTGGCCCGGATGTCCCCGTCGACCGCGGCCGAGGCCGGCGTGGCTGACGGCGATAAGGTGACCGTCGCCACCGACCGCGGCTCGGTGACTGTTCCCGTCGAGGTCGTGCCCATGTCCGACCGCGTGGTCTGGCTGCCCGCGGCCGGCCTGCCCGAGGCGGACAGCATCGAGGCGCGCCCGGTGACCTCGCCGCCTGGCGCGCCGTATCCGGGCACCGGGGCCGCCCGCCACGCCAGCACCACGATCAGGGCGGAACTCGGCGCGGGGCACGGCGCCACGGTCACGTTGAGGAGGCCGTCATCATGACCGACCAGGGGATGCTGCAGCACCTGCTCGCGGCTCCCGGCACCGAGCCGACGCTCGCCAGCTTCAACACCGAAATCTGGTGGATGGTGCTGCTGAAGGCCGGCATGGTGTTCGCCTTCCTGCTGCTCACCACCATCTTCATGATCTGGTTCGAACGCCGGGTCATCGGCAGGATGCAGAACCGGCCGGGCCCGAACCGGGCCGGGCCGTTCGGGCTGCTGCAGCCGGTCGCGGATGCGCTCAAGCTGCCGCTGAAGGAAGACATCATCCCCCGCAGCGCGGACAAACTGATCTTCGTGATCGCGCCGGTGATCTCGGCGACGATGGCCTTCATCGGCTTCTCGGTCATCCCGTGGGGCCCGGAAGTGTCGATCTTCCACCACCAGACCCCGCTGCAGCTCGCCGACCTGCCGGTGGCGGTGCTGGTCATCCTGGCGATGAGCTCGATCGGCGTGTACGGGCTCGTGCTGGCCGGCTGGGCATCCGGCTCCCCCTACTCGCTGCTCGGCGCGCTGCGCTCGGCCGCGCAGGTGATCAGCTACGAGATCGCGATGGGGCTGGCCTTCGTGGCCGTGTTCCTGTACGCCGGGTCGCTGTCCACCAGCGCGATCGTCGCCGCGCAGAACAACGGCTGGTTCTTCTGGGAGCTTCCGGTCTCGTTCGTCATCTACCTGTTCACCATGGTCGGCGAGACCAACAGGCTGCCGTTCGACCTGCCCGAAGGCGAGGGCGAGCTGGTCGCCGGGTACCACACCGAGTACTCGTCGATGAAGTTCGCCATGTTCTACCTCGCCGAGTACATCAACATGACCACGGTCGCCGCGCTGGCGACCACGCTGTTCCTCGGCGGCTGGCGGGCGCCGTGGCCGATATCGCTGTGGTCGGGCGCGAACACCGGCTGGTGGCCGCTGCTGTGGTTCCTGATCAAGGTGTTCATCCTGCTGTTCGGCTACGTCTGGCTGCGCGGCACCTTGCCCAGGGTCCGCTACGACCAGCTCATGGCGCTCGGCTGGAAGGTGCTGATCCCGGTGTCGATCGTGTGGATCCTGTTCATCGCCGTCATCCGCGCGTGGAAGCTGAACTTCAACAGCACCGCCATCTACGCGGTGGCCGGGCTCGTGTTCGTGCTGCTGATCATCATGGTGATGGCGTGGGACGAGGCCGCGCAGCAGCGCGCGGCGCGCAACGCGCCCACGGAGGCGTCCCCGCAGCCCGCGGTGGCCGGCCCGGGGCAGCCCGCCGCGCCCGCGTTCCCGGTGCCGCCGCTCGACCTGCCGCACTACCACGGCACAGGTGTCGAACCAGGCAATTCAGCCACCCCTGCGAGGGAGGTCACAGGTGCCTAACTTCCTCAGCGACTTCCTCAACCCGGTCAAGGGATTCGGTGTCACCTTCCACGAGATGTTCAAGAAGGTGGAAACCGTGGAATACCCGGAGGTCAAGAAGCCGACCGCGCCGCGGTTCCACGGCCACCACCAGCTCAACCGGTGGCCGGACGGGCTGGAGAAGTGCATCGGCTGCGAGCTGTGCGCGTGGGCCTGCCCCGCGGACGCCATCTACGTCGAGGGCCGGGACAACACCGAGGAAGAACGGTACTCTCCCGGCGAGCGGTACGGCGCCGTGTACCAGATCAACTACCTGCGCTGCATCCTGTGCGGCCTGTGCATCGAGGCCTGCCCGACCCGGGCGCTGACGATGACCAATGAGTACGAGATCGCCGACTACATCAGGGAGGACCTGATCTGGACCAAGGAGCAGCTGCTGGTGCCGCTGCAGCCGGGCATGGAGGCGCCGCCGCACCCCATGCAGCTCGGCGAGGACGAGAAGGACTACTACCGCCTCGGCGACACGGGCCTGGTCGCCGGGCACCGCGCGCCGGGCATGTCCGGGCCCGGCGGCCCGTCCGGCCCGGCGGTGCTCGCCGGCTCCCCGGACGCCTCGCTGTCCTGGGCTCCGCCGGAGGTCCGCGAGGACGCCGGAAAGCCAGGGGGTGAGGACCGGTGACCGGCGTGCTGGCGGCGGGCACCAACACCGATTCGGTCGCGGTGGAAACCGTCTTCTGGATCCTCGCCGTGGTCGCGGTGGCCGCCGCGCTGGCCATGATCCTGGTCCGGCGCGCGGTGCACTGCGCCATCATGCTCGCGGTGGTGATGCTCTGCCTGGCCACCATGTACGCGATGCAGGGCGCGCCGTTCCTGGCGTTCGTCCAGATCATCGTGTACACCGGGGCGGTGCTCATGCTGTTCCTGTTCGTGATCATGCTGATCGGCATCACCGCGGCGGACTCCATCGTGGAGACCATCAAAGGCCAGCGGCTGGCCGCGGGCCTGGCCGCGATCGGCCTGCTGGTGCTGCTCGCCCTCGGCATCGGGCATGCGGCCATCGGCCCGGCCGCGCCGCCCTCGCCGAAGTACGGGTCCGGCAACCTGACCGGCATCGCGACGCTGATCTTCACCACCTACGTGTTCCCGTTCGAGGTGACCGGCGCGCTGCTGATCACCGCCGCGCTCGGCGCCATGGTGCTCGCGCACCGCGAGCGGATCGCGCCGCGTCCCACGCAGCGCGACCTCGCCGCCAGGCGGCTGGCCAGCGGCCAGGTCGTCGGCGACCCGCCGCCGGGCATTTACGCGCTGCACGACAGCGCGGACAGGCCGGCGCTGCTGCCGGACGGCAGCCCGGCTGCCAGTTCCGTCAGCTCCGTGCTCAACCCGCGGACCGGGACCGAGCCGCCACAGGTCGTTCGGCCCGGGGAAAAGCCGCAACTGGAGGCGGCGGACGGCGGCGAACGGGAGCCCGCCCCGTCAGCGGGCTCGGGGAGGGCCGAGTCGTGAGCCCGGTGCACTACGTGGCGCTGTCGGTGATCTTGTTCATGATCGGCGGCGTCGGCGTGCTGGTGCGGCGCAACGCGATCGTGGTGTTCATGTGCGTGGAACTGATGCTGAACGCGTGCAACCTGGCGTTCGTGGCGTTCGCCCGCGTGCACGACAACCTTGACGGGCAGGTCATCGCCTTCTTCGTCATGGTGGTGGCCGCGGCGGAGGTGGTCGTCGGCCTCGCGATCCTGATGGCGATTTACCGGGCCCGCAGGTCCGCGTCGGTGGACGACGCCAGCCTGCTCAAATACTGAGCTGAAGGGGTGACGACGTGACAGGCTCGGCTCAGGCCCTGGCCGCCCAGGCCACCCTGTCGGCGACCGGCGCGCTGAAGCTGTCGTGGCTGCTGCTGGCCTTCCCGCTGTTCGGCGCCGCCGTGCTGCTGCTCGGCGGCCGGCGCACCGACCGGTGGGGGCACCTGCTCGGGGTCGCCATGCCGGTCGCGGCGTTCGTGTACGGCGTCATCGCCTTCTTCACCCTGCTCGGGGAAAGCGACCGCAGCCGCGACCTGCACCTGTACTCCTGGATCCCGGTGGCGCGCTTCCAGGTGAGCGTGGGGCTGCTCACCGACCAGCTGTCCATCTGCTTCGTGCTGCTGATCACCGGGGTCGGCTCGCTGATCATCATCTACTCGGTCGGGTACCTGTGGCACGATGCCGACCGGCGGCGCTTCTTCGGCTACATGAACCTGTTCGTCGCCGCGATGCTGCTGCTGGTCCTCGCCGACAACTACCTGGTCCTCTACGTCGGCTGGGAGGGCGTGGGCCTGGCATCGTACCTGCTGATCGGGTTCTGGCAGTTCAAGAACTCCGCGGCGGTCGCCGCGAAGAAGGCGTTCGTGGTCAACCGGGTCGGCGACGCCGGGCTGTCGCTGGCGATCATGCTGATGTTCGCCGAGTTCGGCACCATGTCGTTCACCGGGGTGTTCCGCGGCGTCGGTTCGGCGGGCAGCGGGGTCACCCTGGCCCTTGGCCTGCTGCTGCTGCTCGGCGCGTGCGGGAAGTCGGCGCAGGTGCCGCTGCAGTCCTGGCTGCTGGACGCGATGGAGGGCCCCACGCCGGTCTCGGCGCTGATCCACGCCGCCACCATGGTCACCGCCGGGGTGTACCTGCTGGTGCGGTCCAACCCCATCCTCGCGCTCGCGCCCGGCGCCCGGCTGGCGGTCGCCGTGGTCGGCACGATCACGCTGCTGGTCGGCGGCATCATCGCCTCCGCCAAGGACGACATCAAGAAGTCGCTTGCCGGGTCCACGATGAGCCAGATCGGCTACATGACGCTCGGCGCTGGCCTCGGGCCGGCCGGCTACGTGTTCGCGATCGCGCTGCTCCTCTCCCACGGCTTTTACAAGGCCGGGCTGTTCCTCGGCGCGGGCTCGGTCATGCACGGCATGAACGACGAGGTCAACATGCGGCGCTACGGCGGGCTGAGCAACGTCCTGCCGGTCACCTACGTCACGTTCGGCCTGGCCTACCTCGCCATCTCCGGCATCCCGCCGTTCTCCGGGTTCTTCGCCAAGGACCCGATCATCGAGGCGGACTTCGGCCAGCACGGCGCGGCGGGCAAGGTAGCCGGGGTGTGCGCGCTGATCGGCGCGGGCATCACCGCGTTCTACATGACCCGGATGATGTTCATGACCTGGTACGGCAGGCGGCGCTGGGAGGAGCACGCGGCCTCCGGCGAGCCGCACGAGACGGCCGAGCCGCTCGCGGGGGGATCGGTGCAGGGTGCGCACGGCTCGGCCGAGGAGTACCACCCGCACGAGTCGCCCCCGGTGATGACCGGTCCGATGGTCGTGCTCGCGATCGGCTCGGTGGGCGCAGGCGCGTTCCTGATCATCAACCACCGGCTGCAGAAATTCCTCGCCCCGGTGGTCGGGGCGCCGCCGAACACGCACGGCTTCTTCACCGCGCCGGGCATCGCGGCCACGGCGCTGGCCGTGGCGGGCATCGCCCTCGGCTGGTGGATATACGGCCGGGTCCCGGTGCCCGCCACCGCCCCGGCCGGGGGGCCGCTCACCGTGGCGGCCCGCAAGGACCTCTACGGGGACGCGCTCAACGAGTCGCTGCTGATGCGGCCGGGGCAGTGGCTGACCAGGCTGTCGGTGTACTTCGACAACCGGGACATTGACGGCCTGGTGAACACGATCGCCGCGGCGGTCGGCGGGACATCCGGGCGGCTGCGCCGGATGCAGACCGGGTTCGTGCGCTCCTACGCGCTGTCCATGCTGGCCGGCGCCGCGGTGCTGGTCGCCCTGCTGCTGGCGGTGAGGCTGTAAGATGAACGGCTTTCCCTGGCTGACCGTGGCCGGCGCTGTGCCGCTGGCCGGGGCTATCGTCCTCGCCGTGATCCCGGGCCTGCCGGCCGACGCCCCCCCTGCGGACCGGCAGGCCAGGGACGCGCTGGCCAAG
Organism: Streptosporangiaceae bacterium; assembly: GCA_019246795.1. Taxonomy (GTDB): domain Bacteria; phylum Actinomycetota; class Actinomycetes; order Streptosporangiales; family Streptosporangiaceae; genus Palsa-504. The sequence continues at coordinate 5,209 of JAFAPY010000045.1, read as the reverse complement.
TGGCTGGCCCTGGCGTTCTCGCTGGCCACGCTGGTCGTGGTGATCATCATCGCGGTGAAGTTCCAGGTGCACGGCCCGACCTTCCAGTTCACCGAGACCTACTCGTGGATCCCGCAGTTCGGGGTGCACTACGCCCTCGGCGTGGACGGCATCGCGCTGGTGCTTATCGCCATGTCCGCGGTGCTGATGCCCGCAGTGGTCCTGGCTTCGTGGCACGACGCCGATCCCGCCTTCCCCGGCGGGCGGCCCGCCGGGACGCTGCCCGCCCGGCACAGCGTGAAGACCTACTTCGCGCTGATGCTGGTGCTGGAGACGATGATGATCGGCGTGTTCGCGGCCACCGACGTCTTCCTGTTCTACGTGCTGTTCGAGGCCATGCTGGTGCCGATGTACTTCATGATCGGCAGCTACGGCACTGGGCGGCGGCAGTACGCGGCGGTCAAGTTCCTGCTGTACAGCCTGCTCGGCGGGCTGCTCATGCTGGTGGCGGTCATCGCCCTGTACGTGTACTCCAGCCGCAGCGCCATCACCGGGCACCACGGGACCTTCCTGTTCAGCGTGCTGGTGCACGTGCCGCTGAGCCCGAACGTGCAGAAATGGCTGTTCCTCGGGTTCTTCATCGCCTTCGCGATCAAGGCGCCGCTGTGGCCCTTCCACACCTGGCTGCCCGACGCGGCGGACGCTGCCCAGCCCGGCACGGCCGTGCTGATGCTCGGCTTGATGGACAAGGTCGGGACGTTCGGCATGCTGCGGTACTGTTTCGAGCTATTCCCGGCCGGTGCGAAGTACTTCACGCTGCTGATCATCGTGCTGTCCCTGGTCAGCATCTTGTACGGCGCGGTCGTGGCGATCGGCCAGGCCGGCCTGAAGCGGCTGATGGGCTACATCTCCATTTCCCACTTCGGCTTCATCGTGCTCGGCATCTTCGTGATGACCAGCCAGGGCGTGTCGGGCGCGACCCTGTACATGGTCAACCACGGGTTCGTCACCGCAGCGCTGTTCATCCTGGTCGGGTGCCTGATCGCCAGGCGGGGGTCAGACCGGATCGCGGACTTCGGCGGCGTGCAGAAGGTGGCTCCGCTGCTGGCCGGGTTCTTCCTGGTGTCCGGCCTGGCGGCGCTGTCGCTGCCCGGGCTTTCGCCGTTCGTCAGCGAGTTCCTCGTCCTGGTCGGCACGTTCACCCGGTACAAGGTGGCCGCGGTCTTCGCCACCGCGGGCATGATCCTGGCCGCGATCTACATCTTGTGGATGTACCAGCGCACGATGAACGGGCCCACCCGCGCCGAGGTAGCGGGATTCAACGACCTCAGGATCCGGGAGAGACTGGCGGTCGCGCCGCTGCTCGCGCTGATCCTGTTCGTCGGGGTCTACCCCAGACCCGTGCTCGACATCATCAACCCGGCCGTCCGCGCCACGATGATCCAGGTCCACGTGACCGATCCGGTGCCCGCGCATCCCGTGACCGCTCAGAATGGAGCCGCGCCGTGACCGGCACTGCTGCCCCCGCGGCGCTGGCCGCCCACGCGACGCTGGCCGCCTCCGCGCCCGGCGCGATCAGCGCGCCGCCCATCGAGTACAGCCAGCTCGGGCCGATGCTGGTGGTGTTCGGGGCGGCGATCGTCGGCGTCCTCGTCGAGGCGTTCGCGCCGCGCCCGGCCCGGCGCGGCACCCAGCTGGCACTGAGCCTGGGCGGGCTGGCCGCCGCGTTCGTCTGGACCGTCGTCATCGCCGCGTCCCGCCAGGTCTTCGCCAACGGCAGCCCGGGGCACACCGCCATTGGCGGCGCGGTCGGAGTCGACCGGCCCACGCTTTTCATCCAGGGCACGATCGTGGTGCTCGCCTTCATCAGCGTGCTGCTCATCGGCGACACCCGCTTCAGCCCGTTCGTCGCGCAGGCCGCCGCGCCGCCGGGCGCCACGGCAGAGCAGGAGGGCCTGGCCGCCGGGGCCATGCACACCGAGATCTTCCCGCTGACCCTGTTCGCGGTCGGCGGAATGATGCTGTTCCCCGCCGCGAACGACCTGCTCACCATGTTCGTCGCGCTGGAAGTGCTCTCGCTGCCGCTGTACCTGCTGTGCGGGCTGGCCAGGCGCCGCCGGCTGCTGTCGCACGAGGCAGCCATGAAGTACTTCCTGCTCGGCGCGTTTTCCTCGGCCTTCTTCCTGTTCGGCATCGCGATGCTGTACGGCTTCTCCGGCTCGGTCTCGCTGGCAGCCATCGCCTCGACGGCGGCCAGCAACACCTCCAACTCCACCCTGCTGTTCGCCGGCATCGCCCTGACCGGCCTGGGGCTGCTGTTCAAGATCGGCGCGGTCCCCTTCCACAGCTGGAAGCCCGACGTGTACCAGGGCGCGCCGACGCCGGTGACCGCGCTGATGGCCTCCTGCACCGTGGTGTCGGCGTTCGGCGCGCTGCTGCGGGTGTTCTACGTGGCATTCGGCAACCTGACCTGGGACTGGCGCCCGGCGCTGTGGGTGATCGCCGTGTTGACCATGGTCGTCGGCGCCGTCATCGCCATCACCCAGACCGACGTCAAGCGGCTGCTCGCCTACTCCTCGATCGCCCACGCCGGGTTCGTGCTGACCGGGGTGCTCGCCGTCAGCACCGCGGGGCTGTCCAGTGCCCTGTTCTACCTGGTCGCGTACGGCTTCACCACGGTGGGCGCGTTCGCGGTGATCACCCTGGTGCGGGATCCCGGCGGCGAGGCCGACCACCTGTCCCGGTGGGCGGGCCTGGGCCGCAGATCGCCCGTGGTGGCCGGCATCTTCGCGTTCTTCCTGCTCGCGTTCGCCGGCATCCCGCTGACCAGCGGCTTCACCGGGAAGTTCGCGGTCTTCCAGGCGGCGATCGCCTCGGGGGAGACGGCGCTGGTGATCGTCGGCGTGCTCAGCAGCGCGATCGCCGCGTTCTTCTACGTCCGCGTGATCGTGCTGATGTTCTTCAGCGACCCGGTACCCGACGGGCCCGAGGTGGTGCTGCCGAACGTGTTCAGCGGAACCGCCGTCGGGGTCGGCGCTGCGGTAACCCTCCTGCTCGGCATCGCGCCGCAGCCCGTGCTGAGCCTGGCAAGCCATGCCGCCAACCAGCTGTTCGTGGGCTGAGGCACGGCCCGGCCTGCAACAAGCTGCGCAAGACCAGCAGCGTCCTCCCTGGTCTAACACAGCCCCTGGGCTGGCAGGGCTTGGCCGCAACGGGCATACTCGGAACTCCGAGGGGTTCGCGCGTGCCGATGACGTGGAGAGTATGTGATCACCGCAGTTCCAGTAGATTTCCCTGACACCGCGCTGGAGGAGGAGATCCTCGGCGACCTGGCGCGGGTGGAGGCGTCACTGGCCGAGACCGCGCATCCCGATGACGGACTGCTCACCCAAGCGTCGAGGCACCTGATGGCGGCCGGCGGCAAGCGGTTCCGCGCCATGCTGGTGCTGCTGGCCGCGCAGTTCGGTGACCCCAAGGACCCGCAGGTCATCCCGGCGGCGGTGGCGATCGAGCTGACCCACCTGGCCACGCTGTTCCACGACGATGTCATGGACGAGGCCGTGGTGCGCCGTGGGCATCCCTCGGTCAACTCCCGGTGGAACAACTCGGTGGCGATCCTCGCCGGTGACTTCCTGTTCGCCCGGGCCTCGCACATCCTCGCCGACCTGGGGCCGGAGGCGGTCAGGATCCAGGCGGAAACGTTCGTCCGGCTGGTCGCCGGCCAGATGGCGGAGACCATCGGCCCGCGCGCCGGCGAGGACCCGCTTGACCACTACATGCACGTGATCACGGAGAAGACCGGCTCGCTGATCGCCGCCGCGGGCCGGTTCGGCGCGCTGTTTTCCGGGGCGCCCGAACAGGCGGTGAACCAGATCGCGGCGGCCTGCGAGCAGCTGGGCGTGGCCTGGCAGCTGTCCGACGACGTGATCGACATCGCCAGCGACTCCGAGCAGTCCGGGAAGACCCCGGGGACCGACCTCCGCCAGGGCGTGCGGACGCTGCCGGTGCTGTACGCACTGCGCGCGGCGAGCGGGCCCGCGTCGTGCCTGTCCCCGGCGGACGCGCGGCTGCGGTGGCTGCTGGAAAAGGCCGACCTGACCGATGAGGCGCTGGTGGGCGAGGCGCTGTCCATGCTGCGCGGCCACCACGCCATGGCGGAATCCCGCGCCGACGTGCTGAGCTGGGCGCAGGGCGCCAGGAACGTCATCATGGCGCTGCCCGAGGTGCCCGCCCGGGCGGCCTTCCTCGCGCTGTGCGACTTCGTGGAGAAGCGGACAGGCTGAGCCGCCAGGCGTCCGGGGGCCTCTTCGGGGTCTGTGGCCCACCGCCCCCGGCAGATGGGGCCCGGGGCCCACAACCCCCGATCAGGAACAGCTTTGCCCGGCGGGCGGTTACCTTGGAGCGGAGGTGGACGTGATGGGGATCTTCGGATCACGCAAGACGCGTCAGGTGGATCCGGCCGCGGCGCTGCCGGGCCGGCCGGAGAAGATGCCGGTGGCCGGACGGCACGCGGTGCTCGGCTCGCCGCTGGAGCCGCCCTACCCGGAGGGAACCGAGGTGGCCGAGTTCGGCCTGGGCTGTTTCTGGGGCGCGGAGAAGGCCTTCTGGCAGGTTCCCGGCGTGGTGTCGACCTCGGTCGGCTACGAGGGCGGGTACACGCCCAACCCCAGCTACGAGGAGGTCTGCACCGGCCTCACCGGGCACGCCGAGACGGTCCGCGTGCTCTTCGACCCGGGCAAGGTGTCCTACGCCGACCTGCTCAAGGTGTTCTGGGAGTCACACGACCCGACCCAGGGCATGCGGCAGGGCAACGACATCGGCACGCAGTACCGCTCGGTGATCTTCTACCGCAACGACGAGCAGCGCGAGGTCGCCGAGAAGTCAGCGGAATCCTACGGAAAGGCGCTCGCCGCGGCAGGCTACGGTCCGATCACCACCGACATCGCCCCCGCCGGGGAGTTCTATTTCGCCGAGGACTACCACCAGCAGTACCTGCACAAGGTCCCGAACGGCTACTGCCCGGACCATGGCACCGGCGTGAGCTGCCCGGTTGGCATCCTTCCGGCCTAAAGGACCGCTCCATCGATTTATCTTGTAGTACCAGACCAGGGAATAGATTCCGAGCGTGATCAGCGGCCATACCAGCCACACGAGAAAGATATTCCTGGTCTTTCCTGCGCGACCTTCCATCGCGTGCTCCTAGCCTAGGTAATGAGCGTGCATCCGGCGC
>JAFAPY010000200.1 GCA_019246795.1 Streptosporangiaceae bacterium | reverse complement strand
CTCCGCTGGAGATCACCGAGGAGTCGCTGGCCTTCGGCGCGCACCAAGAGGTTGGCCACGGCGGCCACTTCCTCGGCGCGCAGCACACGATGGAACGGTTCCGCGACTGCTTCTACCGCCCGCTGCTGTCCTCTACCGCCAACTTCGAGCGGTGGCTGAAGCTGGGCGGCAAGGACGCAGCGGCCCGGGCAGGCGAGATCTGGCGGGCCAAGCTGGATTCCTTCGAGCCGCCGCCCCTGGACGACGCGATCCGGGCCGAGCTGCAGGACTACGTGCAGCGCCGCCGCCGCGAGCTGGGCGACTAGCGACCTGCGCAGGTGCTTTCTGGTGCTGGGGCGCCGCCTCCGGCGCGGCGCGGTACGGTCGTCGGCATGGGCGGAAGACCAGCCGCGGACAGGCCCTACGTCCTGCATCACGGGGACGTGCTGGGCGCCTATGACAACTGGCCCGTTCCCGCAACGATCGTCAGCGACGGCGCCTACGGCGTCCGGGGGTTCCGCGGCGACACGACCGGGCCCGACGGGCTCGTTGAGTGGTACCGTCCGCACGTTGAGAAATGGAGCCGGGCCGCCCGCCCGGCCACCACCCTCTCGTTCTGGAACACCGAAATCGGATGGGCGACCGTACATCCGCTTTTCGCCGCCCATGGCTGGGACTACGTGCAGGCGGTGACGTGGGACAAGGGGCTGGCGCACATCGCCGGGAACGTGAACGGGAAAACGATCCGGCGGTTCCCCGTCGTGACGGAGTTGTGTGTTCTGTACCAGCGCTGTCTCCGAGTTCGCGGCCCAGATGGGCCGATGCCTGCGCAGCAATGGGTCCGTCATGAATGGCAGCGGTCCGGCCTGCCGCTCTCCAAGGCCAACGAGGCATGTGGGGTGAAAAACGCAGCGACGCGCAAGTACCTCACCCAAGACTGGCTCTGGTACTGGCCACCAGGGCCGATGATCGAGCGCCTCGCGAGCTACGCCAACGACCATGGTGGCGAGCCGGGCTGGCCGTACTTCTCGCTTGACGGTAAGACGCCGGTGACAGCAAAGGAATGGGACGCGCTACGCTACCGCTGGCAGCACACTCACGGCCTTACGAACGTCTGGAGCAGGCCGCCCCTGCATGACCGCGAACGCTTGAAGGGTACCTTGCGGCGGGCCGCGCCGCGGGTCTATAAGCCGACAGGGGCGAGCGCGGCGCACCTGAATCAAAAGCCGCTGGAGTTCATGGAACGCATCCTCTATGCGGTCACAAGACCAGACGACGTGGTCTGGGAGCCGTTCGGCGGCCTGGCGTCGGCGTCCGTGGCGGCGGTAGCGCTGGGGCGCAAGCCGTACGTGGCCGAGACCGACAATCACTTCGCGCGTCTCGCCGCCGAACGCCTCCGGCTGGCTGTGCAAGAACGTGACGTAGCGGCCGAAAGCAAGGCTGTCCGAACCTAGGAGCGCCGTGACCGCCGCGGCTTCCTGTCACCTCTGACTCATCAGGCGACCATATGCCGGTAAAACCGGGTCCCGGGTAGCAGGAGTTGCCTGCGGCGGCACCGATCGGGGAGAGTGGCCAGGTGGACAGGCAGCAGTGGGATGAGCGGTACTCGGGCGCCGAGTTCGAGTGGACCACGCAGCCGAACCAGTTCGTGGCGGCGGAGCTGGCCGGGCTGCGGCCAGGGCGCGGGCTCGACCTGGCCGCGGGTGAAGGCCGCAACGCGGTCTGGCTGGCCGAGCGGGGCTGGCAGGTGACGGCGGTGGACTTCTCCAGGGTCGGGCTGGAAAAGGCCAGCAAGCTGGCTGCCGCGCGCGGACTCGCCGAGGGCCAGGTGGACTGGGTGGTCGCCGACCTGGCCGGCTACCAGCCGGAACCCGGCGCGTTCGACCTCGCGCTCATCGCGTACCTGCACGTCGGCGCGGCCCTGCGCGCCACGGTACTGGCCCGCGCGGCGGCCGCGCTGGCGCCCGGCGCCCCGCTGCTGCTCGTGGGCCACGACCTGGCCAACCTGACCTACGGCGTCGGCGGCCCGCAGGATCCTGCCGTGCTGTACACGCCGGAGATGATCCGGGCCGAGCTGCCGGGGTTGCGCATCGTGCGTGCCGAGCGGGTGCACCGCACGGTGCCGCGGGACGGCGGCGCGGCAACCGCCATCGACACGCTGGTCCGCGCCGAGCGCGCGCGGGCTTAGCGGCTGGTTTACCGGGCCGCAGGGCTGCCCGCTGCCGTCGGCACCGCGGGTAACGGGCTCGCTCCGGGCGACCCTGGCGATGTCGATACCGACGGAGCGGGGGTGCCTGCCCCGCTCGGCGTCGCCGAACCGCTGGGACTGCCGGAACGGGACGGGCGGGGCGAACCTGTGGGGCTGACCGACCGCGCGGGCGTAGCCGACCGCGTGGGCGTAGCCGATCGCGTGGGAGTAGGGGACGGCGTGTGGGTCGGTGCGGCAGTGTGCGTCGGGGCGGTCTGCGCCGATTCTGGGGTCTCCGGCGGCGGTGGCGGGCGCACCCAGAGCCACAGGACCAGCACCCCCAGGAATAGGGCGCTCAGCACGAGTGTCGAGACACGAGGCCAGTGCCGCCTGGTCATGAGGCTCCGCTCGTCGAGCGGCCGGTGTCGAGTTCCGCCGACACGCTGATGCCCTCCCGGCGCAGCGCCGAGGCGACGCGCGCGCGCAGTTCCCGGCCGACGTCGAACTGCGCGCCGGGCAGCGTCCGTGCCACCATGCGCACCGAGAAGGTGTCGACGTCGATGCTCTCCACGCCCATGACCGTCGGCGGGTCGAGCATCATCTTGCGCAGCTTGTCGTCGCTGTAGGCCTCCGCGCCGACTCGCTGGAGTATCTGCGTGACGTGGCTCACGTCGACGGTGGCCGGGACGGGCACGTCGATGACGGCCCGCGCCCAGTCACGCGACAGGTTGGTGACCCGGGCGATGCTGCCGTTGGGAGTGGTGATGACCTCGCCGCTGACCGACCGGATGCGGGTGACCCGGAGGGTGACCTCCTCCACGGTGCCGGTGGCATCCGGCAGGCCCACGACCGAGAGGTGGACCACGTCGCCGAAGCCGTACTGCCGCTCGCCGGTGATGAAGAACCCTGCGGCGATGTCCTTGACAAACGTCTGCAGGCCGAAGCCGAGCGCGGCGCTGATCAAGGCGGCAGGGGCCACCAGGCCGGCCAGCGGCACGCCGAGTCGCTGCACCACCAGGACGAAGGTGATGATGTAAACGACCGCCAGGAAGGCCCAGGTGACGACCTGAGCGACGACGTGGCGGTGCTTGGCGGCCTCGGAGCGGACCAGCTCGTCGGTCTCCTTGGAGTGAGCATCGATGCGCGCCACGACCCGGCCGCGGACCCAGTCCGCCAGCCGCGTCAGCAGGGCGGCTCCCAAGATGAACAGCACGATTTCCAGCAGGTCCCCGCGTGCCCACCCGCTCAGGTCATTCAGCGGAGTGATGGCGAAAGGCAATGTAGCCCTCCAGCTTCGCCTTGCCTCGTCAGCAACGGTCCAGTCTAGGCAGCGCGGCTGTGGGCTTGGCCACAAGGACCAGGCCGGATCTGCGCATGCCGACGTGAGCAGCGTACGGGGCGCCGCCAGGTGCGCGGGTCGTTGTCCGGACAGATGGCCCTCAGCTCAGCCAGCGCGGCCCGGTTCAGCTCGTGCCGGGCACCCTGCTCAGGCGCCCGGCAGCGCGCGCAGGACCCATGCAGGACGGGTCCGCGACGATCATTGTCCCGGGCCCGTTCTCGTTCCCGGGAGTGTCCGGCGCCGGGCGTGAAACGCTGCCGGTTCACCGTTGGGCTGAGGTTCACCGGGCCCAGGGCTGATTTGGCTCTATTGCCGATCCTGGGCATCTGCCACCGCACCACCAGGCCCTGGGGCGCCACACCGGCGCCCTTTTGCATCCTGCGTGCTGGGCGATGATTATTACGGTCAGCAACGACAGTAAAGCCGACGATGACCGTTCCCAGGCGTACTGGTTCGGCTATTCCTGGTAAGCCTTTGCTTCGTCGATCCAGGTTTGCGTCTCATGCTCGGACAGGCCCACAACCGGTCCATGCCGTTCTTCGATCATCTGCTTCAAGTGCGCCGGGTTGCGGTGACGCAGCTCCTTGATCGAATCGATGCCAATGCTCTTGAGCATCTCCTTGTACTTGGGGCCGATTCCCTTGAGCTTGTCGAGGTCGTTCGCCACGTGCTCAGACATCTTGCCGCCCTTCCTCTGTACCGGCGGTCAGCAGCGCACCGACGGCTTTCGGCATTCCCTGTGGCTTAGGCTAGGGTGCCGTGGGTGTTCCTACAAGCTCTGTGTGCCGCAAGTGGTCGGCGACATGACCGGTCATGCTCCACGGCTACGCCTTCAAGGCTGTGCATGCAGCGGGCTAATCGGCCTGGCCGGGAGGCAAGCCAGCTGCCCGTCCTCTGCGCCGCCCGCATGTCCGCCACTCAAGCCCGCTGGACCCTGCAGCGGCCGGGCGCCGTCTCATAGCATCGGGAGCGCGATTTCCGCTGCCGGCGCGGCTTGGTGAGCGGTTCGTGACGGCACCGGCGACGCGCATGTTCGCGACGTGCCTGCCGGGCCTGGCGCCGCTGGTGCGCCAGCAACTGGATGATCTGCCTGGCATCACGGCGACCTGCGATGGGTTCGACGGCCGGGCTGACATCGTGCTGTTCGGGGCCGGGCGGGGCCACCGGGATCGTGCGCTGGCGCTGCGCACGGCCGAGGACGTGTTCGTGGAGGTCGGCCGCGCCGACCGGGTCCAGGCCGACGACCCCCGCCGGATAGCCGCCGCGATCTGGCGCCCGCAGCCGCTCCAGCGGGCACTGTCCATCTGGGCCGAGCAGCAGCACCCGCTGGCAGCGTCGATGACGTTCCGCGTCATCACCAGGGTGCTGAGTGAGAACACGTTCCTGCGCACCGAGCTGCGCCGCCAGCTGACCGAGGCGGTACGCCGGGACCGGCGGAGATGGACGGTGGCCGACCCCGCCGAGCTGGAGATCTGGGCCTGTGAATACCGGAGGGGCCGTTTTGTCGCCGGGCTGCGGCTCACCGACGTCCGCATGCGCCAGCATGGCGGCCGCAGCCTGGAGCGGCCGGGTGCGCTGCGGCCGACGCTCGCCGCCGCCATGGTTGGCCTGGCGGGCAAGCCGCCCGGGGTACTGCTGGACCCGTGTTGCGGTTCGGGGACGATCCTCGCCGAGGCGCTCGCCGCGGGCTGGACAGCCACCGGGCTCGATATCGACCCGTCCGCGGTTGCGATCGCCCGCCGCAACGCGGCGCAGGCGAGCGTTCACGTCGGCGACGCGCAGCGCATGAGCCTTCCGGATGCGTCGGCGGCCGCGTGCGTGACGAACCTGCCGTTCGGCCGCCAGTACCGGGTCCGGGGAGAGACGACCTCATGGCTGGCCACAGTCCTGCGGGAGATAGCCCGCGTTACCAGGCCCGGCGGGCATGTCGTGCTGCTCGCCCCGGAGATCCCCCGCGCTGCCCTCCCCCCGTCGCTGCGGCCGACCGGCGTGGTTCCCGTGCGCCTGCTCGGCATCAACGTGACCGCGTGGAGCTACCGGCGCCTGTCCCGCAGCAGGGCACTTCGGCCATGACTGACCTGCTGCGCAACATCAGGCCGCAACCCCAGCTGGGGCAGAGCTTTCTGATGGAGGGGCGCATTCTGCAATGCGAAATCGACTACGCCCGGGTTGGCGCCGAGGATACGGTCCTGGAAGTCGGCGCCGGAATCGGTAACCTCACTGAGCGCCTGGCCACACGTGCGGGACAGGTCATAGCCATAGAATGCGACCAGCAGTTCCGGCCGAGACTGGACAGCCTTGCCGAGACCCATGAAAATATCAAGCTGCTATGGGGAGACGCGCTGGCCGTCCCGCTCCCGCCGTTCAGCAAGGTTGTTTCAAATCTGCCGTACCGTGTCGCCCTGCCTATTGTCTTTAGGCTGCTGGATCACCCGTTCTCCAGCGGCGTGGTCATGCTCCAGGAGAATATGGCCAGGCGCATCTGCGCCGGGCCGGGAGAGGCGGGCTACGGCAGGATCAGCGTGACGGTCCAGCGCCTGGCACGAACACAGCTGCTTGACACCGTGCCTCGCTCGGCGTTCTCGCCGGCACCGAGCGTCGACAGCGCCATGATGCGCCTGTGGCCGGTCACCGGCCCGTTCGGTGTCGCCTCCGCCGAAGCGTTCAAGCGGCTGCTCGATCACGTGTTCCTCTACCGTGAAGACAGGCTGTCGGCCGCGCTGAGCCAGCTGGCCGGGGCGGCGGCCGTCGCGCCGCTGCTGCCGGGCAAGCTGCGCAGCAAGCGGGTGTCTCAGCTGACGCCCGAGGAGTTTGGCGAGGTCAGCAGATTCCTCGATGCACACAAAGTGCGGCTGACCGCGGTCAGCGACGCGGCCAAAAGGACCGCCCGCAAACCGCGTAAGCCGCCGGGCAGCCCGTGAGCCTCAGCATGGTCACCGGCTGTGTGCGGCCGGCCGCCTCGACCCGTAACCTCGCATTCGGCTCGTTGACAAGCCATTCGCCCACCACGGCTGACATGAACACCGGCTGGTGGCGGTACCCGAGGGACGCATAAAACGCTTCCGCATCCTCGGTTTGCAGGCCGACGTGCTGGCCGGGGACGCGGCTCATCAGCTGCCTGACCATCGCCGTGCCGATGCCCCGCCTGCGGTACGCCGACATCGTCCAGACGTCGAGCAGGTAGGCGTTGCAGACGCCGTCCGAGAGCAGCCGTGCCATGCCGACCACCCGGTCGCCGTCCCGGGCAATGGCGACATGCTGAGACCGCTCGAAGGAGGCTCGCAGCGCGTGCGGGGACCGCCCGTTGTCGAAGTCGTCGGCCGCGAGGTCCGCCTTGGCCTGAGCCCAGTCGATCCCGTCGAGCGATT
>JAFAPY010000140.1 GCA_019246795.1 Streptosporangiaceae bacterium | reverse complement strand
GGAAGACAAGATGGCGCTGATCAAGAAGGAGCAGGAAGGCGGCAAGCTGGTCGCGATGACCGGGGACGGCACCAACGACGCCCCCGCCCTGGCCCAGGCCGACGTCGGCGTCGCCATGAACACCGGCACCATGGCGGCCAAGGAGGCCGGCAACATGGTGGACCTGGACTCCAACCCGACCAAGCTCATCGAGATCGTGGAGATCGGCAAGCAGCTGCTGATCACCCGGGGCGCGCTGACCACCTTCTCCATCACCAACGACGTGGCCAAGTACTTCGCCATCATCCCGGCCATGTTCTCGGCCGTGCTCCCCGACCTCGGCAAGCTGAACATCCTGCACCTGTACAGCCCGAAGTCGGCGATCACCTCGGCGATCATCTTCAACGCGTTGATCATCGTGGCGCTGATCCCGCTGGCGCTGCGCGGCGTGCGCTACAAGCCGGCCTCGGCGTCGTCGATGCTGCGCAGGAACCTGTGGGTCTACGGCGTCGGCGGCCTGATCATCCCCTTCGTCGGCATCTGGCTGATCGACCTGGTCGTCCAGCTCATCCCCGGATTTGGTAAGTGATCGGCATGAACCGCCTTCCCGTCATCGTCAGGCAGCACATCGCGGGGTTCCGCGCGCTGCTGGTGTTCACCGTGATCTGCGGGCTCATCTATCCGTTCGTCATGGTGGGCGTTTCCCAGCTGGCCTTCCACAGCCAGGCCAACGGCTCCATGGTCAGCTACAACGGCCACGTGGTCGGGTCCAGCCTGCTCTGCCAGGAATTCACCGACGCCAAGGGCAACCCGCTGCCGCAGTACTTCCAGCCACGGCCCTCCAATGCGATCCCCTCCCCGGCACCCAAGGGCGACTACGGCTGCGACCCCACCTACTCCAACGCCACCAACCTCGGGCCGACCAACCCGGCCCAGGTCCAGGCGATCCAGCAGCGGCAGAAGCAGATCGCGGAGTTCGACCACGTGCCGGTCTCGCAGATCCCGGCGGACGCGGTGACCGCCTCCGGTTCCGGGCTGGACCCGGATATCTCGCCGACGAACGCCTACATGCAGGTCCCCCGGGTCGCCGCGGCCAGGCACCTGCCGGTCGCCGAGGTGCGCAACCTGGTCACCGAGCACATCCAGGGCAGGGTGATCGGCATCCTCGGCGAGCCCCGGGTGAACGTGCTTCTGCTGAACATCGCGCTGGACCAGCTGTCGGCCCGGTGAGCGCCATCCGATACCGGCTAGCGAGCACGGGTCCTTGCGGCCCGTGCGAGATGCCCGGGAGCGCCGCCCGGTACCGGCTCGCGAGCACGGGCCTTGTGCCCGGGCGAGCGGCCGGTGGCCCGCAGGGCATTCCGGGCGGCGCGAGCATCCGGGCAAGCAGGGTGGCCCCGAAGGGGCACCCGGATGGCGCGAGCATCAGGGTAAGCACAGTCCGGCGGCTGAGCCGCTTGCCGAGCGATGACGTTGCCTGAACCCCGGGTCCGGAAGGGCGATACCCAGCCGGTCATCTTCGTCGTGGAGGACCAGCCGGAACTGGTGCGGGCGCTGCGGATCAACCTGCGGGCCAGGCAGTACGAGGTACTGGCCGCCCGCACCGGGCGGGAGGCGCTGGCCCTGGCCGCCAGCCGCCCTCCGGACGCGATCATCCTCGACCTCGGGCTGCCGGACATCGACGGCACCGAGGTGATCGTCGAGCTGCGCCGGTGGTCCAAGGTGCCGATCATCGTGCTGTCCGGCCGGAGCAGCCCGGGCGACAAGATCGGCGCCCTGGACGTCGGCGCCGACGACTACGTGACCAAGCCGTTCGCGATGGCCGAGCTGATGGCCAGGCTGCGCGCCGCGCTGCGCCGCGACGAGGGCGAGTTCGCCGCTGACGCGCCTCGCACGGTCGCGATCGGGCGATGGCTGGTGGACCTGGCCGCGCACCAGGTGACACCCGGATCCGGCGACGGCGGGGAGCAGCTACGGCTCACTCCCACCGAATGGCGGATCCTGGAAATGCTGCTGCACAGCCCCGGCCAGCTGGTCGGGTCGGCGCAGCTGCTGACCGGGGTCTGGGGGCCGGGATTCCAGCAGCGCACCAACTATCTCCGCTTCCACATGGCGCGGCTGCGCCGCAAGCTGGAAGACAACCCGGCCAGGCCCTGTCACCTGCTCACCGAGTCCGGCATGGGCTACCGCTACCAGCCATAAGCGGCCGCGCGGCGGGTCGCCGTCCCGCCCGGATACGGTGCCATGGCATTGGCCTGCGAGCACTGACCTGCGCGGCCGCGCCCGGCGCTTCCGGCTGCGGGATTCCCTGCGAAAACGCTGTGCTTCACTATGGGAGGCAGCGGCAGCGCACGCGCGCAGGCTGCCGCGAGGAAGGACACGGATCCCAGATGCCGGAAATGGCTGACAGCAACGGCCGGGCGGGAGCCGCAGGATCGGACCTGGGCGGCGCAGGTGCCCCCGAGGGGCTCCGCGCCTCCGCAGGCACGGGCAGGGCCGGACGCGGGCACCTGCGGATCTACCTGGGTTCCGCCGCAGGCGTCGGCAAGACCTACGCCATGCTGAGCGAGGGGCATCGCCGTGCCGAACGCGGCGCCGACGTCGTGGTGGCGTTCGCCGAGGCCCACGGGCGCCCGCTTACCGCCGCGCTGCTCGACGGCCTGGAGGTGATCCCGCGCGCCACGCTGGAATACCGCGGGGCGGCCTTCGAGGAGATGGACCTGGACGCGGTCCGCGCGCGCCGTCCGCAGATCGCGCTGGTCGACGAGTTCGCGCACACCAACGTCCCGGGCTCCCGCAACGAGAAGCGATGGCAGGACGTCGAGGAACTGCTCGACGCCGGCATCGACGTGATCTCCACCGTCAACGTCCAGCACCTGGAATCGCTCAACGACGTGGTGGAGAAGATCACCGGCGTGCCGCAGCGGGAGACCGTCCCCGACGCGATCGTGCGGGCGGCCGACCAGGTGGAGCTGGTCGACATGACGCCGGAGGCGCTGCGGCGCCGGATGGCGCACGGGAACATTTACCCGCCGGAGAAGATCGACGCCGCGCTCACCAACTACTTCCGCACCGGGAACCTCGCCGCGCTGCGGGAGCTGGCCCTGCTCTGGCTGGCGGACAAGGTCGACGAGGGCCTGCAGCGCTACCGGAGCGAGCACAAGATCACCCGGCCGTGGGAGGCCAGGGAGCGGGTGGTGGCCGCGCTCACCGGCGGCCCGGAGGGCAGGACCCTGATCAGGCGGGCCGCCAGGATCGCCGCGCGCTCGTCCGGCGGCGACCTGCTCGCCGTGCACGTGACCAAGTCCGACGGCCTGACCGGCGCCAACCCGGCCGAGCTGGCCAAGCAGCGGCGCCTGGTCGAGTCGGTAGGCGGCACCTACCACCAGGTGGTCGGCGACAACATCTCCGAGGCCCTGCTCACGTTCGCCCGGGCGGAGAACGCCACGCAGCTCGTGCTCGGTGCCAGCCGCCGGTCCTGGCTGACCGCCCTGTTCACCGGGCCCGGCATCGGATTCCGGACCATCCGCGACTCCGGCGACATCGACGTGCACATCGTCACCCACGCCGAGATGGGCCGCCACCGTGGCCTGCCGCGGCCGCGCGGCGCGATCACGCCGCGCAGGCAGGTGGCCGGGTACGTGCTCGCCGCCGTGTTGTTGCCGGCGCTGACGGCCGTGCTGGCGAGCGCGCGCAGCAGCATCAACCTGACCAGCGACGTGCTGTTGTTCCTGCTCGCGGTGATCGTGGTTGCGCTGGTCGGCGGCTTCATCCCCGCCCTGCTCGCCGCCATCGCCGGCTCGCTGCTGCTGAACTACTACTTCATCCCGCCGATTCACAAGCTGACGATCGCGCAGGCCAACAACGCGCTCGCGCTCGGCGTGTTCGTCGGCGTCGGGCTGCTGGTCAGCTGGGTAGTGGACATCGCGGCACGCCGCACCAGGCAGGCGGCGCGGGCGAACGCGGAATCGGAACTGCTCACCACCACCGCCGGCAGCGTGGTGCGCGGGCAGCAGGGGCTGTCCGCGCTGCTGGAGCGGGTGCGGGAAGCGTTCGGCATGGACTCGGTCACGCTGCTTGAGTGCGTGCCGCCCGGCGGCGGCCAGCCCGCGGACACGCCCGTGAGCCGGCTTCGCGGCACCACGGGGGGCTGGCATGTGCTGGCAAGCGACGGCACGCCCGCCGTGACCAGCCCGGTGGAAGCAGACGTCGAGGTGCCGGTCGGCGGCGGCTTGTCGCTGGCCCTGCGCGGCAGGCAGCTTCCCGCCGCCGACCGGCGCGTGCTCGGCGCGTTCGCGTCGTATGCGGCGGTGGCGCTGGAGCAGCAGCGGCTGGCCGCCGAGGCCGAGGCGGCCAAGCCGATCGCCGCGGCCGACAAGATGCGGACCGCGCTGCTCGCCGCCGTCAGCCATGACCTGCGCACGCCGCTGGCCTCGGCCAAGGCGGCGGTGACCAGCCTGCGGTCGCACGACGTGAATTGGGACGCAGCCGACCGCGACGAGCTGGTGGCAACCGCGGACGAATCACTGGACCGGCTGACGCACCTGGTGGACAACCTGCTCGACATGAGCAGGCTGCAGGCCGGCGCGCTGTCGCTGTTCCCGCGCCCGGTCGGCGTGGACGAGATCGTGTCGCGCGCCCTGGACAGCCTGGAGCCGGCCGCGCGCGAGGTCACGGTGGACATACCGGAATCCCTTCCCGAGATCAACGTCGACCCGGCGATCGCCGAACGCGTGATCGTGAACCTGACCGAGAACGCACTGCGCTACTCGCCGCCCGGCGAGCCGCCGCTGATCGCGGCCAGCGTGCTCGGCGACCGGCTGGAGCTGCGCGTGGTCGACCGCGGCTCCGGCATACCGGAGGAGGACAGGGACCGGATGTTCGTGCCGTTCCAGCGGCTCGGCGACACCGACAACACCACCGGGGTCGGGCTCGGCCTGGCGCTGTCCCGCGGGCTGACCGAGGCGATGGGCGGGACGCTGACCGCGGACGACACGCCAGGCGGGGGGCTGACCATGATTGTCTCGCTGCCTGCGGTGCGGAGGGCGGACTGGGAATACCGGCCCGGGCAGCGGGAACGCGAGGCGGCCGGAGACGAAGCGCCGTGACCAGGGTGCTTGTCGTCGACGACGAACCGCAGATCCTGCGGGCGCTGCGGATCAACCTGCGGGTGCGCGACTACGAGGTGCGCATCGCACCGACCGCGGCGCAGGCGCTGGAAGAGGCCAGCCGACACCCGCCGGACCTGGTGATCCTCGACCTCGGCCTGCCCGACCTGGACGGCGTCGAGGTGATCCATGGCCTGCGCGGCTGGACGAAGGCGCCCATCATCGTGCTGTCGGGGCGCGCCGACAGCACGGACAAAGTGGAGGCGCTCGACGCCGGCGCGGACGACTACATCACCAAGCCGTTCGGGGTGGCGGAACTGCTCGCCCGGATGCGCGCGGCGGTCAGGCGCACCGGCGCCGCGGAGGACCTGCCGCGGGTCAGGCTCGGCGAGCTGGTGGTCGACCTGGCCGCCAAGCGCGTCATCCGCCAGGCCGCGGTTCCGGCCGGGGCGGCCCCGGCTGCCCCGCCGGAAGACGTCAGGCTGACGCCGACGGAATGGCACCTGCTCGAGGTGCTGCTGCGCAACCCGGGGCGCCTGCTCAGCCGCAACCAGCTCCTGACCGAGGTATGGGGTCCCGGCTACGCCGACGCGACGGGCAACCTGCGCCTGTACATGGCGCAGCTGCGCCGCAAGCTGGAGCCGGACCCGGCCCGGCCGCGCTGGTTCATCACCGAGCCCGGCATGGGCTACCGCTACCAGCCGAGCCCGGACGACGCCGACTGAGCGGCCGCGCGGCGGCTTGCCCGACGCGCGCGCTCCAGGCAGCACTGAGCGGCCGCGCGGCGGCTTGCCCGACGCGCGCGCTCCAGGAAACACTGAGCGGCCGCGCGGCGGCTTGCCCGACGCGCGCGCTCCGGCAGGCACTGAGCGGCCGCGCGGCGGCTTGCCCGACGCGCGCGCTCCAGAAAACACTGAGCTACCCGTCGTCTGCCGCTGGAGCCGATGACCTGTAGCCGGCCTGGGCTACCAGGGGTATGGCTGGCCGTCGCGGGTGAAGGTTCCGGTGGGGCCGCCGTCGGGAACCGTCACCGCCCAGATGACGCTGGCGGCGGCCTGGCTCACGCTGCGGAGGCCCGGAGGGGCCGTCAGCCCCCACGGCCGGTTCTCCTCGGTCCAGCCGGGGCACACCGCGTTGACCACGATGCCGTCCCTGGCAAGTTCCCCGGCGAGCAGGCGAGTGAGCGCATTGAGGGCGGCCTTGGAAACCGCGTGGGCGGGCGAGCCGCCGGTCATGCCCGAGATCGAGCCGACCTCGCCGCTCACGTTCACGATCCGCGGCCGCGAACTCAGGCGCAGCATCGGCAGCAGCGCGTGGGTCACCCGCCAGGCGCCGAACAGGTTGACGTCGATCGCCTCGGCGACCGTGCCCAGCTCGGCGTTGCTCGCGGTCGCCCAGCGGTCGTACCCGGTGGAGGCGTTGTTCACCAGCACGTCGGTGCGACCAAGCCGACCCTTGACCCAGCCGGCCATCGCGGCGACCGACAGCGAATTGTCCACCTCGAGCTGGCAGGCAGCGATCCGCTCGCCTTCAGGGTCGATCTCCCTCGCGGCCAGCTCGCCCTTGCGCAGGTCGCGGGAGCAGAGCACCACCAGGTATCCGAGCAGGGCGAGCTGGCGGCACACCTCGCGGCCCACGCCGCGGTTGCCGCCGGTCACCACGGCCACCGGCAGGTCAACAGACACGGGCTTCATCTTGCCATCCAGCGCTGCCGGCGCCGGCCCGTAATAGACCAAATAGACCAAATGGCTGAACAGAACGAGCCAGTGCCCTGCCGCCCGGGAACGCGAGCACGGCGCCGGCGGCCGCGGGCCAGGAAGGCTGGGCGGCTTTCCTACCCCGAATCCGGCGCGGCCGGGGCGGGGGGCAGGACGGCTTCGGTCTCGCTGGCCAGGTGTTCCAGCCGGAACCTGAGCCGGCACAGCACCACGTTTTCGGTGCCCCGCCTGATCGCCCGGTCCAGGATGACGCCGCGCTGGTTGAAGAAGATGAGCTGCCAGAACCTGGTGGGCTGTGCCTCGGGGATCAGCACCACCAGCTGGTGATAGGAGTCATCGTGCTCGATCTGGCGCAGGTACGCCACGATCGGGCGGGCCAGCGAGCGGTGCGTGCTGTGCAGGGTGAGCAGCGGGACGTTCGGGCGCCACTGCTGCCAGCGTTCCCGGAACGATTTGTCCGCCGCGATCTCGTCGGGGTCGTCGTCGTAGCACACCCTTACCGCGACCGCCTCCTCGCCGAGCGACAGTGCCGCGGAGATGCCGGCGGCGGTCAGCCGGGATATCGAGTTCACCGGGACGATCACCTGTGACGGCTTCTTCGCCGGCGGGCTGGGCGTCTCGCCCAGCCCCAGCAGTTCCCCCATCTTGCCGTAGGTGCGCGATATCCGGTTGAACATCAGCACGAGGGCGGGGATGACGAGCACGATCAGCCACGCGCCCTCGGTGAACTTGCTGACCAGCTCGATGATGGTGGTCGCCGCGGTCAGCACCGCCCCGCCGCCGTTGATGACCGCCCGGTACATCCAGCCGGGCGTCCGCTGGGCGCGCCAGTGCCGGACCATGCCGGCCTGGGAGAGGGTGAACCCGATGAACACGCCCACGGCGAACAGCGGGACCAGCGCCTGGGTGTCGCCGCTGGCCGCCACCAGCAGGGCGGCGGCGAACACGGCGAGCACCACCACCCCGTACCGGTGCACCTGCCGGTCCGCGCGCAGCCCGAACACGTGCGGCAGGAAGTTGTCCCTGGCCAGGAGCCCGGCGAGCACGGGCAGGCCGCCGAAGGAGGTGTTGGCGGCCAGGGCGAGCAGGATCATCGTGACGAACTGGACCACGTAGAACGCGGCGTTATGGCCGAGCGACGCCTCGGTGATCTGGGCCAGCACGGTAATCGACGGGTGCGGCGCCACGTCGAACTTGCGGATCAGCACGCCGAGCCCGATCAGCATGCCGCCGAGCAGGATGCCGAGCCATTCCTCGGTGTGCCGGGCGCGGCGTGCCCGCGGCTTGCGGAACTCCGGCACCGCGTTGGCGATCGCCTCCACCCCGGTCAGCGCCGAGCAGCCGGACGCGAACGCCCGGAGAATGAGCAACAGGCCGACCACCTCGGTGGCCGACCCGACGTTGTGGTTCAGCGGCACCGCGGGGTGGGCGCGGACGAGCCCGCCGATGATCACCGCGGCAATCGACACGATGAACGCCACCGTGGGGACCATGAAGACCCGGGCCGATTCCGCCACGCCCCACAGGTTCAGCCCGGTGATGACGGCCAGCGTGGCCAGGCACAGCCAGACCCGGGAGGGGTAGAGCTGGGGGAACGCGGAGGTGATGGCGGCGATGCCGGCCGACACGCCCACGGCGGCGTTGAGCACATAGTCGACGAACAGCGACCCGGCGGCGACCAGGCTGGCCTGGGTGCCCAGGTTCTCCTTGGCCACCGCGTACGCGCCGCCGCCGCCGGGGTAGGCCGCGATGACCTGGCGGTAGGACACGACGAGCGCGACGAGCAGCACGATGATCGCGCCGGTTATCGGCAGCGCGTAGTGCAGGGCAGCGGCCCCGGCCGTGACGAGCACGAGCAGGATGGCCTCCGGGCCGTAGGCCACCGAGGACAGCGCGTCGAGGGACAGCGCAGCAAGGCCGCCGAACGCGCTTAGCCGCTCCCGCTCAGTGTCCGCTGGAGCGCGCGCGTCGGGCAAGCCGCGCGACCGCTCAGCGTCGGCCTTCATGCTCACAGGATGACACGGGAAGCCGGCGAGCGGGTGGCGCAGGGCTTACCGCAGGGCTACCACCACGAGCACGATCACGGCGATCACCACGCCCACGGCGACGACCGCGGCAGCGCTGACCGGGAGGCGCCGGTCCGATCGGAGGTCTTCGTCGCCGCGTTCGACAAAGGCCCGGAAGCGCCCGGTGCTCGCGCTGGGGTCCGGATCAAACTCCGACATGCGCACGACTGTAGCTGGTTACCGGTCTGTCGGGATCCGAATCGCACGATCAGGACACCGATGGCGGGCCAAGCGATCCTGGCACCGGGTCCCGGTCGACCAGGCGGGACAGCACGATCACGCTCCGGGTGCGCACCACGAAAGGCTCGGCGCGGATCCGCTCCATTACCTCCTCGAAGTGCCGGACGTCGGCGGCCCTGATATGCACCAGGGCGTCCGCCTCTCCGGTGACCGTGCAGGCGTCGGCCACCTCGGAGTAGCGGCGCACCGCGGCAGCGATCTCCTCCGGCGAGGTGCGGCCGCCGCAGAACAGCTCCACGTACCCCTCGGTCGTCCAGCCCATCGCTGCCGGATCGACCCGGGCCGAGAACCCGGTGATCGCCCCGGCGGCCCGCAGCCGGTCCACCCGCCGCTTCACCGCGGGCGCGGACAGCCCGACTTCCTTTCCCACCTCGGCGTAACTGGCCCGGGCGTCCCTGATCAGCGCGGCGATGATGCGCGCGTCGATGTCATCCACCGGCGCCGCGCGGCCGCTCAGTGCCTTCTGGAGCGCGCGCGTCGGGCAAGCCGCCGCGCGGCCGCTCAGTCGACGCCGTCATAAAGGCCCGGGATGGACGGCGGCCTGACCTGCGCGAGGTTGTCCTGCGCGGGATGCGCCTTCCCCGCGGGCCCGGCCGCGAAGGCGCGGAGCAGGTTCTCGGTGGCGCGTTCCACGAACCGCTCCGCCGCCCAGGTCAGGCCGTGGCCGCAGTAGGGCCCGCGCAGGGCGCACACCCAGCGCATCGTCCCCGCCGCGAACACCCCGGCGCCGCTGGGCACCGTGTAGTACGCCGAATCGGAAAAGGTGGAGTACCCGTCGCAGGTCAGCGGGGAGTGGGCGAGCACCTCGATCGGCCTGGGGAACGGCACGCCGGGGTTGACCCTGTCGTACTCCGGCCCCACCATGCCGGGGAAGCTCTCGCCTTTGTAGGCGCCGGTGCCGGCGAAGATCCAGCTCGACGGGTCGTAAACCACCCAGGGCGCGCTCACCGGGTTGCACTCGTAGAACACCCCGGTGATGACGCTTTCCGGCCGGGGATCGGGCGGGTCCCGCCACTGCTGGGTGGTGTCCGCGTCGTCCTTGCCGTACAGCGGGTCGATCGCGGCGTCCTTGTAGCAGATGATGACGCGATCGTGGTCGGCGAACCTGATGTGCCGGTAGATCGCGTTCGCGCCGAGGAAGGCCAGATTCGTCCCGGCGTCCCGCGCGGCCAGCAGCGCGTTACGCATCACCAGAGAGTAGTACTCGTCGTGGCCGAGCGAGATCACCGCCCTGGCACCGTCGAGGAGCCCCGGGTCGGAATCGAGGTCCACGTCGGTCTCGTAGGACAGCGGCACCCCGGTGCGTTCGGCCACCGCGATGGCGGCCTGGTCGAAGGCCAGGAACCTGACCGCGCCGTCCCCGTCGTAGGGACGGTCGAAGCTGACCGCGTAGCCGCGGTCGGACGGCAGGCCGTCCGGCCCCTGGTACAGGCTGTACCCGCCCCAGGTGTTGTACGCCTGCCAGGTGGTGTTGTCGTTGAGGATCACCACCGTGCCCGCCGTGCTCCGCGACCGCACCGTGATGGGCACGTATCGCTGCGGCCCGGTGGACGCGTCGAGGCGCAGCAGGTAGGAGCCGACCGGCCAGCCCGCGGTGCTGACCGTCAGCGACGGCTGCCATGGCGCGGTGACCATGTCGGTGCCGGGCGCGATGCGCACGGCGGTCTGCAGGCGGCCGGGCACCGGGCCCGACCGCCAGACCAGGCGCGCGTCGTGGCCCTGGTAGTAGCCGAACCGGAACGCGTCCACGCGGAACGAGCTGGCCGTGCTGGACACGTACAGCGTGAAGCTCTGGCCGGGCAGCACGCTTGCCGAGCCGGCGTAGCCGTTGATCGCGTCCGAGGGTCCCTGGCCGGTGATCCGCCACGCGGACGTGCCGGGCAGCTCGTTCTCCGCTGCCGGGAAGGGCTGGCTCGTGGTGCGGGCCGCATGGGCGGAGCTGCCTGCCGCCGCCGGTCCGCTTGCGTGCCCGGTGCCGCTGGTGGCGCTGCAGGCCGCGACCGCCAGCGCCAGCGCGGATGTCACCGCCATCCCGGCTGCGCGGCGCGTTCGCCGCGGTGCCGCCGGTACCCGCATCACAGCACCTATCATGGCACCGCGGCTCGCATGCACCCGTCCCCGGCGCGCGACTTCAGCGGGCATAGTTGAGGCTCGGCGTCCCGCTTTCGCCGAGCCTCTGTAACACAGACGCGGAGCGGGCCGACCCGGTTGACGTCCTCACGGCATCAGGTTCACCGGCGCCGACGGTCAGCGTCCTCTGGAGCGCGCGCCGGGCACGCCGCCGCGAGGGCGCGTATCAGTGGGAAATCGTGCCGAAGGTGTAGTACGGGCCACCCCAGCTGATCGGCGTCCACGCCACCCCATACTGCGGGTTGAGCGCGGAGATCATGTTCCCGCCGCCCTCGTAGATGCCGACATGGTAGACGTAGCTCTCCGGGTCGGAGCTGACGTGGAAGAACACGAGGTCGCCGCCCCACGCCTCGCTCTCCGGGATCTGCCGGAAGTAGAGGAACTGCTCATCAGCAGTCCGCGGGATCGAGTACCCGGAGAAATGGTACGCGCCGGCGTAGAGGTACTGGGCAAGCCCAGAGCAATCGAACCCGGCCGACCAGTTCTCGCCGCCGTAGGAATAGGGGCGGCCGGTAAACCACGACGCCCAGTACGAGACCTGCTGGTCCAGGTTGTACAGCGGAACCTGGGAAGCGGCCGCAGCCGGGGTACTGGCCGCCAGCAACCCCGAAGTCAGCGCAGCGGCGGCCCCGATGACGGCCGCGCTGCGCGCCAGCCGGCTGCGCCGCCGGGGTGCGGCAGCGTGTGCGGTCGGCAGTTCCGCCGCGTGCGCCGGGGGAGACATGCGAAGTGCCGCGGCCACGCCGTGGAGGGCGGGGACAGCGGCACCTGAGACGATGCGTGATGGCTTGCTATGGCGGCCCAACGGGCTCCTTCCCGAGCAGTTCGCGCTCACCGGGATGGCTGCGGCGGTGCCGGAGTGCTGAGCCGCTGAGGGCCCAACCCTTCCCTGTGGCATCCCGCGCTCCCATCAGAGCGCCTGACTGACGGGAGAGTAACTGCCGCGTTTCGGGCACACGCCGCAAATTGCCTAAATTGCGTCAAACCGGCCCGGAGATGTTAAACTTCGCTTTCCCGTCGCTCGTTCGTGGAAATTCGGCCCGATCACAGTCTTCGGCCGACCGCTGTGAACAGTTCTTGACCAGGGCGGTTAGCTGGCGCTTCTGGGTATGGGATTAAGTATCGGCACGATCTATAGTCGGTCCATGCTCGACGTGACGAGGCTGCGGGTGCTCGTGGCCGTCGCGCGGCACGGCTCGGTGACGGCCGCGGCGCGGGCACTGAACTACGCGCAGCCATCGGTGAGCCACCACCTGGCCCGGCTGGAAGCCGAGACCGGGATCAAGCTGATCCAGCGGGCGGGGCGGGGAATCAGGCTCACCGACGCCGGGCGGCTGCTGGCCGAACGCGCCGCCGAGGTCATCGGCAGGCTGGACGCCGCCGAGCACGAACTCGCCGCCTACACCGGGCTGCGGGCCGGCCGGCTCCGGATGGCCGCGTTTCGCTCCGCGCTGGGCACCATCGTCCCGGCGGCGGCGTCGATGCTGCGCGGGCGCCAGCCCGGCATCGAGCTGCGGCTGACCGAGGCCGAACCACGCGAGGCGCTGAGCATGCTCCGGGCCGGCCACGTCGACGTGGCTCTGGTGTTCCGGTACTCCCCCGACGCCGAGGAGCCCGGGGCCGCCGGGGCCGAGACCGGTCCGGCCGGCGTTGTCGGTGACGAGGATGGCATCGACATCACGCAGGGCATGCGGGAGCGGCTGCTGCTCGACGAGCCGGTGCACCTGGTGACCGCCGCGCACGGCACCGACCAGGGCCCCGCCGACCTGGGCAGGTACGCACGGCATCTGTGGATCGCCGGCTGCGACCGGTGCCGGGCCAGCCTGCTCAGGCAGTGCGCGCTTGCCGGATTCACCCCCAAGATTGCGTTTACCACCGACGACTACCTCGCCGTCCAGGCCCTGGTGGCGGCCGACCTGGGCGTGTCGACGCTCCCCGCGCTGTGCCTGCGGGCCGCGCGCCATCCGGGGATCAGGGCGGTCCCGCTTGCGGGAGCCCGCAGGTACGTGTTCGCGGTACGGTACGGCGACCCGCCCGACCCGCCGGCGGTGACGCTGCTGATGGAGGTGCTCCGCGCCGCCGCCGAGCCAGGCGCGCCAGCGGCATGAAGGTCAGCGAGCCGGACCGGGAACGTGCCGCCTGGCCCGGAGCCGAGGCGGATGCCATCCCCGGCCAGCTCGTCCTGCCCGGGATGCCGGCCGGACCGGAGCCAGACGGCGGGCAGCCGACGCTGCCCGGCCTTGACTGGCCGCCGGGCCCGGAGGCGGCGCACGACGCCGAGCTGGCCGCGGCGGCGGCGGAACTGCGCGCGCTCGATCCGGACGGCGCGCGGATGGCGGCGGCGATCCGCGGCGCGCTCGACATGCTGCTCGACGGCCAGCACACCGGCCGCTATCGCTGGGACCAGCTGCACAAGACCGAGAAGACGCACGCCGGGACCCTGGTGGAGATCGCCCTGGCGCGGGCGCTGCAGCTGGCCGACGGCACCACGCTGGACTACACGATCGCGGGCGCGGACGTGGACTGCAAGTTCTCGCACCGGACAGGCGGCTGGATGATCCCGCCCGAGGCCGAAGGCAAGCTGCTGCTGCTGGTCCAGGCCAGCGACGAGGACGGCACCTGGTCGGCCGGCTTGCTCCGCGCCGTTGAGGCGCACCTGCGCCCGGTCGGCAACAGGGACGGTAAGCGGGCGCTCAACGACCGCGGCCGCGCCGCGGTCCGCTGGCTGCACGGGCGCGCCCCGCTGGCCGAAAACGCCCTCATCAGGCTGCCGCGACGGGACGTGGCGGCGATCTTTGCGTGTGCTTCCGGCCAGCAGCGGGTGAACGAGCTGTTCCGGCGCGCGCAGCGGATGCGGGTGAGCCGCACCGTGGTGGCCACGGTGGCGATGCAGGACGACTACATGAAGCGGGTCAGGGACGGCGGCGGGGCGCGCGGCCAGCTGCGCGCCGAGGGCATCGTGATTTTCGGCGACTACGCCGGCGACCAGGCGCTTGCGGCCGGCCTCGGCCTGTCCCGCCCAGGCCCTGGCGAATTCGTCAGCGCCCGGCTGGCCCGGTGCCGGGAACCGGCACCGCCGCGCTGCGGCGGGCGTTCGGTCCGCCTCGACGGCGCGGACTGGGTGCTCGCCGCCCCCGCCGCCCCCGCCGAGCCCGCGCCGAGCCTGCCCCGCTGAGGAGCGTCATGACGAACCGCACGCGGCATGCCGGTCGCTGGACCCTGGAGGACCGGTTCGCTTCCCCGTGGCACTACCTGCCGGCGGAGATCGCGCCCGGGACCGCCGGGCTGCGGGTGGAGCTGGGCTACGACCGAGCCGAGGGGGCGGTGCTTGACCTCGGCTGTCTCGGCCCGGACGGGTTCCGCGGCTGGTCCGGCAGCGCCCGCGAGTCGTTCGTCATCACCGCGGAGGCGGCCACCCCCGGGTACCTGCCGGGGCGGATCCAGGCCGGCACGTGGCAGGTGATGATCGGCCTGCACCGGGTCCCGCCTGGCGGCGTGCGTTTCCGGCTGACGGTGGAGGCGAGTCCCCGGGGCGGGAGCATGCCGCTGCCTCCGGCACGGCCCGCGCCGCCCGCGCCGACGAACCGGCCGCCGCGGCGGGAGCTGCCGGCCGGCCGCGGCCTGCGCTGGCTGGCCGGCGACCTGCACACGCACACCGAGCATTCGGACGGCGCGCTGACCGTCGGTGAACTTGCCGCGCTCGCGGCAGCGCGCGGCCTGGATTTCATCGCGGTGACCGACCACAACACGGTCAGCCACCACGCCGAGCTGCCGGGGGCGGGCCGGCGGTACGGGATCACGCTGCTGCCCGGGCAGGAGGTGACCACGGACGGCGGGCACGCCGGGGCGCTCGGCACTCTCGGCTGGATCGACTTCCGCGGGGAGCCCGACGACTGGCTGGCGGCGACGGAGGCCGGCGGCGGCCTGCTGTCGGTCAACCACCCGTTCGCGGGTCCGCTCAGCTGGGTGCGCCCGATGCGGCGCCGGCCGCCGCTGGCGGAGGTCTGGCACCCGAGCTGGCTGGACCTGCGGTGGACCATCCCGCTGGCGTGGTGGCTGGCCTGGGACGCATCGGCGATCCCGGTCGGCGGCAGTGACTGGCACCGCAACGGGTCCGATGCGCCGCCCGGGCGCCCGACGACCTGGGTGCAGTGCGCGGGCAACGATCCCGCGGACGTGCTGGACGGACTGCGGGCCGGCCGGGTCGCCATCTCCGCTGACCGTGACGGCCCGGTGCTGTTGCGCTGCGACGAGGAGCTGGTCGCCGTCGCAGCCGACGGGACCACGCTTTCCGGGCCGCGCGGGCCGTACGCCAGGGTCCGCGGCGACCTTGCCGGGCTCGGCGGGGCCGCCGGGCCGCACCGGCTTCTCGACGGCCGCGGCGCCGCGCTGGCGCTCAGTCCGTGACGGGACGCCGGTGCGGTCACCTGCGTCCCGCAGCCGCTCGCAGGGGGCGGCGGTACGTAGGCTCGTGGCTATGGGTGACCCATTCCAGGACCTGGACCTTGGCCGGCTGCGCCGCAGGCACAGCGAGAAATGGCGGACCTACCCGCCGGACGTGCTTCCGGCGTTCATCGCGGAAATGGACTACGACCTCGCCGAGCCGGTGACGGCGGCGCTGCGGTCGGCGATTGACCTCAGCGACTGCGGCTACGCCCACCCGGACGGCCTGGGCGAGGCGTTCGCCAGGTTCGCCGCGCTCAGGCACGGCTGGGAGGTGGACCCGCGAAGCGTCCATCTGGTCCCGGACGTGATGGCCGGCGCCGACGCCATATTCAGGCTCGCGCTGCGGCCCGGCGACGGCGTCGTCATCAACACCCCGGTGTACCCGCCGTTCTTCGCGTACCTGGCAGGAGCGGGCGTGCGCGTCGTCGAGGTGCCGCTGCGCAGGCCCGGCGGCCCGGATGACCGCTGGGAGCTGGACTTCGCCGGCCTGGAGGCGGCGTTCGCGGCCGGCGCCCGCGGCTACCTGCTGTGCAGCCCGCATAACCCGACCGGGCGGGTGTTCAGCCCGGCGGACCTGAACCGGATCGCGGCGCTGGCGCGGGAGCACGCTGTGACCGTGGTCTCCGATGAGATCCACGCCCCGCTCACCTTGCCCGGGGCCCGGCACACGCCGTTCGTGTCGCTCGGCGCGGACGCGGCCGCGTGCGGGGTGACGCTGACCTCGGCATCCAAGGCGTTCAACATCGCCGGGCTCAAATGCGCCGTCGCGGTGGCTGCCTCGCCCGCCATGCAAGGCCTGCTCGACGCCCTGCCTGCGGCATGCCAGGAAGGGGCCGGGCTGCTCGGCGTGCTCGGTTCGCTGGCGGCGTGGCGCAGCGGAGACGACTGGCTCGACACACTGATCACCCAGCTCGATCACGTGCGCAGCGAGTTCGGCGCGCTGCTGGCGGGGCGGCTGCCGCGCGCCGGTTACCTGCCGCCGGAGGCGGGGTACCTGGCCTGGGTCGACTGCTCCGGGTTCGGCCTCGGCCGGGAGCCGGCCCAGGCGTTCTTGTCCCGCGGGCGGGTGGCGCTCGGCCGCGGCCTGGACTTCGGCGCGCCCGGCGACGGGTTCGTCCGGGTGACGATCGGCACCAGCAGCGCGATGCTGGCCGGCATCGTGGACCGGATGGAGGTTACCGTGCGAAGCAGCCGGCCAGGTGGTCGTTGACGACGCCGCAGGCCTGCATGGTCGCGTAGGCGGTCACCGGGCCGGTGAAGGCGAAGCCGTGCCGCCTGAGCTCGGCGGACAGCGCCGCCGACGCCGCAGTCGCGGCCGGCACCTCCGCCGTCGTCCGCGGCGGAGCGCCCTGCCCGCCCGCGTACTTCCACACCAGGGCGGTCAGCCCGTCCGGCAGGCGCAGCGTGGCCCTGGCGTTGCCGATCACCGCGTCGATCTTCGCCCGGTTCCGGACGATGCCCGGGTCGGCCATCAGCCTGGCCACGTCATCGGCGCCGAAGGCGGCGACCGCCGCGGGGTCGAAACCGGCGAAGGCGGCGCGGAAGTTCTCCCGCTTGCGCAGGATCGTCAGCCAGGACAGCCCGGACTGGAAGCCCTCCAGGCACAGCCGCTCGAACAGCGCCGTCTCGTCCCTGACCGGCCGTCCCCATTCCTCGTCGTGGTAGGCACGGTATTCCGGAGCGCTCAGCCCCCAGGGACAGCGCAGCTTGCCGTCCGGGCCAGGAACCGGCCCGCTCACGGGCCCTCCTCCGCGGCGCCGGCGGCTCCTTCGGCTTCTTCGAGCTTTCCTTGTGCTCCGTGTTGCTGCTGTTCTTGGAGCTCGGCGAGCTGGCGCTGCAGGCGGGCGATCATGACGTCGCGGTCCCGCATGGCGCGGGCGATGCGGTCAAGGGCCTCGTCGGTCACGTGCATGTTGTAGCCCCATAGCGAGGTGGGCGGCTGCAGCAGCGCGATGTCGGCGCCGGTGACCGGGCCGAGGTCGAGCGGGGCGTAATCACCGTGCTCGGTGGCCAGCTCGCCGCCCCGCCCGCTGGCGGCTAAGAAGACGCCGACGAGGATGGCGACGACCGCGAGCAGCAATACAACGGGCACGTAAGAATCTTAGGCGCCCAGGCCGTTGCCGCGGTGCGCCTCGACGATGACCTGGACCGCCTCTTCGGGCTCGTCGACGATGTGGATCAGCCCGAACTCGCCCGGCCCGATGTTGCCGCACGCCAGCATCGTGTCCTTGAGCCAGCTGGTCAGCCCGGACCAGTAGGAGCTGCCGACCAGCACGATGGGGAACTTGGTGACCTTGCCGGTGGCGACGAGTGTCAGCGCCTCGAACAGCTCGTCCATCGTGCCGAAGCCGCCGGGCAGCACCACGAAGGCCTGCGAGTACTTGATGAAGACCGTCTTCCTGACGAAGAAATACCGGAATTCGATGCCGACATCGACGTAATCGTTCAGGCCCATCTCCAGGGGCAGCTCGATGCCCAGGCCTACCGAGACGCCGCCGGCCTCGACGGCTCCCTTATTGGCGGCTTCCATGATCCCCGGCCCGCCGCCGGTGATGACGGCGTAGCCGGCCCGGACCAGGCCGTCGGCGATGCGCTCGGCCGTCGCGTACTCCAGGCTGTTGCGGGCGCTGCGCGCGGAGCCGAAGACCGACACCGCCTGGCCGAGCTCGGCCAGCAGCCCGAAGCCTTCCACGAACTCGGCCTGGATCCGCATCACCCGCCACGGGTCGGTGTGCACCCAGTCGGTCGGCCCGCGCCTGTCGAGAAGCCGCTGATCGGTTGTGGTCTGCGGTATCTGCTTGCCGCGCAGCGTGACGGGCCCCTGGCGACGGACCCGCCGGCGCGGCTCTGAATTCACGCTCATCGTGTAATAACGGTAGTCACACCAGGCAAGTGCTGCGGTCAGCAATGCCGCACCCTGGGCTAACAGCGCATCCACGCCGTGATCGCGCAGGATGGCGTTCAGCTCTGACTTGTCGTGCCGGGAGCCTTGGGGCAGCTGCTTGAGCACCAGCAGGCACGGCATGCCGAACTCCCCGCCGGGGAAGGTCCGCGGCCTGGTCCCGCCCACGCACACCGACCAGGCCGGCGCCTCGCCCCGCGGCAGCTCGGCGCCGGTCTCCACGTCGATGACGTGGGTCGTCCTGGTGAGGATGGCCCCGGCGCCGAGCGTGGCGCCCCGGCGCACCCGCGCCCCGCCGACGACCATGCAGCGCGAGCCGATCATCGCCTCGTCCTCGACCACGACCGGCACCGCGTTCGGGGGCTCGAGCACGCCGCCGATGCCCACCCCGCCGGACAGGTGGACGTCCTTGCCGATCTGGGCGCAGGAGCCGACGGTCGCCCAGGTGTCCACCATCGTCCCGGTATCCACGTACGCCCCGACGTTCACGAACGACGGCATCAGCACGGTGCCGGGGGCGATGAACGAGCCCCACCGGGCGATCGCGCCCGGCACCACGCGCACTCCGTCCAGCCGGGTCTTCAGCGGCACCCGGTCGTGGTAGCCGAAGTCGCCGGCGTGCGACCTGGTCATCGGCAGCACCCGGAACGCCAGCAGGATCGCCCGCTTGGCCCGCTCGTCCACCACCACCTCGTCGGTCACCAGGTCGACGGACGCGACCCGGGCCCGGCCCGCGTCGATCGCGTCCACCGCGGCGACCACCGCCTCGCGCGCCCCCGCGTCGGCCGGGGAAAGCTCATCCCGCCGCTGCCAGAGCTCATCGATGACCGGAGGCAGGACCGAGCGCGAGGGTCCGGGCCCGCCGCCGCAGGCGGCAGAGCTGGCAGGGTCGTCCCCCCGGGGAGACGACGGCACGGCAACAGGCTCGTTCATGGTGGGCGAGCTTAGCGGTACCGTCATGGCGTGCGGGCTACTCCCCTGCGCCGACGGGCCATCGCAGGCGCGGCGCTGCTGCTGGTGGTGCTGGCCGGCTACGCGGCCTGGAGCGGCTACCGGCATCTGTTCGGCCCGGCGCCCCCGCCGCCGGGCTGCCAGGCTGGCACCGGAGACCAGGCGGTGCCGCTGGACACCGGCCAGGCGGGCATAGCCGCCACGATCGCGGGCGTCGCCGCCCGGCACGAGCTGCCCAGGCGGGCCGTCACCGTCGCCTACGCCGCGGCGATGCAGGAATCAAAGCTGCAGGACCTCGACTACGGTGACCGGGACTCGGTCGGGATCTTCCAGCAGCGGCCCTCGCAGGGGTGGGGGACGGCCGCCGAGCTCACCGATCCCGTCTACGCGACCACCAAGTTCTTCGCCGCGCTGGTCCGGGTGCCCGGGTACGCTACGCTGCCGGTCGACGCCGCGGCCCAAGCCGTGCAGCACAGCGCGGACGGGAGCGCGTACGCGCAGTACGCGTACCTGGCCGCCCTGCTGGCCGATGACTTCACCGGCGCGGCGCCGCACGCCGTGTCGTGCTGGTACGCTCCCGCCGCAGGCCGGGCCGACCTGGCCGGGGCGGTGCGGGGGCTGGCGGGGACGTTCGGGGACCAGGGCCGGACCGCGGTCCTGGTCCGGGTCACCACCGGTCGTTCTGGTCAGGACAACGGCGGAAGCGTCGCGGACGTGCACGCGCAGCCGGACGCGGCCTGGACGGTGGCGAGCTGGCTGGTGACGCACGCCCAGCAGTACGGGATCAGCGAAGTGCGCTACGCCGGTTACGTCTGGCACGCAGCGGATGGCAGTATGGGCTGGCAGCGCGCGGACGCGCGGCGGGACGGACTCGCCGACGGCACTGTCGTGGCTGGCTGAGCCGGGCGGTACCGCAGCGGCAGCCCGGCAGCCATAGTCTGGTAGCGGCAGGGACCTAACGACGAAGGAGCTCACCTGTGACCTACATCATCGCCCAGCCCTGCGTTGATGTACTCGACAGGGCGTGCATCGAGGAATGCCCCGTTGACTGCATCTACGAGGGTGAGCGCATGCTGTATATCCACCCGGACGAGTGCGTGGACTGCGGCGCGTGCGAGCCGGTCTGCCCGGTCGAGGCAATCTATTACGAAGACGACGTGCCCGAGCAGTGGAAGGACTACTACAAAGTCAACGTCGACTTCTTTGAGGACCTGGGCTCGCCGGGCGGTGCGTCCAAGCTCGGCAAGACCGGCAAGGATCACCCGCTTGTCGCCGCGCTGCCGCCACAGTCCGCGGAGGAATGACGCTCGCCGCCCGGCTTCCGGCGTTCACCTGGGACCGCATCGCGCCGCTGGCGGAGGCGGCCGCCCTTCATCCGGACGGCCCGGTGGACCTGTCCATGGGAACGCCGGTCGATCCGGTGCCCGACCTAATCCGCAGCGCGATGGCCCAGGCGTCGGACGCTCCCGGATACCCGGCGACCCGGGGGACGGCGCGGCTGCGGGCCGCAGCCGCCGGGTGGCTGGCCCGCACGCACGGCGTCGGTGTGTCGCCGGACGACGTGCTGCCGGTCATCGGGACCAAGGAGTTCATCGCGTGGCTCCCGGTCATGCTGGGGCTCGGCCGGGGCGACGTGGTGCTGCACCCGGCGCTGGCGTACCCGACCTACGACGCCGGGGCGCGGCTGGCCGGCGCTGATCCCGTCGCGTCGGACAGCCTGCTGGGGGCCGGCCCTTCCCGGGTCCGGCTGGTATGGCTGAATTCCCCGTCCAACCCGACCGGGCGGGTGCTGCCCGCCGGCCACCTGCGCAAGGTGGTGGACTGGGCCAGGGAACGCGGGGCGGTGGTGGCGTCCGACGAGTGCTACATCGGTCTGGGCTGGGAAACGGCTCCGGTTTCCGTGCTGCACCCGGACGTGTGCAGCGGATCGCACGCAGGCGTGCTCGCGGTCCATTCGCTGTCCAAGCGGTCCAACATGGCCGGGTACCGGGCCGGGTTCGTGACCGGCGACCCGGCGCTGGTTTCCGGGCTGCTCGAGATAAGGAAGCATGCCGGCATGATCATGCCCGGCCCGGTGCAGGCCGCGATGGCCGCGGCGCTGGAAGACGACGGGCACGCGCAGGCGCAGCGGGAGCGGTACGCTGCGCGGCGTTCGGTGCTGTGGGCGGCGTTGGAGCAGGCGGGCTGGCGGATCGACCACTCGCAGGCCGGGCTGTACCTGTGGGCGGCGCACCCGGCGCGCGACTGCTGGTCGGCGGCGGAGCTGCTCGCTGCGCAGTGCGGCATCCTGGTCGCCCCAGGTGCGCTGTACGGGACCGCCGGGGCACGGCACATCCGGGTGGCGCTGACCGCCACCGACGCACAGGTCGCCGCGGCTGCGCGGCGGCTCGGGTCCGGCGTCCCCGGATAGGTGACGCCCCGCCCGGACCGGCTCAGCCGGCCCGGAGCAGGGTGAGCACGGCTTGCTCGACCGCGCCCTGGATGGCCAGCGAGCCCTGGCTGGTTTCCTCACCGAGCCGGTCCAGGTCGGCGGCGATGGTGTCGCCGCGCTCGTACCGCTCGATCACCCGCGGGTCGATGTAGGACTTGCGGCACACCGACGGCGTGTTGCCGAGGTACTCGGAAACCTCCGTGACCACGCGGGCCACCGCGCGCTTGCGGCTGCTGGCCGAGGTGCGCGGCACCGGCGAGACCGCGAGCCCGACCGCGGCGAGCACCGTCGCGTTCCAGGTCCTGAAGTCCTTGGCGCTGGCATCCAGGCCGGTCAGCTCCTTCAGGTAGGAGTTGACCTCCTGGCTGTGCAGGTCATGCCAGCGGTCCTGCTGGTGGTAGGCGAACAGCGCGTCGCCGCCGTCCCGTCGCGATCTCAGCGCGCGGACCGCCCGCACGACCTGCGGGTCGGCGACCGCCTGCACGCGCTCATAGCCGCCCTTGGCCGGATAGCAGAACACGATCTCGCCGCGGGAGAAGCTGACGTGGTCCCGCCGTAGCGTGGCCAGCCCGAACGTCCCGTTATCCTCGGCGTACCTTTCCCCGCCGACCCTGAAGAAGCCGAGGTCGAGCAGGCGCACCGCGGCCGCGAGCACGCGCTCCCTGGTGAGCCCGCGCCCTGCCAGCTCACGTGTCACCGCTTCGCGCACGCCGGGCAGCGCGGCGGCGAACTCGAGCATGTGATCGTACTTCTCCCGGTCCCGCTTCTCGCGCCACCGGGGATGGTACAGGTACTGCCGCCGGCCGGCCGCGTCGGTCCCGGCGGCCTGGATGTGCCCGTGCGGCCAGGGACAGATCCACACATCGCGCCAGGCGGGCGGGATGACAAGGTTCTTGATCCGGTCCCGCTCGGCGGCAGGCACCGGCTCGCCGCGCGCATCGGTGTAGCGGAAGCTACGTCCGGCGCGAACCCGCCTGATACCGGGGCCGGTCAGGTCGCTGCGCCGCAGCCTTGCCGAGCGCGCCCTTCCCTCATCGTGTGCCAGTCCGGCCTCCTCATGTCAGGCTGGCGTTGCCCGTACCCCGCAGTAGGCAGCCAAACGCCGGCGCCCGCAGCGGGTCCGCGGCCCTTTGCGGGTGATGCGCAACGATCCGCCGTGATACGCCGCAATCGCGCAACGATCTACCGCTGGGACGCATGACCGGCGTGTGTTTTCCGCTGCCGGCCGCCCGCTACCCTGGGCACATGATCACCACCGTGGACAGGCCGCGCCCTGAGCAGGGGACACTGCGGCAGCGAAGGCTGCGGCGGGCGACAGCTCGTGGCTACCTGATGTGCCCGCCGGAGCATTTCACCGTCAGCTACGCGATCAACCCGTGGATGCGGCCGGAGGAGCCGGCCAGCGCTGGCGTCGCGCTCCGGCAGTGGGCGCGGCTGCGCCAGACCTACCTGGACCTCGGCCATGACGTGCGGGTCATCGAGCCGGTGGCCGGGCTGCCGGACATGGTCTTCGCCGCCAACGGCGCCACGGTGGTCGGCGGCACCGTGCTCGGCGCCCGGTTCCGCTACCCGCAGCGGGCCGCCGAGGCCGCCGCCTACCTGGCATGGTTCCGGGCCGGCGGCTATGCCGACGTGCGGGTGCCCGAGCACGTCAACGAGGGCGAGGGCGACGTCTTGTTCACCGGCCGGGCGCTGCTCGCCGGGCACGGCTTCCGCACCGCTGCCGCTGTAGCGGGCGAGCTGGCCGCGGTGTTCGGCGTGCCCGTGATCAGCGTGCGGCTGGTCGACCCGCGGTTCTACCACCTGGACACCGCGCTGTGCGTGCTGGACGCCGACACCGCCATGTATTACCCCGACGCCTTCGACGACGCCAGCCGGGCCGCCATCGCCCGCCAGTTCACCGAGCTGATCGAGGCCACCGACTCCGACGCCGAGGTACTGGGCCTGAACGCGGTCAGCGACGGCCGGCACGTCGTGCTGCCGGCCCAGGCCGCCGGCCTGGCGGCCCAGCTCGCCGCGCGCGGCTTCGAGCCGGTGCCCGTGGACATGTCAGAGCTGCTCAAGGGCGGCGGCGGCCCGAAATGCTGCACGCTGGAACTGCGTCCTGCGAGGTCGGCATGACCGGCACGATGACCGGCAGCGCGGTCGGCCTGATGAAGCTCG
Organism: Streptosporangiaceae bacterium; assembly: GCA_019246795.1. Taxonomy (GTDB): domain Bacteria; phylum Actinomycetota; class Actinomycetes; order Streptosporangiales; family Streptosporangiaceae; genus Palsa-504. The sequence continues at coordinate 1,736 of JAFAPY010000140.1, read as the reverse complement.
GCGACGCGCACGGGGCGCACAACTACCACCCGCTGCCCGTGGTCGCCGCGCACGCCGAGGGAGCCTGGGTGACCGATGCCGAAGGGCGCCGCTACCTGGACATGCTCGCCGCGTACTCGGCGCTGAACTTCGGCCACCGCCACCCCAGGCTGATCGCGGCCGCCCGCCGACAGCTGGAGCGGGTCACGCTGGTCAGCCGGGCGTTCGACCACGACCAGTACGGGCCGTTCTGCGCCGAGCTGGCGGAACTGGCCGGCATGGACGTGGTGCTGCCGATGAACACCGGCGCCGAGGCGGTGGAGACCGCGATCAAGGTCGCACGGAAATGGGGATACACGGTCAAGGGGGTGCCCGCCGACCAGGCCGTGATCATCGCGTTCACCGGGAACTTCCACGGGCGCACCACCACGATCGTCAGCTTCTCCACCGATCCGGACGCCCGGGAGGACTTCGGGCCGTACACGCCGGGTTTCCGCGTGGTGCGGTACGGCGACCTCGATGAGCTGGCCGCGGTCGTCGGCGAGCTCGGCGAGCGCGTGGTCGCCGTGCTCGTCGAGCCGATCCAGGGGGAAGCCGGGGTGGTCCTGCCGCCGCCCGGCTTCCTGGCCGGGGTCCGGGAGCTGTGCACCGCCCGCGGCGTCCTGATGATCGAGGACGAGATCCAGTCCGGGCTCGGCCGCACCGGGTACACCTTCGCGTGCGCAGCCGAAGGCGTGGTGCCCGACGCCTACCTGCTCGGCAAGGCGCTCGGCGGCGGCATCGTGCCGGTGTCGGCGATGGTGTCGACCTGGCCGGTGCTCGGCGTGCTGCGCCCGGGGCAGCACGGGTCCACGTTCGGCGGGAACCCGCTGGCCTGCGCGGTCGGCCGCGAGGTGGTCGCCATGCTGCGCACCGGGGGGTACCAGGCGCGTTCGGCGGTGCTCGGCGAGCGGATGCACGCGCGGCTGACCGCGCTGCCGGCTTCGGCGGTCCGCCAGGTACGCGGCCGCGGGCTGTGGGCAGGCGTCGAGTTCGCGTCGCTGCCGGGGCGTGAGGCGTGCGAGCGGCTGGCCGCTCACGGCGTGCTGGCGAAGGAGACCCACGGGAACGTGATCCGCCTCGCGCCGCCGCTGGTCATCACCGCCGAGGAACTCGACTGGGGCATCGACCGGATCGAGGAAGCAGTCAGCGGCTGAGGCGGCGGCAGGCAGCGGCTGAGGCGGCAGCCAGCGGCTGAGGCGGCGGTACTAGCGGCTGAGGCGGCGGTAGGCGCCCGCGTAGTGCACCAGGGGGCCGCGCGGAGGACGCGGCGGCCCGGCCACCGCGGCGACGTGGCCGACGATGATGCTGTGGTCGCCGCCGTCGTGCACGGCGGCGGTCCGGCATTCCAGGGTCGCCAGTGCGTCGTCGAGCAGCGGGGCGCCGGTGACCTCACCGGGGTGGTGCGGCACGCCGTCCAGCTGGCCCTCCAGCGGACGGCCGCGGGTGGCCAGCCAGCGCGCGGTCTTCTCCGCGTCCTCGGCCAGGATCGACACCGCCCATGACCCGGCCGCGAGCACCGCGTCGTGGAACCGGGCGATCTTCTCCGCGCAGAACAGCACCAGCGGGGAGTCCAGCGAGACCGACGTGAACGCGCTGACGGTCATGGCGTGGCCGTCGCTGGTGGTGACCACCACGATGCCGCAGGGGAACTGGCCCGCCGCCCGGCGGAACGACGCCTGGTCCACGTCGCTCACCGGCGGCCTGCGGGCCGGATC
>JAFAPY010000210.1 GCA_019246795.1 Streptosporangiaceae bacterium | reverse complement strand
ATCAGGGGTGACCTCCACGTTGATCAGCCCGGACACGCCCCGCTGGCCGAACAGGGTCCGCTGTCCTCGCGACTCCCAGATCACGCTGGTGTTCACGACCGCGCCGGCCTCGATGGTCTTGAACGGGTACACCTTGACCCCGGCGGACAGGTACGCCTCGGGCTCGATCACGCACTCGTCACCGACGACCGCGCCCTCCTCAATCCTGGCCAGCCGCATGACGTCGGTGTTTTTGCCGATCACGCAGCCGCGCAGCGTGACGCCCTGGCCGACGTAGACGTTGCTGTGCACCACGGCGCGGTGCAGGAACGCGCCCTCCTTGACCACCACGTTGCTGCCGATCACCGTGTACTCCCGCAGGTGGGCGCCCGGCTCGATCTTGGCGTAGTCGCCGATGCACAGCGGGCCGGTGAGCACCGCGTCCGCGTCCACCTCGGCACCCTCGGCGACCCAGACGCCCGGCGATACCTCGAAGCCGGCGATGTCGGTGCGCACCCGGCCGGCCAGCACGTCGGCCTGGACCTTGAGGTAGCTCTCGTGGGTGCCGACGTCTTCCCAGTAGTCCTCGGAGATGTAGCCGAACATCGGGGAGCCGCGCTTGAGCAGGGTCGGGAAGACGTCGCCGGACCAGTCGATCACCTCGCCCGGCGGGACCTCGGCAAGCACCTCGGGCTCCATCACGTACAGCCCGGTGTTGACCGTGTCCGAGAACACCTGGCCCCAGGTGGGCTTCTCGAGGAACCGCTGGATCCGGCCGTCCTCGTCGGTGATCACGATGCCGAACTCCAGCGGGTCGGGCACCCGGGCCAGCGCGACGGTGACCAGCGCGCCGTTGTCCTGGTGGTACCTGACCAGCGCGGACAGGTCCATATCGGTGAGCGCGTCGCCGGAGATGACCAGGAAAGGCTCGTCGCGCAGCGCGTCCTCCGCGTTCCGGACGCTGCCCGCCGTGCCCAGGGGCATCTCCTCGGTCGCGTACTGCAGGCTCATCCCGAACTCCTCGCCGTCGCCGAAGTAGTTGCGGACCAGCGCGGCGAGGAACTGGACGGTGATCACGGTCTCGGTGAAGCCGTGCCGCTTCAGCAGCCGCAGCACGTGCTCCATGATCGGCCTGTTAGCGACGGGAAGCAGCGGCTTGGGCTGATTCGCGGTCATCGGCCGTAGCCGTGTTCCCTCCCCCCCTGCCATCACGACGGCCTTCAATGGCTTCGCGGCTCCTTCCCGTTTTCCGCCCGTAGGTCTACCCCGTCACCGCGGGAATCACGGGCTTGCCCTGGCACCGCTGGTCAGCATCCTCACCTGGGCGATGTACAGCGTCGCGGCCCACCAGTACAGGACGGTCCCCCACGTCGCGAACGCCCAGCCTAGTACCCGCGCCAGCGTCCCGCCCCAGCCGGGGTGATCGCCGAGGAACAGCAGCGGGAAGGCGTAGAGCAGGCACAAGGTAGCAGCCTTGCCCACCAGGCTGACCTGCAGCGTGCCGTACCCGGCCCGGCGCCGCAGCACGGCAAGCGCCACCGCGACCGCCAGTTCCCGCGCTGCGAGGACCGCCACGAGCCACCACGGGATGATCGCGCGGACCGCCAGCGCGACCACGGTCGCGGCGATGTACAGCCGGTCGGCGGCAGGGTCGAGCACCTGCCCGAGCCTGCTGGACTGGTTCAGCGCGCGGGCGACCTTGCCGTCCAGCCAGTCCGAGAGGCCCGCGGCGATGAGCAGCGCGACCGCCCAGGCGTCCGCGGCGGCGGTACGCGGCCCGAGAACCAGCCACAGGAAGACGGGGACCCCGGCCAGCCTGGCCGCGCTGATCGCGTTCGGGATGGTCAGGACGCGGTCGCTCACGGACCCAGTATCTCCGTCGGCGCGAAAAAGCGAAAAAACGTAAGGAGCATGTATCAGGATGGACGTGGCGTCCTCCGGGTTGAGGAAAGGTTGCTGTCACCGAGCCGAGGCATCGATCATGGTGGAGGGCGAACAGGTCACCGAGCTGGTGAGGACACGCATGCGTGACGACCCGTCCGTTGTGGCGCTGGTGGCCCGCGCGGCCGACGGAGACCAGCACGCGTGGGACGAGATCGTGGAGCGCTACGCGCCGCTGGTCTGGTCGGTCTGCATGCGGTACCGGCTGACCAGCCACGATGCCGAGGATGTCGGGCAGACGGTGTGGCTGCTGCTGGTCGAGCAGCTCGGCAGGCTGCGTGAGCCGGCCGCGTTGCCCGGGTGGCTGGCGACGACCACACACCGTGAATGCCTGCGGGTGGTGGCGGTGGCCCGCAGATCGCAGAGCATGGGAAGCAAGCTGGAGGACACCCTGCCCTTTGCAGATCCGTCGGCGATCGATCAGGAGATCATCACGGCCGAACGGAACGCGGCGCTGCGCGCCGCCCTCGCCGAGCTTCCCGAGCACTGCCGGGAGCTGCTGTCGATGCTCGTCAGCGACCCGCCGCGCTCCTACGCCGAAATCAGCGCAGCGCTCCGGATCCCGGTCGGCAGCATCGGCCCGCAGCGCGCCCGCTGCCTGGAACGGCTGCGCAAGTCCACTACCGTCATCGCGCTTGGCGAGGACGAGATTCCAACCAGCGCTCCAGGAGGTGGGCCACGTGTTTGACAGCGCGGACGACGAGCAGCTTCTCGCGGCGCTGCGCCAGGCGGTGCGGGCACGTCAGGCCGTTCCCTCCCGCTTCGTGGAGATGGGCAAGAACGCCTACGCCTGGCACAACATCGACGCCGAGCTCGCGGAGCTCACCTACGACTCCAGCACCGACACCGAGCTGAGCGCGGCGGTGCGGTCCGGGACCGCACCGATCCGGGCTCTCACCTTCTCCTCGGCGCACCTGTCCATAGAAGTCGAGGTCGCCGAGGCGTCCCTGCTCGGCCAGGTCATCCCCCCGCGGGAAGGGACGATCGAGACGGAGACCAGTGCGGGCGCTGCGGGGACCACACCGGTGGACCAGGCAGGATGCTTCGCCGTCGAGCCCAAACCCTCAGGCCCGTTCCGCCTGCGTTGGCGCACGGCGGACGGCGCCGACGTCGTGACCGCGTGGGTAACCCTGTAGCGGCCCCTGCGCCGTGGTTCAGGCGCCGAGAGCGATAAAGGAGTGCGCGGTCGCCTCCGCCAGCGGGTCGCCGCGACTGGCCAGGCGAGCGGCCCGCAGCGCCTCAGGCAGCGTCGCGCCTGCCTGCAGCCCCTCGTGCAGAGCCAGCATGAGCGGCACGGCGGCCGGGTCGCTGACCGGCACGATGCTGGCCACGATCCCGACCGCGCCCATCGGGACCAGGCTGCTCACCAAGCCCAGGAGCTCGTCTGCGCCCACCGCCGCATCGACGCCCGAGTCGCAGCTCGACAGCACCAGCCAGTGCGGCGCGCGGGCGAGGCGCTCGAAGTCGTGCACGATCAGCGGCCCGTCGTCGAGCTGGATCGAGGAGAACAAGGGGTTGTCGGCCCGGAACGTGCCGTGGGCCGCGATGTGCGCGAGCCACGCGCCGTCCAGGGCACCGAGCACCCGGGCGGCCGTCGCGGTGCCGTCGCCGAGCATCTCCGCCTGGGGATAGCGACCGCGCAGCTGCACGACCTCCGCGCCCCCCGTGCCCAGCCCGGGCCCGGCGACGAGGGCGACGCGCCGCTGCGCCGGGGGTGTCGTGCGGCGGGCGCGCATCCAGGTCGCCGCCGACGGTGCCACGGTCACGGCACGGCCGCGCAGGGACGGCATCAGGGTCCACGGCACGGCGCGGAGCCGGCCCGGCGGTACGACGACGACGGGGCCGTCGCCGAGGTCCGCCGCGGCGGCGCCGAGCAGCTCGGACTCCAGGACGGCGCCCCGGTAATCCAGCGCGCTCTCGTCGCCCGGCTGCGGGCGACGATGGGCGAGGCGGCGCAGCATGAAGCGGCTCAGCTGCGCCTCGCGTTCCGGAACGCCGCCCACCGTGTGCAGGCGCACCCGCCGGCCCGCCACCACGACCGCGTGCAGCACGTCATCGACCGTGACCAGCTCGATCAGCGTGGTCCCGTCCAGGTCGGCGGCGAGCGCGTCGACGTCGAAGCCTTCCTCCCCCAGCTTGCGGCTGCCCAGCGCCCGGCGGGTACGGGCCCGGACCCCGGCCTCAAGCCGGCGCCGCTCCCGCTCCAGCGCGTTGCGGCGGGAGGCGGCCATCTCGGTCTGCCGGAGCAGCCGGCTCACGCTGCGCAGGGCCTCCAGCTCGGCCGCCAGCTCGGTGTCCCCGCGCAGCGGTGCGCTGCGCGCCGCCAGCGCGGTCGCCCGCCACCGCTCGCTCCAGAACAGCAGCCGCCGCACGTCGCCGCGCCTCAGCGCGTCGCGCTGGGCCAGCTCGGCCAGTTCGCCGCCGTGCGCCGTGCCGTAGGCGCGCAGCTCGGTGGCACCGAGCCTGCCCTGGTGCTCTTGCAGGGCGTCCAGCCCGCGGCCGCAGGCGGCGGCGGTGGCCCTGGCGCTGCCCCGTGCGTCGGCCTGCAGCGCCCGGGCCAGCCAGGCCACGCTGCGGGTCAGCGGCGGCCCGCGGCGGCGAGACCTGGCGGCGCGCTCGAGGTGCGGACCGGCCGCTGCCACGCTGTCCCGGCGCAGCGCGATTCGCCCGGCGAGCAGGTGCGCCTGCATCGCATCGGCGGCCCGGAACGCGTCGAGACGGGCGGCGACCTCCTCGGCGGAACGGAGCAGGGCAGCCGAGTGCTCCCCGGCGGCGTACCTGGCGTCGGCGAGGACCAGGCCGGCGCGCGCCTCCCAGAGGGCGCGGCCCTGCGCCCGGAACATCCGCCGCGCCTGAGCCGCCCGCTGTCTGGCGTTGGCCGGGTCGCCCGCGGCCAGGGCGGCGGTGGCCGCCGCCAAAGACAGTTCCGCCCGCTTGAATGCTATGCCTCCTCCCGGAGGTATCCGGCTCAGCGCGGTGTCTGTCTCTTGCGCCGCCTCTTCGGCCAGCCCGGCGGCCAGCAGCGCCACGCACCGGTCGAGGGCCAGATCGGGGTTGGTCTCACCGAGTACGTTGTAGCGATTCCCTGCCTCGTCAAGATAGGTCAGCGCCTCGGGAAGGTCGCCCAGGCTCAGCGCGGTCAGTCCGCGGTTGTGCCGGGCTTTGGCGTACTCGAGTTCCTGCCCGGTGGCGGCGAACAGCTCTTCGGCCCTGACGAAGTCCGCAACGGCCCGCCGCGGCACGCCGAACGCGAGGAAGACCTCGGCTCGGTGCATCAGCGATCGTGCCTCCCATACCGTGTCGCCCGCCCGGCGGAATGCAGGCAGGGCGTGACTCAGGTCCTGATATGCCTCATAGAAGCGGCCCAGGTCTCTGAGCACCGACGCGCGCCGCATCAGCGCACGCCCGGCCGCATGGCCACGCGAAGCTTCAACCGCCTTATCCAGGAGCGCGAGCCCTTCCCGGCTGCGGCCCGTCCACGCCAGCGCGACGCCGAGCGTGGCCTGCACGTCTATCTCGCGCTCAGGGTGGCCGGACCCACGAGCCAGCCTCACTGCCGTCCTCAACTCCGCGATGGCTCCGGGAAGGTTCCCGTGGTCACGCAGGACGATCCCGATCGCGTGGTGAGCCAGCGAGGCGTCGTACGCGCCGGGCTGGCCGGCCAGCACGGTGCGGGCGGCGAGCACAGCGTCCCGTGGCCGCGATAGCGCAAGGGGGAGCAACCGAGCCGGGTCCAATGGCAGGTTTCCCGTATCAGGATCTCCCGGCGTCACTCCGATAATGCTAGACAGTTCCCAATATCGATGAAATGGGAGATGGGGTTGGCCATGACGATCGGTGACGAGGGACCTGACCAGCCGCGGAGCCGTCTCGACGCGCAGCTCAGCCTGGTCTTGGCCGGCATTGCTGGGATCCTGGACGGCCTGCAAGGCGCTGCGGCTCACCCGGCCGACCGGGCCGACCCCGGCAACGTCGACTACCTTCACCGGCACCGTACCCTGCTGGTCCGCGACGCCGACATCGACCGGGTGACCCGGATCGTGTCCGGCGCCCCCGTCGCGCATGACAACAACCTGCGTGGCCTGACCCGGCTGGAGTTCAACGCGGACGAACGACGGAGCGTGGAGGAAGCCTGCACCGACATCGACCAGGCCCTCGGCACGGGGGTTGCCACACCAGAGCACATCCTCTATGTCTGCACCACCAGCACCTGCCCCGCCACGGAGCCGGAGGAGGTCGCAGGTGACGCGCCGCCCGACCCGGGCGTGTCCGCAGAGCCGTCCGACGGCGAAGGGGTGCTCATCGTGATCCCCGACAGCGGCCTGCTGCCGGGCGCGGACGCCGAGCACGCGTGGCTGGAAGGTGTGGACGGCGAGAAGGAGAACCCGACCGGCGGGTACCCGCCGCGCATCCTTCCCTATGCCGGTCACGGGACATTCGCGGCGGGCGTCGCGCGGACCATGGCGCCCAGCGCCGATGTGTGGGTGGACAGGACGTTCGCCAAGTTCGGCGCGGTCTTCGAGGCCGACCTGGCCAAGCAGGTCTGCGACGCGCTGAAGATGGGCGCGGAGGTCATATCGCTGTCGTTCGGCACCAACAGCAGGAAGGACATCCCGCTGCTCGGCTTCGAGGTCATCGAGGAGCGGCTGCGCAGCCACGCCGGCACGGTCCTGGTGGCGGCGGCGGGGAACGACTCATCGAGGCGCCCGTTCTGGCCGGCCGCCTATCCCTGGGCGGTCGGCGTGGGCGCCCTCAGCGCCGACCGGCAGGGCCGGGCACGGTTCAGCAACTACGGGTCGTGGGTGGACGTCTTCGCGCCCGGCGAGGGACTGGTCAACGCGTTCGCGAAGGGGCGGTACCAGTGCACCGAGCCGCCGGACGCCGGCACGTGGCGGAACTTCGATGGGATGGCCCGGTGGAGCGGGACGTCGTTCGCCACGCCGCTGGTCGCGGGGCTCATCGCGGCACGGATTTCGCAGACCGGCGAGAACGGCCCTCAGGCCGCGCAGGCGCTGCTGGCCCGGGCCCGGTCCCAGGCCATCCACGGCGTGGGGCCGGTGATCTTCCCCGGGCAGGCTTACCCGTAACCGCAGCGCGCCGACGCGGCGCAGCACCTCGCCGGGGCCGAGCGCGGCGGCGACGGCGGGCAGGCCGGGGCTGTCCCGCGCTCCGGTGAGCAGCACCCTGATGACGGCAGATGCCTCAACGATCGAGCCGGGGTAGGCGGCCGGGTCCTGCTTGTAGGCCTTCCCGCTGGGCGCGAATCCCAGCTCCGCGGCGAGCCGCCGGATCTGGCCGAACCAGTCCTCCGCGGTTGGCTGATAGTTGCCGGCGAACTCGGCGGCCACGGCGCGGACCAAGTCCGGGTCCAGGCCGCCGAACCGCGGATCGGCCGGGTCGGTGACCAGCTGGAAGAACTCCGGGAAGAAGTACCCGTAGACGTTCCGGAAGTCCGCCCATTTCCGCAGGTCCTTGCGCGGGTTGGCCACGCCTTCCCTCTCGATGGCCAGCGCCCGCAGCGCCAGGTCCGGCTCGGCGTCCAGGACCCGGGCGAGGTCGGGGTCATAGCGGCGCGCCCAGGCGGTGACATCGGCGAGGATCGTCCGCCCGGACAGGGTGGCCACGTAGTCGGCGCAGATGTCGTCGAGCTTGACCAGATCGGCCAGCGGCCCGGCGGTGCCCATCTCTGATAGCCGGATCGGCTCGGCCAGGGCCTGCGGCAAGGGCATCTCGGCGAGCCGACCGTTGGCCAGGCCGCGCAGGTAGTACTCCACCGCCGGCGCCGGGTACCCGTGGGCGATGTAGAAGCTGACGCTGGCCTCGGGGTCGTGGCGCTTGGACAGCTTGCGGCGGCTGCCGCCGGCCTGCTTCATCAGCGGCGCGATGTGCGCATACCGGATCGGGGGGAATCCAAGCGCGGCGAACAGCTGCAGGTGCAGCGGTACCGAGGAGATCCACTCTTCGCCGCGGATTACCAGCGTGACCCGCATCAGGTGGTCGTCCACCGCGTGCGCGAAGTGGTAGGTGGGCAGCCGCGGACGGGTGTCGCTGCGCTTGAGGATCACCGCGTCGTTGCGGTTGTCCTCCATGGTCAGCTCGCCGCGGATTGCGTCGGTGAAGCTGACCCGCCTCCCGGCAAGCCCCGGCGAGCGGAACCTGACCGCGTAGGGGCGGCCAGCCGCCAGCTGTTCGGCGACGCGCTGCTGCGGGGCGTCGCGCCAGACCGCCCACTGCCCGTAGTAGCCGGGCAGCGCTCCAGCCGCCCGCTGCCTGGCGGTCCTCTCCCCCGCCTCCTGCTGGGTCTCGAAGTCCAGGTACGCCTTGCCCTGGCGCAGGAGTTCACGGACGTAGCTGAGATAGACCTGCTCGCGCGCGGACTGCGTGTACGGGCCGTAGCCGCCGGTGGCGTGGTCCTTGTCCGGGCCGATGCCGAAGTAGCCGAACGCCTCGGCGAACTGCTCGGCGGCGCCCGCGGTGACCCGGGCCTGGTCGGTGTCCTCCACCCGGACCAGGTAGCGGCCGCCGGAGTGGTGCGCGATGTCCTTGTCGATCATCGCCGTGTACACCCCGCCGATGTGCAGGAAGCCGGTCGGGCTCGGCGAGAACCGGGTGACCTCGGCGCCCTCGGGCAGGCCGCGCGGCGGGTAGCGGCGCTCCCAGTGCTGCGGCCCGGGCAGGTCCGGCGGGAACAGGGAATCGACGAGGTCGCGGCTGAGCATGAGCGGGCGGCTCCGGATGGCGTGATATCAAGGCCGCCAAGCAGCGTACCCGCCGCGTTCCTGCCAACCTCGACGCCTCCTTGCGAAAGCGGGCGCGCGCCGGGGCTAGCGTGGGTGCCTATGGCCAGAAGGGACGGTGGTGACGCGTTTCCGCCCGCTGATCCGGTCCTCCGGCTGGTGGTCGCCGGCGTGGTGGCGGCTGTCCTCGCGGTCGCGGGGTGCTCAGCGGCGCCGGCGCACCGCGAAGGGCCGCCGCGCCGGGCCGCCAGCACGGCGGCCAGTCCCGCGCGCCAGGGGAATGCCGCACGGGGAGACCCGGGCTGGCGGATCACCCGGCCTGGCCACCTGTACCAGCTGGAGGGATACCCCGACCCGGCCGACGTGCCGCCCGGCACGCCGTTCCGGCTCTACGTGTCCACCACGGCGCCCGGCTTCCGGGTGCTGGCGTTCCGGATGGGCTGGTACGGCGGGGATCTGGCCAGCCTGGTGTGGACCTCACCCCCGGTGCCCGGCCACTACCAGGCGGCGGAGCGGATCGAGCAGCCGGGCTCCATGGCGGTCGCGCCATGGAGGCCGAGCCTGACCGTGCCGACGGCGCACTGGCCACCCGGCTCGTACCTGCTGCGCCTGGACGCCTCCAGCGGCGTGCAGAACTACGTGCCGTTCGTGGTCCGCTCGCCCTCGGTGGCCGGCCGGGTGGTGCTCATCTCGCCGGTCACCTCCTACCAGGCCTACAACGGCTGGGGCGGCTACAGCCTGTACGGCGGACCGGGCGGCAGCTGCGCCGACCGCGGCCGCCGGGTCAGCTTCGACCGCCCGCTTTCCTACGACAACGGCGCCGGCGCCTACTTCCAGATCGAGCTGCCGATCGTCGTGTACGCCTCCCGGCTGGGCCTGCCGCTGGCCTTTCTCACCAGCATCGATCTCGACCTGGACCCGAACGTGCTCAACGGCGCGAGGGCGGTGGTCAGCGAGGCGCACGATGAGTACTGGTCACCGGCGATGCGCGCCACGCTGACCCGAGCCCGGGACTCGGGCGCGAACCTGGCCTTTTTCGGCGCCAACGCGATCTTCCGCAAGATCAGGTTCGAGTCCTCGCCGCTCGGCCCGGACCGTATCGAGGTCAACTACAAGATCCCGCAGGAAGACCCGCTGTATGGCAAGGACAACGCGCTCGTCACCGGCGACTGGCCCCTCCCGCCGGACGCCGACCCGGAGAGCTCGCTGATCGGGCAGTCCTATGTCTGCTCGGTCACCGCCAACTTCCCGATGGTGGTCACCGACCCGGATAGCTGGGTGTGGGCGGCCAGCGGGGTACGGGCCGGCGAGTCGCTGCCCGGCCTGGTCGGGCCTGAATTCGACCAGGTCAACCCGGATGAGCCGACGCCGAGCCCGATCGAGGTGATCGCCAGGTCCCCGGTCTTGTGCGGCGCGCAGGGCCCCACCTACAGCGACGTCAGCTACTACACCGCCGCCAGCGGCGCCGGAGTGTTCGACTCCGGTACCGAGGACTGGGTCTGCGGGCTGCCCGACGCCGCGGGCTGCCCGGCCGTCCCGGCAGCGGCCAGCCGCGCGGTCCAGGCCGCCACCCGGAACGTCCTGCTGGCCTTCGCCGCCGGGCCGGCGGCGACGACGCACCCGGCCCGCGAGCTGATTCCGAGCAGCGGCGGCCGCCCGCCGCTGCTCGGCACCACCTGAGCGGCCGCGCGGCGGCTTGCCCGACGCGCGCGCTCCGGAAAGCACTGAGCGCGCTGGGCTGCGCGGTAACGTGAAACTCACACGCCGTTTACCCCGATGGGGCACATCGGAGCTAGGTTCCGTAGGGAACACGCCGGGGAATGCTGCTCCATCGAAGGCAGGTGAGGAGCCATGGGCACACGGCGGTTGTCGGCCTACACGGGGCAGGCCCATTCCTACAACCAGGACACCGGTGCATTCCAGCCCTACCGCCACGCGATTGTCGACGCGCTCCCGCTGACCCGCGGGCAGGTGGTCCTCGACGTGGGCTGCGGGACCGGGCTGTGCTGCGGCTTGCTGCGGGAAAAGGTGGGACCGCGGGGCAGCGTGCTCGGCATCGAGGAGTCAGCTGAGATGGCCGCAGTGGCGCGCGAGCACATCGCGGGCGAAGGGTGGCATAACGTCACGGTCGTGCAGTCCTCCGCCGAGGATGCCCAGATCGCGCTCACCGCAGACGCAGCGCTTTTCTGCGCCGTCCATGACATCCTGCAGTCCCCCGGCGCGCTGCGCAACGTGCTGTCGACGCTGCGCCCCGGGGCGTGGGTGGCGGCCGGCGGCGGCAAGTGGGCCACGTGGTCGAAGTGGCCTGACCCGATGATGATGGCTGTCAACTGGATGGTTGGCATGCTGCACGCCCCGTACGTGCGGAGCTTCAGCGGATTTGACCGGCCGTGGAGGCATCTGGAGCGCCTGCTCCACGATGTGCAGGTGCGCGAGATGGGGTTCGGCGGCGGGTACATCCTGACTGGCCAGACGCCAGCGCATCCATAATCACACCTGTCGCGCAGGCTCGATGGGTCAGTCAGCGCGCATATTTACCACCCGCACGGGGAATACTCTCTCTATTCGGGCCTTTCGGTCTTGTCGGCGCTGCGGCCGGTCGCCGGCTCTCGCTGACCGGTATCGCGAGAGCGAGGAGCAGTGCGGCACGCGCTCAGCAACGCAGCGGCTCCGCGAAGCCGGCTGGTGGAACTGCCGGGCCGCGGCGTCACCCGGGTGTGGGAGTGCCCCGGTCCCCCCGGTGCCGGCACGCTCGTGCTCATCCACGGTCTCACCTTCACCGCCGAGCTCAATTGGGGCAAGGTCCTGGAGCCGCTGTCCGGTCATTTCCGTGTCATCGCGCTCGACCTGCGCGGCCACGGCGACGGGATCCGTCCCGGCTGGGCCTTCCGGCTTGAGGACTGCGCCGACGACGTGGCCGTGCTGGCGCAGTACCTGGGCATCGGCAGCTTCGCCGCCGTGGGCTATTCCATGGGTGGGATGATCGCTCAGCTGCTGTACCGGCGGCACGCCGCGCTGCTGTCCGGGCTGGTGCTGTGCGCCACCGCGCGCAACGTCCTGGGGACACCGGCGGAAAGGCTGGCCGCCCTGACGCTGCCGGGGATCGCCGCCGCTCTCCAGTGGAACCCGCTGCTGCGGCCGGTAAGCGCCGAGGTTCTCGGGATGGCGCTGCTCGGTCCCGTCGGCGACCCGGCAACCGCGGCCTGGGTCCGCGCCCAGCTGAGCCGGACCTCCCTTGCCACCGCCATCGCCGCCGTCCAGGCCGTCTGCGACTTCTCGTCGCACACCTGGATCAGCCAGGTCGGTGTGCCCGCCGCGGTGATCGTCACCACCGGTGACCGGATCGTGCCGGTGAACCGCCAGCTCAAGCTGGCCCGGGCCATCCCCGGCGCCTCGGTCCACGAGATCGCCGCCGATCACGCGGTGTGCATCACCGCACCGCAGTTGTTCGCCGAGGTGCTGCTGCAGGCATGCTGGTCGGTGATGCCGGGCCGCGCCACCCAGGCGGGTCCCACGCTGGCCGACGCGGCCCCGTGAACCCCGCGAGCCGCACACGAAACAACGCGGCAGCACCGGGATTCCCGGTGCTGCCGCGTCACGGCTCCGATCAGCACTAACGCCGTCGCGTCAGTTGTCACTCTGCCTTGGCAGCGGCAGCATGAGGCCGCGCGGTGCCAGGCTGAGGCCGCACAGCGCCAGGCTGAGGCCGCGGGGCCGTCTGCTCGCTGCGGCCGTTGCCCGGCAGCAGCGGGGCCGTCGCCTTCAGCATGTCCTCGGCGAACCGGCGCTGGCCGGCGAGCAGCTTCTCGGCGAAGTCATAGGCGCCGTCCACGACCTCGCGCGGGCTCGGCAGCTGGTCCGCGAGCGGCAGCTGAACCGACGGCATCCTGGGCGTCACGGACTGGATGGTGTCGACCCAGGTCCTGACCGCCTCGATGACGGCTTCCTGGCCCCTGCGGATCGCGTTGAGGAACTCGTCCTGCAGTTCCTTGGTCGGGTAGCTGGCCATTATGTGCCTTCCTCTGGGATTCTCGTTCGTGCAAACTTTACCAAGCAGATGATTGCGATGTCAAGCGCATGCTTGGCATGTGCAGCATGGGATGCCCGCCGCCGATGCCGCGGCGGAGGCGGGCGGCGCCGGGGACCCGACGACGCGGTCAGCCGCGCGCTTTCCCTGGGGCCTCGGGCTGCGTGGCCCGCTTGCGCAGCCGGTCGATCTCGGCCTGCATCTGGCGGGTTTGCTCCTGCAGTTCCAGGACCCGGCGCACTCCGGCAAGGTTGAGACCGCCCGCGGTCAGCATGATGATCTCCTTGAGCCGGTCGATGTCGTCAGGGCTGTAGCGGCGGGTGCCGCCCGCGGTCCTCGCCGGATCCAGCAGCCCCTCCCGCTCATAGATGCGCAAGGTCTGCGGGTGCACGCCGGCCAGCTCCGCCGCGACCGAGATGCTGAACAGGCCGCGGTCCGGCTCGGCCCAGCCGGGGGTCACTGCCATAGCGGCCATCCCGGTTCGTCATCGAAGTAGCGGCTGATCAGGTCGGCGAGCAGTGCCGCAGCCGCGTCCGGGGGAAGGCGGACTGGATCCCCGCGCAGGCCAGGCTCTGCCCCGGCGGGGGGCTGTGCCTGCGCAGGGCCGCCGGGCGGCTGCACGTGAACAGGCCCGGCCCATATCGTCGCGCCGGACGGGCCCGCGCCGCGCGGGCGCGAGGTCGCCCAGGCCCGCGCAGGCGGCCCCGGCGCGGCCGGCCGGGCGACCCCGGGTCCCGGGTTCCGCCGGTCGTAGGCGTCGCGCCGGGCCGGGTCGCTGAGCACGTCGTAGGCGTCGGTCAGCGCCTGGAACCTGGCCGCCGCATCGGGGTCGTCCGGCCTGGCGTCCGGGTGCATGGCCCGGGCCTGCTGGCGGTAGGCGCGGATGATATCCGCGCGGGAGGCTTCCTGGTCCAGGCCGAGGACGCCGTACAGGTCCGGTCGCTGCTGATGCTGGCCCGATCCAGGCATCTGTTGCCCCCTTCCCTCGCGGCCCGCGGCCCCCCACGCAGGAGCATTGGGGTGAAGGCTGCCCTTCACCATTACAAAATCTAAGTGGCCCCTTGTCAAGGGTCCGGACACATGCTATATAGGTCTCGCCAGGAGACCCTAGGCGTGGACAACAGTGTCGAGCAGTCAAAGGAGCAAGCGACGATGCTGATGCGCACCGACCCGTTCAGGGACCTTGACCGGCTGGCCCAGCAGGTGTTCGGCACGACGGCCCGCCCGGCCGCGATGCCGATGGATGCCTACCGCCAGGGGGACACCTTCTACGTCAAGTTCGACCTGCCGGGCATGGGGCTGGACACCATCGACCTGACCGTGGAGCAGAACGTGCTCACCGTGCGGGCCGAGCGTGGCCTGACGCAGCCCGAGGGCACCGAGATGATCGTGGCCGAACGGCCCGTCGGGACATTCACCCGCACCGTCTTCCTCGGCGACACCCTCGACGCCGACAACATCAAGGCGGACTACACCGCCGGCGTGCTCACGCTGGCCATCCCGGTGCACGAGGCCGCCAAGCCGCGCAAGGTCGAGGTGACCAGCACCGAATCCAAGGAGGTCACCGCCTGAACGGACCGCCGATCAGAAGCGTGGTTACCCCCCGTTTCCGGGGGGTAACCACACCTGCTAAGCCAGCAGGCGCGGCGATACCCTGGATCTCGATCAGAGCCTCGGGGTCCCACAGCCGCGATACCGCGACGGCGGCCATGGCGGGATACTCGGTCCCGGCCAGGCGCCGCCAGACCGCGCCGATCTGGCGGCTGTGTGCCTGGTAGGCGTCGATGTCGGTGAGGTAGACGGTCAGGCTGACCAGGTCGCCGGGGCGCCCGCCCGCCGCGGCGAGCGCGGTGAGCAGGTTGCCCAGCGCCCGCTCGAACTGGGCCACCACTCCCCCGGCGACGATCTTCCCTTCACCGTCGTGCGCGGTCTGGCCCGCGAGGAACACCATCCGGCTCGCGGTCACCGATACCGCGTGCGCGAAGCCGGAGGGTCGGCCGAGTTCTGCCGGATTGATTCGCTGCGCGCTCATGGCTGAAGGTTACGATTGGCGCAGGCGAAAGGAGATTATCGCCGTGCGCATCGCCGTGCTTGGCGGCGGCCCGGGCGGCCTGTACTTCGCGGCTCTCGCCAAGCAACTCGACCCCCGGGACGACATCACCGTGTGGGAGCGCAACGCGCCCGATGACACGTTCGGCTTCGGGGTGGTGTTCTCCGATGAGACGCTGGGCGGCATCGAGCACGCTGACATCGAGATCTTCGCACGGATGCGCCGGGGATTCGCCCGGTGGGACGACATCGACGTGGTCTTCCGCGGCACCACGATCACCTCCGGCGGGCACGGATTCGCCGCGATGGGCCGCAAGACGCTGCTGGCCATCCTGCAGGACCGGTGCGCGGAACTCGGCGTGCGGATGCTGTTCCGCACCCCGGCGCCCGATGCGGCGGCGCTGTCGGCCGGCCACGACCTGGTGGTCGCCGCCGACGGGGCCAACTCGGGGACCCGGGCCGCGTTCGCTGGCTCGTTCGGTCAAAACTGCGACAAACGGCGGTCCCGCTACATCTGGCTCGGCACCAGCCGGGTCTTCGACGCGTTCACGTTCTACATCCTGGACACGCCGGCCGGGATCATGCAGGTCCACGGCTACCCGTACAGCCGGGATGCGAGCACCTTCATCCTGGAGATGCACGAAGACGTCTGGCGCCGGGCCGGGTTCGCCGCGATCGCGGAGGGCGTCGCTGGCCTCCCGCCGGGGCGCAGCGACGAGCGGTCCATCGAGCGCATCGGTGACCTGTGCGCCGACGTGCTGGCCGGGCATGAGCTTTTCGGCAACAACTCACGGTGGACCAGCTTCACCACCGTCCGGTGCGCGAGCTGGCACCACGGCACCATCGTGCTGCTCGGCGACGCCGCGCACACCGCGCACTTCTCCATCGGCTCGGGCACCAAGCTGGCCATGGAGGACGCGCTGGCCCTGGCCGCCTGCCTGCACGAGCAGCCGGGCGTCGAGCGGGCGCTGGCCGCCTACGAGGCCGAGCGCCGGCCGGTGGTCGCCTCAACGCAGCGCGCCGCGCAAGCCAGCCTGGAGTGGTTCGAGAACATCGGGCAGTACGCCGGGCAGGACCCGCACCAGTTCGCCTTCAACATCGTGACGCGCAGCCGCCGGGTCACCTATGACAACCTGCGGCTGCGCGATCCGGAGTTCGTGGCGGACCTGGACCGCTGGTTCGCCGCCGAGGCCAGCCGGGCAGCCGGCGCTGACATCCCGCTTCCGCCGTCCCCGCCGATGTTCCAGCCGTTCCGGCTGGGCCGCCTTGAGCTGGCCAACCGGGTCATCGTGTCCCCGATGGACATGTACTCCGCCCAGGACGGCGTGCCCGGCGACTTCCACCAGGTGCACCTGGGCAGCAAGGCGCTGGGCGGCGCCGGGCTGGTGATGACCGAGATGGTCTGCGTGTCCGCGACCGGGCGGATCACCCCCGGCTGCGCCGGTATCTACACCGTCGAGCAGGAGGAGGCCTGGCGCCGGATCGTCGGTTTCGTCCACGGCAGCACCGGCGCCAAGATCGGCATCCAGCTCGGGCATTCCGGCCGGAAGGGCTCGACCAGGCTGATGTGGGAGGGCATGGACAGCCCGCTGCCCGAGGGCAACTGGGAGGTGTGCGGGCCGTCGCCGGTCCGGTACGGGCCAGCCAGCCAGACGCCGCGCGAGCTCACCGCGGCGGAGATGGAACTGATAAAGGAGCAGTTCGCGGCCGCGGCGCGGGCGGGCGCGCGGGCAGGCTTCGACCTGTGCGAGCTGCACTGCGCGCACGGCTACCTGCTGTCGTCGTTCCTGTCCCCGCTGAGCAACCGCCGCGCCGACCGGTACGGGGGACCCCTGGCCAACAGGCTCCGCTACCCGCTGGAGGTCTTCGACGCGGTCCGTGCCGCCTGGCCCGAGGAACGCCCGGTGACGGTGCGGATCTCGGCGACGGACTGGTGCCCCGGCGGCCTGGACATCGACGACGCGGTGGAGATCGCCCGCGCCTTCGCCGAGCACGGCGCGGCCGGCATTGACGTGTCCACCGGGCAGGTGGTCAGCGAGGAAAGGCCGGCGTTCGGCCGCAGCTACCAGACGCCGTACGCGGACCGGATCCGTAACGAGATCGGCTGCAAGTACGGCGTCGCGGTGATCGCCGTCGGGGCGATCTCCTCCTACGACGACGTGAATTCCATCATCGGTGCCGGCCGGGCGGACCTGTGCGCGCTTGGCCGCACCCACCTGTACGACCCGCAGTGGACCCTGCACGCAGCCGCCGAACAGGGATACACCGGCCCCGGCGCGGTCTGGCCCGTCCAGTTCGCCGCGGGCAGCCGCAGGCCGCAGGCGGGACGCACCGACGGCCCGCGGCCACGGCTGGAACTCATCCGCTCTGGCCCGCGCCGGACCGCGCACGCCCGCTGGCGGCCTTCTGCAGGCCGCGCCCCATGACGGCGTTCGCGCTGAGCGAGCAGCAACAGGCGTTCGCCCGGCAGGTCCGCCAGGCCGCAGCCGAGCAGCTCCGGCCGATCGCCGACGCCGGCCAGCCGGGCCAGCTGAACCGCGAGCTGATCAAGGCAATGGGCGACCTGGGCCTGCTCGCCCGGCTGTTCCCAGGGATATCCGGCGGCTCGCCGTCCAGGGGCGCACCACTGTCGAGGGAGGCCCCTTTGTCCAGGCAGGCCAGCGCCACCGACCTGTGCCTGCTCCGCGAATCCCTGGCCACCCAGTGCACCGAGGCGGAGACCGCGCTGGCGCTGCAGGGCCTCGGCGGCTACCCCATCCTGCAGTCCGGCACCGACGAGGCCGTCCGCCGCTGGCTGCCCGCCATCGCCGCCGGCGACGCGGTCGCGGCCTTCGCGCTCACCGAGCCTGACGCGGGCTCGGACGCCGCCGCGCTGGCACTGCGGGCCGAACCCGACGGCGCCGGCTGGCGGCTGACCGGCCAGAAGACCTGGATCTCCAACGCGCCGGAAGCCGACGTATACACGGTCTTCGCCCGGACGACCGACGGCGCGGGCGCCCGCGGCGTGACCGCGTTCACGGTACCCGCGGACCGCACGGGCCTGCACGGCGAGCACCTGGACATGCTCAGCCCGCACCCGATCGGCACCCTGACCTTCGACGGCGTCCCGGTCTACCGCGGCGAGATGCTTGGCGAGCCGGACCGCGGCTTCGGTGTCGCGATGCGCACGCTGGACCTGTTCCGGCCCAGCGTGGGCGCGTTCGCGGTCGGCATGGCCCAGGCGGCCCTGGACGCGGCCGTGCGCCACGCGGGTACCAGGACCGCGTTCGGCGGGCCGCTGATCCGCCAGCAAGCCGTCGCGCACCTGCTCGCCGAGATGGCGACCCGCACCGAGGCGGCCAGGCTACTGGTCTACGCGGCCGCCGCTGCCCACGATGCCGGCGGATCGGGGACCGCCGCGCGGTCGGCGATGGCCAAGCTGTTCGCCACCGAGACCGCGCAGTACGTGGTGGACGCGGCGGTGCAGGTCCACGGGGCCCGCGCGCTGCAGCGGGGCCACCTGCTCGAGCACCTGTACCGGGAAGTGCGCGCCCCGCGCATCTACGAGGGCGCCTCCGAGGTCCAGCGCA
Organism: Streptosporangiaceae bacterium; assembly: GCA_019246795.1. Classification (GTDB taxonomy): domain Bacteria; phylum Actinomycetota; class Actinomycetes; order Streptosporangiales; family Streptosporangiaceae; genus Palsa-504. Next base: position 62,287 of record JAFAPY010000210.1, on the reverse strand, counting down.
CCATCATCGCCCGCGAACTCTACCGCTAACCGCGGCGTCCTCCTGAGGGCATGGTTGGCGCAACAGTGTCCCCCTGCGGGCATGATTGGCGCAACAGTGCCCATCCGCAATGAGCCCTGATGGCCGAATCGGCTAGGACAGCACGCGGCGGCGGAAGTTGCGCAGACCGATGGCCAGGAACACCGCGCCGAACCCGGCGACCACCGGGTAGATCACGTACAGATGCATGTGCGGGATCTCGGTGAAGGCGGCCCGCATCCCCTCGTTCACGTAGATCAGCGGGTTGATGAGCACCAGGGTCTGCAGCCAGTGCCAACCGCCCACGGTGACCGGCGCCAGCTTTGTCCACGAGTAGTAGGTGCCGCCGAGGAACGTGATCGGCAGGATGATGAAGCCGAACATCAGGCCGATGTTCCTCGGCTCGAAGCTGGTGCCGAGCACGAGCCCCAGACCGGCCATGGCCAAGCTGGCCAGCGGCACGAACGTGACGATCAGCCACCAGTGCAGGTTCAGGTGGGCCTGCACCCCGGGCGCGTGCACGACCGAGGCGATCGGCAGCACGATGGCCGCGGACACGATGCCCTGGGCGGCGCCGGACAGCACCTTCTCGATGGCCACCAGCCAGATCGGGCACGGTGCCTGCACCCGGTCCTCGATCTCCCGGGTGAAGCCGAACTCCTGCGCCATGGCCAGTGCGATGGACTGAACGCCCTGGAACATGACCGAGATGCCGACCACCCCGGGCACCAGGATGGTGGCGAAGGCCGACTGCTGCGCCGCATCGCGGCCGCCGATGCCCTGCCCGATCTTCGGGAAGACGTACAGGAACACGAAGCAGAGCAGGAACGGCTGGATCAGGGTGCGCAGCACGAACTCCCAGAAGTGCTTGCGCAGCACCACCACGTCGCGCAGCAGCAGCGCGCCGAGCGCGGTCCAGCTGGCAGCGGCGACCGAACGCAGCGGAGCGCCGCCGATCCGCCGGGCCGGCGCCGGGGCCTGCGAGGTTACCGGGGCGGTGGTCATTCCTCTCGCAGCTCCCTTCCGGTCAGGTTGATGAACACCGTCTCCAGGGTGGGCTCGGCGACTGAGACGTCGAGCAGGTCGAAGCCGCCGCGTTCAGCCGCCAGCACGATGCGCGGGACCAGCCGGTCGCCGCCCTGGACGTGCAGCTCGGCCCGGTCGTCCGCGGTCCGGGTCCGGGTGACCCCCTCGACGTCGCCGGCCAGCAGCTCAGCCAGCTGGCCGGAGTCCCCGGTCGTCCGCACGGTGACGATGGTGTCGGCGCCGGTGCTCTGCTTGAGCGCGGCCGGGGTATCCAGCGCCAGGATGCGGCCGTGATCCATGATCGCCACCCGCTGGCAGAGCCGGTCGGCTTCTTCCATGTAATGCGTGGTGAGCAGGATCGTCTGACCCTGGTGGTGCAGCTCACCGAGCAGGTCCCACAGCGCGAGCCTGCTCTGCGGGTCGAGCCCCGCCGTGGGCTCGTCAAGGAACAGCACCGCGGGCCGGTGGAAGATGGCCCGCGCCACCATCAGCCGCTGGGCCATGCCGCCGGACAGCGCGTACACCGACGCGTTGGCCCACCGCGATAGCTGGAACTGCGCCAGCAGCTCGTCGGCGGTCTGCCGGGAAGCCTTGGCCCCCATACCGAACAGCCGGCCGTGGAAGTACAAGTTCTCCCAGACGGTGAGCTGGCGGTCCAGGGTGTTCTGCTGCGAGATGATCCCGCTCAGCTGCTTGGCCAGGGCCGGGTGGGCCGCTACGTCGATCCCGCCGAGGAAGGCCCGGCCGGACGTCGGCACGACGCGGGTGGTGAGCATCCCGGCGGTGGTGGTCTTGCCCGCCCCGTTCGGCCCGAGCAGGCCGAAGATCTCACCGGCCCGCACGTCGAGGTTGAGCTTGTCCACCGCGGCGAAATCGGTCCCCTGGTAGACCTTGGTCAGGTCCGCGGTGTGGATGACCGCGTCGGCCTGTTGGCCGGGCGGCCCGGCCGTGCTCGTCGGCGCTTGCGCTGTGCTCATAGACCATCAAGCGTAAGCGCCGACGGCCTCCGCCCTCGCACCTGCGGTGGGCACTGGCACGCATCCGGGAGCGGCCGGCATACCGGGACCTGCGCGAGCGGGCTCGCGAGATCGAGCGGCTCAAGACCGAGTTTTGACTGGCAACCAGGACAGGTCATGACGGCTGGAGAGACCGTCGCTGGCATCGGCCAAGTGCGCTGACGTCGACCGGTTCTCGGGGCCATGCCCGTTATCCGGGTCACCCAGCGCGTGTCGGCGGGCTGTGGCTGCGGATGACCTTGTCGTCCGGGGTTTTGACGTGGCTGGTGCCGTCGGGGTGGGCGGTGAGCTGCCAGCCCATCTGGTGCAGCACAACGTGGTGGTGCCACCAGCACCAGTCCTGCAGGTTGCCCAGGCTAGTGCGCCCGCCGTCGGCGCGGTGGGTCACATGGTGCGGCTCGCAGCCGGAGGCGGGCTGGCCGCAGCCGCCGGGGAACCGGCAGCCCTGGTCGCGCAGCGCGACCAGCCGACGCAGGTGCACAGGGATCTCGTCGGTATGGCCGACGTCCAACGGCAGCGACGGGCCGTTGAGTCCCTTGCCGAGCAGTTCGCGGCGCAGGAAGGAGGCGGCCCCGCCCGGGCCGGAGACCACCTGCAGGACCTTGGCCAGGATCTGCTGTTCCAGCCGGGCCAGCACTTCGGCTACCCGCTCCGCCGCGGCGGCGTCCGGCTGGTGTTCATCGCCGGGTCGGCCCGCGGCGGCCCGGCTGCGGGTGTGGTGGTAGCGGACGCACAGCCCGACCAGCTCCTCGACCGCGCCGGGGTCGATGTCGCCGCTGACCACCGGGACGATCATGGCATCGGCGGTGATGGCGCGGGCGGTGTTGCCGTCCAGCCAGGCCCCGCCGTCGCCGGGGCCGATCGAGGCGGCGGCGCGGCGGGCGGACCACCGGGCCCGGTAGTCCGCGATCCACTTGTCCTGCAGCGCCGAGCCTTCATCGAGGTCCAGCAGCTCGGAGAAATGCACGTGGACCAGGGCCTTGACCGGCTGCCCGGCCCGCCGCGGCAGCAAGTCGGAGGCCAGCAGCCGGTTCACGGCGTCTTCGAGGGCGTCATGCAGACGCTGCGACCGGGTACGCAGATCGTCCCCGCCGTGCGGCGCCGCCAAGGCGTCGAGGACCGCCTGCACCTTCGCGGCACAGGCGGGAGTGAGGTCGCCGCGTAGCACCCCGGCGCCGTCGATCGTGGTGTCCAGGCACAGGCCTCGGTCCAGGCCGGGATCGCGTTCCGGGTCCTGGTCGGGCGGGGCGGTGCGGCAGCGGATCTCCGCGCAGATCGCGGCCAGCGCCCGCAGGTCCGCCCCGGCCCGGGCCGCCGCCATCACGATTTCCTCGGCTTGGCCCCGGTATTCCTCCGGGATGGCCCGGGTCCACTTCGCCAGCTGCAACGTGACCGACTTGGTGACCACGTGCCCTTCGGCCAGCGCGGCCAGCAGCACCGGGTGCTCACGGGCCAGGCCCTGCACCGCCTTATGCCCGGCGGCCTGCCCCCGGCCGGGTCACGCCCAGGGAGTACACCAGCCACACCCGGGAGGTCCGCTGCCCATCGGCCAGGTGCCCGTCCTGAGCGTCGAACGCCTCCAGCAGACGGCCCCTTGCCGCGGCCTCTATCGCGGCGGCCCGCTCCAGGCCCCGCAGCCACCGGCCAAACGTCTCGGCCGGCAGCTCCGCTGCGTCGGCGGCGGCCAGGTAGCGCAGCCCCGACTCGATCCTGTCCAGCGCCTCGTCCCCGGTCGCGGGAACCGTCCCGGTGCACATGCCGCCTATCTCACCTCCTTTCCGGATCTGTATGCGCCTTAATCAGGACTCCTTCCGGTCTTCTTCGCTGCTGTTTTCTAATCCAGGTTAGCAGGCACCGCTGACATTCTCGCGGCGATACGCTGGCACATTCGATTAGTGCGGAGACATGGGGACAACCTCGGATGTCCTGGAGCTGCGGGGCCGGGCAAGCTCGCCGAGGGCGCTGGCGGCGGTGTGGAGGTCTTGGCTGGAAACGTCTCAGATGGGATCAGCGGCCTGCGCCTGGCTGGTCTGGTCGCCGCTGCTCCCGGTTAGCCCGGCGAACAGCTCGGCATAGTCGTATGCCGCCTCGGGCTTGGCTCGCACCGCCGCGTCGATCATCTTGGCGTCCTCACCGATCAGGATCCGCCAGGCCCCCGCCCGCACCCCGTCCAGGATGATGGTCGCCGCCTGGGCCGCGCTGACCGGGGCCTTGTCCCGGAAGTCCGCGTTCGCCCGCACCAGGAACTGGCGCAGGTCGTCGGGGACCGCCCCCTCCGGCAGCGCGCCGGCCCGGATCAGCGCGTCCCGCACCTGCGGCGGGACCACCTGCTGCACCTGGGCATCGCTCATCTGCTCTGGCGCGGGCAGGCCCCAGGCGATGAGGCTGTTCGAGACGATGTTGGTGCCCACGTGCCCGGGCAGCACCAATACGGCCCGGACCTCCGGCGCGTTCGTCCGCAGGTCCTCGATCAGCGCCTCGGTGAATCCCCGCACGGCGAACTTGGCCGCGCTGTAGGCGGTCTGCGGCCTGCCCGGACCCAGCGACGCCCAGAGCCCGTTCACGCTGCTGGTGTTGACCAGCACCCCGCCGCCGCCTGCGATCAGCAGCGGCAAGAATACGCGGGCGCAGTAGTAGACGCCGCACCAGTCAATGGCGAAGATGCGTTCCCACACCTCGCGCCGACTCGCCGCGAAGCTCTCCCCGCCGCCGGCCCCGGCGTTGGCGAAGACCAAGCCGACGTGGTCGCTGGCGTGCGCGGCGAGCAGCTCGTCGCGGAACCGTAGCACCTGCGCCTCGTCCGCTACGTCACAGGCATGGCCGGTGACCCGGACGCCGTGCGGCGCCTCCGCCCGGGCCATCGCCACGGTCTCCGCCATCGTGTCCGGGTTCAGGTCACAGGCCGCCACCGAGCAGCCCTCCGCCGCCAGCTGACGGGTAAGCTCGCGGCCCATGCCCGAGCCGCCGCCGGTCACCACCGCGAGCTTGCCTGCGAACGACTCCATAGCCATGATCGTTGGTCTTGTGCCGTTGCGAGTCAACGATCCAGGGCCGCTGTGCTCGGGTGCCGCGTAGTAGCCGGCGGCGGGAGAGTCGAGGCGGGCGCGCAGCCTGGAGGACTGCGCTGCGATCTGCCGGGGCCCTGGCCATGGTGCCGCAGATGCCGCCTAGGGCCGAACGGCCCGCCCAACCGGGACGTCGGGCCGCAGCGTCCGCTCGCCCACACGGCAAGGCTGGAGAAACGAGACAGCCCGCAAATGGCGGAGGTGACTGCAGATGACCGCCGGGAAGGGACCGGCCAATGGCCGGGACGCGCTAACCGCCATGCCCGACCGGGAGTCCAAGCCCCCCAGGCTCGCTGCCCATGGGCGTGCCCTGCGGGCGCTTAGCGCAGCTGAGTGCTTTGGCCTGCTGGAATTGGGCGGCGTCGGCCGCGTCGGGTTCGCATCCGCAGACGGGATTATGATGCTGCCGGTCAATTTTGCGGTGACGGGAAAGGGCATCGTCTTCCGCACCGCACCGGACACGCTGCTGGCACTGTACGCCGACGCTCAGGTCAGCTTCGAAGTCGACCACCTCGACGAGGCGCTCCGTGAAGGCTGGAGCGTCCTGGTACACGGTCATGCACACACGATCACAGATGAGCGTGAAGTGAAGCGCCTTGAAGACAGCATCCACCTGGAGCCGTGGGCAGGCGGCGCCCGCGACGTGTACGTGCGCATCGCGCTCACGCGGATCAGCGGGCGGTGCATAGAGCCCGGCTGAGCCGGCCCCCTCGGTACCGCGCACGGGACCGTAACGGCTCGGGGAGCCGGAGTGCCGCGCAACTGCGCGCCTTGACCGCTTCTGCCGCACAGTCGCAGGCCAGGCTTCAGGGTCGCTGGCCGGCGTCTTCGGCGCTGCCAGGGCCAGATTCCACGAAGCCGGGCGCCTGGTAGGCGGGATCGGGGTAACGGTAGAAGCCCTGGCCGGTCTTGACGCCCAGGCGGCCGCGGTCAACGTAGGTCCGGACGAACTCGGCGTTGGCGCGCAGCTGCGGGTCACCCGTCTGCCGGGCCCAGTAATCGGTGATGTGCCAGACGGTGTCCAGCCCGACGCCGTCGAGCATCCCGAACGGGCCGATCGGCATCTTCATGATGCCCATCCAGGCGCGGTCAACGTCCTGCACAGATGCCATCCCGTTCGCGGCGAGTGTGAGCGCCTCCCGGTTCATCGCGTTGTACAGCGCGTTGAAGACGTAACCGAAGCTCTCCCGGCGCAGCCGGATCGGGATCTGCCCGATCCGCCGGGCAAAGCCCATCAAGCACTCAGTCGTCTCCGCTGACGTGCCAGGGTGCGGCATAACGTCCACCACGTTGCACAGCCACACCGGGGTGTGGAAGTGCAGCGCCGCGAACCGGTCGGGCCGGCCGGTGGCCTCAGCGAACATCGACGGAACCAGCGTCGAGGTGTTCGTGGTGAATACCGCCCGCTCCGGGCACAGCTCATGAAACTGCCCGAGCACACGCCCCTTGAGCACCGGGTCCTCGGGCACCGACTCGCTGACAAGGTCGACGTCGGCCGCAGCTGCCGCCGGATCGGCGATGCGCTCGATCCTGGCCAGGGCATGCTCCAGCGCGTCGGCGCTGATGGTTCCCGCCGCTACGGGCGCCTCACCGTAGCCACGAAGGCGCCGCTCCGCCCCCTCCAGCGCAGCTGGATCAGCATCGTGCAGCACCACGTCCAGGCCGTGGGTCGCTGCCTGCAGCCCGATCTGCAGGCCCATCGTGCCGCCGCCGATCACCAGGACCCGGCGGACCTCATCGGCGCGCATGCCGCCCCCAAAATGCCGGCGCTCGGGGAACTACCGGACCGAGCCAGGGTACCGCGCATGCATGATGGTTCATGTACCGCTGGCGAACATGAAAGCGGCCAGGATGCCGGTGCGGCCCGGAGCAAGGCGATGGAAACGGCGATCAGGCGGCTAGCCTGGTCAGCCGGGACGAGCGACTCGGCATGGAGGCGGCGTGGTCAACGTGGTGATGACCGGGGGGGCGGGCTTCCTCGGCTCGCGGCTGGCCAGGGAGCTGCTCGCCGCGGGTGAGCTGGCGCTGGCGGGGGAAGCGCCGCGGCAGCTGGAACGGGTGACGCTCATCGACCAGGTCCCGGTGCCGCCGGACCTGGCGGCCGACGGGCGGGTGACCGCCGTCCAGGGCGACCTGCTGGAGCTGCTGATGCCCCGCGGCGCGGCCCGGGAGGCGCTGCGCGGAGCCGACGTGCTCTTCCACCTTGCCGCCGCGGTCAGCGCGGAATGTGAGGCCGACTTCATGCTGGGCATGCGGGTGAACCTCGGCGGGACCGAATCGCTGCTTGCGTCGGCCAACGCACTGAGCGGCCGCGCGGCGGCTCGCCCGACGCGCGCGCTCCAGCCAGCACTGAGCGACAGGCCGGTGTTCGTGTACGCCAGCTCGCTGGCCGTGTTCGGGGATTCGGCCGACCACCCGCTGCCTGCGGTCATCGACGACGACACGCTGCCGAACCCGCAGACCAGCTACGGCACGCAGAAGGCCGTCGGCGAGCTGCTGCTCGCCGATTACACCAGGAAGGGGTTCCTGCGCGGGCGGGCGGTGCGCCTGGCGACCGTGGCGGTGCGGCCGGGACGGCCCAACGCCGCCGCGTCGGGTTTCGCGTCCAGCATCATCCGGGAGCCGCTGGCAGGCCGGCGGGTGACCTGCCCGGTGCAGCCGGGCACCATGGTCGCGCTCGCGTCACCCGGCAAGGCCGTTGCCGCGCTGCTGTGCGCCGCGACGGCGTCGGATCAGGCCTGGGGCGGCCGCAGCGCGCTGACCATGCCCGCGCTCACGGTGACCGTCGCTGACATGGCCGCCGCGCTGCAGCGCGTGGCCGGAGCCGAGGTCAGCGCGTTGATCGACTGGGTGCCCGACCCGGCGGTGCAGCAGATCGTGGCCAGCTGGCCGGCCCGCGTCCGCGCCGACCGGGCGGCCCGGCTCGGGCTCGTTCCTGACCCGGACCTCGACTCTGTGATCAGGGCGTATGCCGGTGACCAAGCTACGGGGAAGCGCAGTTTAGCATCTCCGGGCGGATTTGACGCAATTTCGGCAATTTGCCCTATGTGCCCAGAACATACCGATTAGTCTCTCCTGAGTCAGGCGCTCTGAAGGGAGCAGATGGTGCCACAGGGAGGATTGGGCCCGCTGGGTCCAGCACTCCGGCACCGCCGTAAGCCTTCCGGTGAGCGCGAACTGCTCGGGAAGGAGCCCATTGGGCCGCCACAGTAAGCCATCACGCATCGTCTCGGGTGCCGCTGTTCCCGCCCTCGCCGGCGTGGCCGCGGCACTTTGCATGTCTCCGCACGCGCACGCCGCGGAACTGCACGCCGCGGATGCGGCCGTGCCTCCCGCCGCGGCCGCGGAGGCCGCACCCCAGCCGCAGGCCGCGCGGCTGTTTGCAGCGACCAGGACGGTAGCGCTGCAGCAGCAGGCCCCGGCAACCTACACCGTACGGCCTGGTGACTCGCTGTCCGCGATCGCCGGCCGGGTGTACCGTAATCCGGACGCATGGCCGGTGCTGTACTGGGCCAACCGCCACCAGATCCGCTGGGCTGACGTCATCGTCGCCGGGCAGGTGCTGCAGGTCCCGGCGCTGCCGGCCCGCATCCCTGCGCCGCCGGCGCAGCTCGGGCCGTCGATGGTGGCCCCGAGCGCGCCGACGGCCACGGCCGACGTGGTCCAGCCGGCCGTGCAGGCGGAGCAGCCGGCGCAGTACGCCCCGGTCCAGGCCGCCCCGGTCCAGGCCGCCCCGGCAGCGAGCGTGGCCAGCTACTCCGGCGCCTACCCCGGCGGGGCGTTCGGGGCCTGCGTGGTCGCCGCCGAGTCCGGCGGGAACGCTCAGGTCATGAACGCCACGGGCCACTACGGCCTGTACCAGTTCAGCGCGTCCACCTGGGCCGCGTACGGCGGAAACCCGGCTGACTTCGGGAACGCCAGCGTCGCTGAGCAGAACCAGGTGTTCGCCAACGCCCTGGCGGAGGGCGGCGAGTCCAACTGGTCGGCCTACGACGGCTGCTGACCTGCGGTAGCGGAAAGCAGTAAGCGCCCTTTCCAGACGGGTTCTCGCCCGGCGGCGAACGCCGCGTGGAACTCCGCGTAGTCCTGCCCTTTCATCAGCAGCGCCTGGGTCATCGCGTCAAGCTCGACCGCGGCGGCAAGACCCATGTCTTGCTCCTTGGTCAGCAGCGCCTTGGTCTGCGCGTATGCCTGGGCAGGCCCGGACGCCAGCCGCCGGGCGAGCCCGTCCACGGCCTCGTCGAAGGTTTCCGCCTCGACCAGGAAGGAGATCAGCCCGATCCGTTCGGCTTCGGCTGCGCCGATTGTGTCCCCGAGCATCAGCAGCCGGGTGGCATGGCCCAGCCCGACCAGCCGGGGCAGCAGGTAGGCCGCCCCCATATCACCGCCGGACAGCCCCACCTTGGTGAACAGGAACGCGAACCGTGCCGCGGGGGTGCATACCCGCAAGTCGGCCGCGAGCGCGAGCACTGCGCCGGCGCCCGCCGCGATGCCGTGCACGGCCGCGATCACCGGCACCGGGACCTCCCGCATCGCCCGGGTCACCTCGCCGGTCATCCTGGTGAAGGCGAGCAGCTCATCCGGCGCCATGGCCAGCGTGGCGCCGATGATCTCGTTGACGTCCCCGCCGGAACTGAACGCGCGGCCGCTGCCGCGCAGCACCAGCGCCCGCACCTGATCATGGTGCGGCAGCTCGGTGAGCAAATCACGCAGGTCGGCGTACGCTTCGAAGGTGAGCGCGTTCAGCTTGTCCGGCCGGTCCAGGACCACCGTGCCGACGCCGTCGGCGACGGAGAACCGGAAGTGCCGCCACTGATCGGTCAGCGGTGCCGAGGCTCGGAACGGGCTCATGTGGTGGTTACCCTACGCCGACAGACGGAGGTGCGGCCAGATGCGGCTCTCCCCTTCAGCGCATCTCGACACCTTCTGCCGGGACCGGCTGCCCGCGCCGGAGCAGTGGCCCGGATTCCGGTTCGACCTGCCGGAGCTGGCCTACCCGGAGCGGCTCAACTGCGCGACGGAGTTGCTGGACGCGACCGCGGACCGCCTGGGCCACGACCGCCCCTGCCTGCGTTCACCGGAGCAGGCCTGGAGTTACGGCGACGTCGTGGCCATCACGAACAAGCTGGCGCAGGTGCTGACCGGCGACTTCGGCTTGGTGCCCGGCAACCGGGTGCTGCTGCGCGGCCCGAACAATCCCTGGCTTGCCGCGGCCTGGCTCGCGGTGCTCAAGGCAGGCGGGGTGGCGGTCACCACGATGGCGCTGCTGCGGCCCAGGGAGATCGCCGCGATCGCCGCGCTGACAGAGCCGAGCCTGGCGATCTGCGACCACCGTTTCGCCGCCGACCTGGCCGCCGGCGCGCCGGGACTGGCCATGCTGCGGTACGGCAGCGGCGAGCCGGACGACGCGACGGCCCGGTGCGCCGCCGCCGACGGCGTGTTCACCGCGGTCGATACCGCCGCCGACGACGTGGCGATGCTGGCGCCCACCTCGGGCACCACCGGGCAGCCGAAAGTCACCATGCACTTCCACCGGGACGTGCTGGCCGTCGCCGACACCTTCTCCGGCCGCCTGCTGCGGCCGCGCAGCGACGACGTGTTCACCGGCACTCCCCCGCTCGGCTTCACCTACGGGCTGGGCGGCGTGCTGCTGTTCCCGCTGCGGGCGGGCGCGTCGACGGTGCTCATCGAGCGCGCGACGCCCGGGGAGCTGGCCGACGCGATCGCGGCGCACGGCGTCACGGTGCTGTCCACGGCGCCCACCGCCTACCGGGCCATGCTCGCCGCCGGCCCGGCGTCCGCACTGAGGAACCTGAGGCGGTGCGTCTCGGCAGGCGAGCACCTGCCCAGGTCGGTGTGGCAGGACTTCCGCGACGCCACCGGCATCGCGATCATCGACGGCATCGGCTCAACGGAGATGCTGCACATCTTCATCGCCGCAGCCGACGACGACATCCGGCCCGGCGCCACCGGCAGGCCGGTTCCGGGCTACCGCGCTGCGGTCCTGGATCCCGGCGGCAGCCCGGTCCCCGACGGCCAGCCGGGGCGGCTCGCCGTGCAGGGCCCCACCGGATGCCGGTACCTGTCCGGCGACCGCCAGGCCAGCTACGTGCAGCACGGCTGGAACATCACCGGGGACACCTACGTCCGCGACGCTGACGGCTACTACTGGTTCCAGGCACGCAGCGATGACATGATCATCTCCTCCGGCTACAACATCGCGGGCCCTGAGGTGGAGGAGGCGCTGCTCGGCCACCCGGACGTGGTCGAGTGCGCGGTTGTCGGCGTGCCGGATCCCGAGCGCGGCACGGTCGTCGGCGCGTTCGTGGTGCTGCGCGATGCGGCCGCGGCCGGGCCGGAGAAGGCCGTCGAGCTGCAGACCTTCACCAAACGCAGCATCGCCCCCTACAAGTACCCGCGGGTGGTCGAGTTCGTGCCGGAGCTGCCCAAGACGATCAGCGGGAAAACCCAGCGCTACCGGCTCAGGCAGATCGCTGAGGAGACGCTGCAGGCTCGTTCGGGATAAGAGATCTTTTTTCCCGAACGGACGGTGGTGCCTGCCCACCGGACAGCCTCGGCGGTAGCTTTCGCTCATGGGCCCGCGTCACGCCGGGTTGTGCACCTACCTGCTGGAGCCGAAGAACTGGCTGTTCGTCACCGTGGTGATGACCGGCTGGCATGTCGGCGGCCTGGCCGGCCTGCGCTGGGGCCTGGTCGCCGCGCTGTTCACCGCCGTGCTGCCGACGGTGTTCATCGGCTACGGCATGCGCCGCGGCCGCTGGAGCGACCGGAACGTGGGCGAGCGGCGGCCCAGGGTGGCCGTGCTCGGGTTCATTGCCGCGTCGGTAGCGGCCGGGCTGATCGTGCTCGCCGCGGGCGGCGCGCCTCGCCTGCTGACGGGATACCTCGCGTTCATGCTGGCCAGCGTGGCGGTGCTGGCCGCGGTCACCACGGTGTGGAAGATCTCCATCCACTGCGCTGTCGCGTCAGGCTCGGTGGCGATCCTCGCGTTCAGCTTCGGGCCGCCGGTGCTGGCCTGCTACCTGCTGGTCGCGCTGCTCGCCTGGTCCCGGGTGACGCTTGGCGACCATACCATCGCCCAGGCGGCAGCCGGCGCAGTGCTCGGCGCTGCCGCGGCAGCCGTGGCTTACCTCATGCTCGCGCACCCATCGTCATGAGTCCGTCTGCCCAGACGACACCCGGTCCGGCGATGGGCTAGGTTGCGCCACCAACGCCCCCCGATGGGATACGTTGCGCCAATGATCCCCTTCCTGCGACCGTGGCCATCATCCGGAACCTCGTTTGGCCAGGATCGCCGGTTTCCCAGGCATTCGATTATGTGTTTTAATACCGTCATAGACGGTCTGTGGCCGTGACCGGCGATCGGGAGACGACATGCTTGAAGCGGCGACTGTAAGCACTGGAAGCCAGGTGGTGGCCGGGCTGCTCGGGCTGGGGGCGGCCGGGGTCGCGGGCGCCGTGGTGGCCATGGCATGGAGCGTGCACGCGCACCAGATACGGCTGGCCGAGCGGCTTGCCCGCCGCCAGCTCATCGTGACCTCCGCGGCGGACAGGGCGGACGGCGCGGAGGCCGGGAGCGACGCCGGAGCGGCAGCCGCGCAGAACGGGGCCGCGGGCGCACGCAACGGAGCCTTCAGCGGCGCGCGGAACAGGAGCGCCGCCGGCAGGACGAATTCCCAGGCAGCGCTGCCGCTGGACGCCGCGGCCGGGTCGGCCTTCCTGCCGCCGGAGGCGGCTAGGCCAGGCCCGCCGCCGGAGGCGGCTCGATCAGCAGGGCCGCCGGAGGCGGCCAGATCAGCCCCGCCGCCGGAGGCGGCCAGAGCGAGGGCGGCCAGGCCAACGCCGCAGGCGGCCAGAGCGGCACAGCCGGTCGTGATCGAAGGACCTGACACAGTGGTCGCCGGGGAGCAGGTCCGATACCGGGCCCGGACGGCTGGCGGGGGTCAGGTGGTGGCGTGGGCGGTCGGCGGGGGCGCGGTGTCGCAGGCCGTGGACCCGGCCCACCCGGAGGACCTGCTGCTGGTCGCGGACCAGCCGGGCAGCTTGATCGTCAGCGTCCGGGTGCGTGAGGGGCTGACCGAGCGCCGCGAGACCAAGACGGTCACCGCGGTGCCGGACGTGACGACCGTGACGCCGCCGTTCCCGCTGCGGCTGTTCCTGCAGGGCTGGGCCCTGGTCGTCGTCGCGGTCCTGGTGGTCGGGTTCGCCGGGGCCCTGGCAGCGCTGGGGAACCTCAGCTCCGGCGACTTCATCGCGCTCGCCGTCCCGCTGGTCGCGCTGGTCGGCGTGCTGGCGGTGGCGCGGGGTGATGCCGGGACGCCGGGAATGAGACGGTGATCAGTGCACCGCCGCAGGCGGCTGCCAGCGCTGCCAGCCGGGATGCACGGCCACCAACCGGGACGGCCCGGGCATCGGGCCGTTCCGGGTAGACAGCGCGCAGCACCTTCACCGGGTAGGAGAACGCCGCAGGCCCGATGACGCGGCGGACCGCCGCGCGCACCGTCGGCAGGTAGGGAATGCGGTTGAACGCGGTATCTGTCACCGCCGCGCGGAACGCCGGGTCGGCCAGCGCATCCATGGGGTTGACGGCACGGCCGGACCGAGGGTGTCCCGTCGCGGTCGGCCCAGCCGCCCGCCCGCAGCCGGTCCAGCACCGCGCGGCCCGCGTTCCGGACCTCCGCGCGGGGCAGCAGCCCGCGGAAGAACAGGTACCCGTCGGCGCCTAGCCGGGCGCGCAGCCCGGCGGCATCATCGAGCAGGTCCGTGGAGTCGGCCAGTTCGTCCACGCGCCCACGATAACCGCTGGTGCCGGGCGGCCGCGTCAGTCCTGCTTGCGGGCGATGGCCTCGCCCAGTTCCTGCTTGGTCATCTTCGAGCGGCCGCGGATGCCGAGCTTGGCGGCACGGTCCAGCAGTTCCTGCCTGGAGCTGCCCTCGACGTCCACGCCGCCCGCGGTCCTGCCGCGGTTCTGCCGGGCCCTGGGATTCTTCGCCCTCTCGTCGGACGGCCCCTTGTGACCCTTGGGCTCCCAGTGGTCGCCGACCTTCTGGAACGTGTGCTTGACCGCCGAAAAGGCGACCCGGTGCGCCCGCTCCCCCTCGCCGTAGCTGTCCACCGCGCTGTCGTGGGCCTTGGCGAAGGTCCGCTGCGCCTTTTCGGGCGAGCGCTGCAGCGTGCCGGGCAGTTCCTCTTCGCGCGGCTTGCCGCTCTTGGTGGTCTTGGGCATCGTTCCCTCCTTCGGTGCCCGCCGGTTACCCAGGGCCTGGCTGGCTACACCACCTGGCGGGCGTGGGAACGGCGGCACCGGGTAGAGCCATCCCGTGGACACGCTGACCGAACTCGCAGATGAAGCAGCCGGGTGCACCCGCTGCGACCTGTATGCGCGGGCCACGCAGACCGTCTTCGGCGAGGGACAGCCCGGCGCGGCGATCATGCTGCTCGGCGAGCAGCCCGGCGACCAGGAGGACAAGCAGGGTCATCCGTTCGTCGGGCCGGCGGGCCGGCTGCTGGACCGTGCCCTCGACGAAGCCGACATCAGCCGCGCCGACGTGTACGTGACCAACGCGGTCAAGCACTTCAAGTGGACCGAGCGCGGCAAGCGCCGCATCCACCAGCGCCCGAACACCACCGAGATCAGGGCCTGCGGGTTCTGGCTGGACGCCGAGCTCGGCGCGGTGCGCCCCCGGCTGGTGGTGCTGCTCGGCGCCGTGGCCGGCGAGGCCATGTTCGGCTCCCGGTTCCGGGTCGGCGAGCATCGCGGCAAGGCCGAGGAGGCGGCGCTCGGCGGCTGGCAGGGACTCGCCGTGACCACCATCCACCCCTCCGCCGTGCTGCGGGGGCCGGACGCGGACAGCAGGGACCGCGCCTATGCCGGCCTGGTCAGCGATCTCGTCGTGGCCAGGCAGGCCGCCGCGGGAAGCTGACGCCCGGCGCGGGTAACGACGACGCCTTCTCCAGCCAGGCGTAGCCGAACTGCAGCATGTCGGCGCCGGCGGTCGCGGCCAGGGTGTCGATGGCGAGCCTGGTGGTCCGCGGCAGGTGGATGAGCCCGGCCATCAGGCCGGTGGCCACCCAGACGCTGGTGCAGAACGGGCAGGTGATCAGCTCGCCGATCGCCTTCTGCGCTCCGTGCCCGCGCACCTCTTCCTTGAGCTCCGCCGGCCCCTGGGTGCCGCGGTAGGAGGTAAAGGGCGCGCGCAGCGGGCTGGTCACAGAATCCTTGGTCAGCAGCCTGCTCAGCTTGTGGGTCGCCACGGCGTACAGCACCATATCCCTGGCGCCGAGGGCGTCGGGGATGTCGCGCCTGGTGGCCCGGGTCACCCCGGCCAGCGCGGCCACGACCGCGCTGTAGGCGGCCATCGTGCCCAGGTAGCCGCCGAGCGGGCGCTCCTCGTCGCCGCCGTAGCGATCGGTCTCCGAACGGGCCAGGCCGGCCAGCCGGGATTTGACGTCAGCGAGAACGGACATGCCAGTGCGGGTACCCACTGGCCGGAGGCGAAACCCGCCGGCGCGGCAGTTTGCGGTCACGGCGCGGCACGCGGCGACGCCACGGCGCCCGCGGAGAGCTGGGCGCCGACGGAGAGCTGGGCGCCGGCGGAGAGCTGGGCGCCGGCGGAGAGCTGGGCGTCGGCGGCGAGCTGGGGCGCCGCATCTTTGAGCTCAAAGTGTTTCCGGTTCCTGGTGCTGGGTAGCCCCCGCCGCATGCCGAGCGTAGTTGTCGTCCGGCTGGACAGCACGGGCGATGTTCTGCTGGCCGGCCCGGCGGTCCGGGCGGTGGCCGCGGGCGCGGACCGTGTCGTGCTGCTCGCGGGGCCACGGGGACTGCCGGCGGCCCGGCTGCTGCCCGGCGTGGACACGGTGCTGACCTGGCAGTGCCCCTGGGTGGACCCCGAGCCGGGGCCGGTGCTGCGGCAGGACGTGCTGCGGGCCGCGGACGCGATCCGGGCACAGCGCGCCGACCAGGCGGTCATCCTTACCTCCTACCACCAGGATCCGCTGCCGACCGCGCTCCTGCTGCGGCTCGCCGGGGTGCCGCATATCACCGCGGCGCCGGAGGACTACCCGGGCTCGCTGCTCGACGTGCGGCACCGGCTGCCGGCCGGCGGCCTGCACGAGGTGGAGCGGATGCTGTCGGTCGCGCAGGCCGCCGGCTTCCCGCCGCCCGCCGACCGGCGGCTGCGGCTGCGCTCGCCGCTCCCCCCGGTCAGCGGACTGCCCGGCGGCCGGTACGTGGTGGTGCACCCGGGTGCCTCGGTGCCCGCGCGGGCGCCGCTGCCCGGGCACGCCTCGGGCTTCGTCGCCGCGCTGGCCCGGGACGGCTGGCATGTGCTGGTCACCGGCTCGCCAGCGGAACGAGCGCTGACCGCCGCGGTGGCCGGAGAGCACGGCACCGACCTCGGCGGCCAGACCAGCCTGGCCCAGCTCGCCTCGGTCATCGCGGGCGCCGCCGCGGTGGTGACCGGCAACACCGGGCCAGCGCACCTGGCGGCGGCGGTCGGCACCCCGGTCGTGTCGCTGTTCGCGCCCACGGTCCCGCTGGAGCGCTGGCGCCCCTGGCTGGTCCCGGCGGTGGTGCTCGGCGACCAGGACGCGCCGTGCGCCGGATCCCGGGCCCGGCAATGCCCCGTGCCCGGCCACCCGTGCCTGGCCGGGATCACCGCGGCCCAGGTGACCGAGGCGGTGCGGGCGCTCGCAGGGGTTGCCGCGGTGGAGGCGGCGGGGATGGCGGCCGGATGAGGATCGCGATTGTCTCCGAGCACGCCAGCCCGCTGGCGGTGCTGGGCGGCGCCGATGCGGGCGGCCAGAACGTGCACGTGGCCGCCCTGGCGGCCGGGCTGGCCGAACGGGGCCATGAGGTCGTGGTGCACACCCGCCGTGACGACCTCGGCATGCCGCGCCGGGTACCGCTGGGGCCCGGGGTGACGGTCGACCACGTCAGCGCGGGTCCGCCGGAGCCGATGTGCAAGGACCTGCTGCTGCCGTACATGGACGAGTTCGCCGCCGACCTGTACCGGCAGTGGTCGCTGGACCGGCCAGACGTGGTGCACTCCCACTTCTGGATGTCCGGGTATGCCTCGGTGCGCGCGGCGCGGCCGCTGGGCATCCCGGTGCTGCACACCTTCCATGCGCTCGGCGTGGTCAAGCGGCGCGAGCAGGGGGTGCTGGACACCTCGCCGCCGCAGCGGATCGCCATCGAGACCAGCCTGCTGCAAGACGCCGACAGGATCGTGGCCACCTGCCCCGATGAGGTGGTCGAGCTGACCAGGCTGGGCGCCGACACCAGCCGGGTCGTGGTGATCCCGTGCGGCGTCGACGTCGGCCACTACACGCCGCAGGGACCCGCCTGTACGGCCGTGCCGCGCACGGCGCCCCACCGGCTGCTGTATGTCGGCAGGCTGGTGCAGCGCAAGGGCATCGGCAACACCATCTCGGCGCTGGCCGAGCTGCCCGGCGCCGAGCTCGTCATCGCCGGCGGCCCGGCCCCCGCCGAGCTGCACCTGGACCGGGACGTGAGCCGGCTGCGCGATCTCGCCGATGCGCTCGGCGTCAGCAACCGGGTCCGGCTCCTCGGCCGGGTGAACCGGTCGGTGCTGCCCGGGCTGTACCGCTCCGCGGACGCGGTGGTCTGCGTGCCGTGGTACGAGCCGTTCGGCATCGCGGCGGTGGAGGCGATGGCGTGCGGTCTTCCCGTGGTCGTCTCGGCGGTCGGCGGCCTGTCGGACAGCGTGGTCAACGGGGTGACCGGGATCCACGTGCCGCCCCGCCGCCCCGACCTGGTGGCCGCCGCTATCCGGAGGCTGCTCGCCGATCCCGGGCTGCGGCGCAGCATGGGCGCCGCCGGGCGGGCCCGCGCCTCGGCGCGGTACGCGATGGACCGCGTGGTCAGCGACGCCCTGGACGCGTACGCCGGCACGAGCGCGCGCAGCCTGGTGGTGCCGGTGCTGCCGGAGCTCCGCGCATGAACAGCGCCGCGCCCCCGAACAGCGCCGCGCCGCCGAACGGCGCCGCACCCCCGAACGGCGCCGCGGCCGCGAGCACGGCCCAGCGGCACATCGGGGCGCTCGTCCGTGCGCTGGCCGGGCTGGACACCCGGCTGCTCGATGACTGGGGCCGGCGGCTGGCGGTGATCCTCGGCCGCGGCGGGCGGCTGCTGGTGGCCGGCAACGGCGGATCGGCGGCGCAGGCGCAGCACCTGACGGCCGAGTTCACCGGCAGGTTCGCCGCCGACCGGAGGCCGTACTCGGCGATAGCGCTGCACGCCGATACCTCTGCGGTGACCGCGATCGCCAACGACTACGGCTACTCCGAGGTCTTCGCCCGGCAGGTACTCGGGCACGGCAGGCCCGGCGACGTGCTGCTGACGATGTCCACCTCCGGGCGCAGCCAGAACCTGCTGCGCGCAGTCGGCGCGGCGCGCCAGCTCGGCCTCGCAGCCTGGGCGCTGACCGGCCCGGCGCCGAACCCGCTGGCCGACGCCTGCGACGAGGCGGTGTGCGTGCGCTGCGCCGGCGCCGCGCCGGCGCAGACCGCGACGGTACAAGAAGCGCACGAGGTCGCGCTGCACCTGATCTGCCTGGCGTTCGACGCGCGGGCGGCCGCGGTACGGGACGGCACGCCAGGAGAGGGGGGACCCGGGTGAACGATGCCGAACGCACGCTCGCGGAACAGGTGCGGCAGGCCCGCGCGGGCAAGCGGTCCGCGGGACCCGGGACCGTGCTGGTGACCGGGGGCGCCGCCGGGCTCGGCCAGGCGGTGGCCAGGGCCGTACGCGACGCGGGCGGGACCCCGGTGGTGCTGGACATCGCCGCGGCGCCGGATTTCGACGGGGAACTGGTCGACCTCGCCGACGCGCGCGCCGCCGAGGCCGCGGTATGCCGGGCCGCGGAACGGCACGGCGGGCTGGACGCGGTGTTCACCGCGGCAGGCATCGACTATCCCGCGCCGCTGGGCGACCTTCCGGGGGAAAGCTGGGACCG
Organism: Streptosporangiaceae bacterium; assembly: GCA_019246795.1. Classification (GTDB taxonomy): domain Bacteria; phylum Actinomycetota; class Actinomycetes; order Streptosporangiales; family Streptosporangiaceae; genus Palsa-504. The sequence continues at coordinate 43,165 of JAFAPY010000210.1, read as the reverse complement.
GATCGTCGCGGTCAACCTGCTCGGCACCGCCGCGGTGGTCCGTGCCGCGCTGCCCTACCTGCGGCGGAGCAAGGGCATCGTGGTGACGTGCGCGTCCACCCTCGCCTTCCGCGCGGTGGCCGATGCGACCGCGTACTGCGCGTCCAAATGGGGCGTGGTCGGCTTCACCCGGGCGCTGGCCGCGGAACTGAAGGGGGCGGTGCGGGTCACCATGCTGGTGCCCGGCGGCATGCACACCTCGTTCTTCGACGGCAGGGAGGAGCGGTACAAGCCGCCGCGCGGCGCCAAGCTCAACGTGCCCGAGGACGTCGCGCAATCGGTGCTGTTCGCGCTGCGCCAGCCGGTCGGCTGCGAGATCAAGGAGATCGTCGTCACCTCGTCGTGGGAGGAGAGCTGGCCGTGATACGCACGGGAGGTGAACAGCCGACGTGAGCGTGGTGCTCGGCATCAACGCGGTCTTCCACGACCCGGCGGCGGCGCTCGTCGCCGACGGCGAGATCGTCGCGGCGGCCGAGGAGGAGCGGTTCACCCGGCGCAAGCACGGCAAGCCGCCGGTGCCGTTTGCCACCTGGGAACTGCCGGAGAACGCGGCGCGCTGGTGCCTGCGCCGCGCAGGGCTCGGTCCCGGCGACCTGGACGCGGTGGCCTACTCCTACGACCCGGCGCTGGCGCCGCAGCCCGGCGCCGACATCACCGCCGACGCCTGGGACGGGCTGCGCACCCTGTACGCCGCGCGCGCGCCGCGGTTCCTGCGGTCCGTGCTGCCCGGCCTGGACCCGGCCATCGTCAGGTTCGTCCCGCACCACATCGCACACGCCGCCTCGACGGCGCTGGCGGCGCCGTTCCCCGACTCCGCGGTGCTGGTCTGCGACGGGCGCGGCGAGGCATGCTCGCACTGGGCGGGCCGGTCGCGCCGCGGCGAGCTCGAGCAGCTGGCCGCGCAGCCGCTGCCGGACTCGCTCGGGCTTTTCTACGAGGAGGCAACCGAGCATCTGGGCTTCCGGCGGTCCAGCGACGAGTACAAGGTGATGGCGCTGGCCGCCTACGGCGAGCCCGCCTGGATCGGCGATTTCCGCCGCCTGGTGTATCCGACCGGTGACGGGGGGTTCCGGGTGGAGCCCGTGGACTGGGGCAGCTTCGCCAAACGGGTGGACCAGGGCGCCGAATGGACGGCTGAGCACGCCAACCTGGCCGCCAGCGTGCAGCTCCGGCTGGAAGAGGTCCTGATCGAGCTGGCAGGCTGGCTGCACAAGCGGACCGGCGAGCCCGTGCTGACCATGGCCGGCGGGGTCGCGCTCAACTGCGTGGCGAATTCGCGCATCTACCGTGAGGGCCCGTTCGAGCGCGTCTGGGTGCAGCCCGCCGCCGGGGACGCCGGCACCGCGCTCGGCGCCGCGCTCGCGGTCGCGCACAGCCTCGGCGACGCGTGCGCGCCCATGGGCACGGCTGCGCTCGGCCGCTCGTGGACCGACGATGAGCTCGAGGCCTGGCTGGTCAGCGCCGCGATCGGCCACCGGCGCCCGGCGGACGTCGCGGCGGCCGCCGCCGAGCAACTCGCCGCCAACGGCGTCGTCGCCTGGTTTCAGGGCAGGTCCGAATACGGGCCACGGGCGCTTGGCCGCAGGTCGCTGCTCGCCCACCCCGGGCACAAGGCGAATCTGGAGCGGCTGAACGACATCAAGGGCCGGGAGCAGTTCCGGCCGGTAGCGCCGATGGTGCTGGCAGGGCGGGCAGGCGAGATCTTCTCCGGCGGGCCGCTGCCGTCGCCGTACATGCTGTTCACCCACCACGTCAGCCGCGCCTGGCGGGACCGGATCCCCGCGGTCACCCACGTCGACGGCAGCGCCAGGGTGCAGACGGTCGACCCGCGGCACGAGCCGCTCACCGCCCGGCTGCTCGAGCGCTTCGAGCAGCTCACCGGCCTGCCAGTGGTGGTCAACACCAGCCTGAACACGGCCGGGCGGCCCATGGCCGACGATCCGAGGGACGCGCTGGAATGCTTCGGGTCGGCCCCTGTCGACGCGCTGGCGCTTGGCCCGTTCCTGATTCACCGCGCGGGCCTGACCCGGTGAAGGTACTGCTGTGGCACGTACACGGCTCCTGGACCACGGCGCTGGTGCAAGGCGGCCACGACTACCTGATCCCGGTGCTGCCCGGGCGGCCGCCGGACGGGCGGGGACGCCCGTCCCGGCCGGGCACCTTCGACTGGCCGCCGAACGCCGCCGAGGTCACCCCGGGCGAGCTGCCCGGTGCCGCCATCGACGTGGCGATCGCGCAGCGTCCCCATGAGCTGGAGCTGATCGCCCGGTGGACCGGCCGGCGACCAGGACACGACCTGCCGGTCGCCTACGTCGAGCACAACACCCCGGCCGCGCCGGTAGCCAGCATGCGCCATCCGGCCGCGGGCCGGCCCGGGCTCGTTATCGTGCACGTGACGCACTTCAACCGGCTGTTCTGGGACTGCGGCGCCACACCGACGGTGGTGATCGAGCACGGCGTGCCCGACCCCGGCTACCGGTACACCGGCGAGCTGGACGCCGCGGTGATGGTGGTGAACGATCCGCTGCGCCGCGGCCGGGTGACCGGTACCGACCTGCTCGGACAGTTCCGGCGCCGGATGCGCGTGGACCTGTTCGGCATGGGCACCGAGCCGCTCGGCGGCGTGGACCTGCCGCACAAGCTGCTGCTGGACGAAATGCCGCGGCGGCGGCTCTACCTGCACCCGGTCCGCTGGACGTCGCTGGGCCTGTCGCTCATCGAGGCGATGCACCTGGGCATGCCCGTGGTCGCGCTGGCCGCCACCGAGGCGCCGGAGGCGGTGCCGCCGTCCGCGGGCGCGGTGTCCACGAACGTGGACGCCCTTGCCGGTGCCTGCGCCGAGCTGCTCGCCGATCCCGGGCGGGCCAGGCTGGCCGGCATGGCCGCCCGCGAGCACGCGCTGGGCAGGTACGGTCTGGGCCGCTTCCTGCGTGACTGGGACCGGCTGCTCGCCGAGCTGGCGGGCTCATGACCGCAGCGAAGCCGCGTGTCGTGGTGCTGCGCGCGCTGGGCCTTGGTGACCTGCTGACTGCGATCCCGGCGCTGCGCGGGCTGCGCGCCGCGTTCGGCCAGGCACGTGTCACGCTGGCGGCGCCCGCCGTGCTCGCGCCGCTGGCCGCGCTGTCCGGCGCGGTGGACGACGTCACGGACACCGGGGCGCTCTACGTCGGGGGGGTCTGGGCCCGCCGCCAGGAGCGGCTGAACGGCCAGGGTCGTCCCCCCGGGGCAGCAGAGCCGCTGGACCGCGCGCTGCACGGCGCCGATGTCGCGGTCAACCTGCACGGCCGCGGTCCGCAGAGCAGCCGGCTGCTGCTGGCGACCGCGCCGTGGCGGCTGATCGCATTCGAGCACCGCGACGTGCCCGCCACGCGCGGGCTGCCGCGGTGGCACGCCGACGAGCACGAGGTGGCCCGGTGGTGCCGGCTGCTGGCCGAGACCGGGATCCCGGCCGATCCGGGCGCGCTGGGGCTGCCCCGCCCGCCGGTGCCGTCACCGCGGCCCGGCGCGGTGATCATCCACCCCGGGGCGGCCTCGGCCGCCCGCCGCTGGCCGCCCAGCCGGTGGGCCGAGGTGGCCCGGGCGCTGGCTTCGTCGGCGGGCCCGGGCCGGCTCGTGGTCACCGGCACCGCACAGGAGCGGCCGCTGGCCCGCCGCGTCGCGGACCTGGCGGGGCTGGACGCCGGCGGCGTGCTCGCCGGCCGCACCGGGCTGCTGGAACTGGCCGCGCTCACCGCGGACGCCGCCCTGGTGCTCAGCGGCGACACCGGCATGGCGCACCTGGCCGCCGCCTACGCCAGGCCGGCGGTGACGCTGGCCGGGCCGGTGGCACCGCGGCTGTGGGGGCCGCCGCCGCGGCCGTGGCACCGGGTGCTGTGGGCCGGCCGGGACGGCGACCCGCACGCGGACCAGCCTGACCCGGGGCTTCTCGCGCTGAGCACCGCGGAGGTGATCGCGGCCGCCCGTGCCGTTCTCGATGCCACTAGCTGCTTGGCTGCGGCACGTGGCAGGAAAGCTTGGGGTTGACCCCGAGGTAGTTGAGCGGTCCGGCGGCGATCGTGAGCACGATCGTGCCCGCATGGGCGCAGTTCGACGGCGACGACCCGTAGTAACCGCGCTGGCCTGCCGCTATCGCCCCGATGATCAGCCATATCGCCAACACCAGGCCGCCGACCCGTCGCATCCTGACCTCCGCAGACCGGCAGCCCGCGCCGGCGAGCTGCGAACTCGTCACTGATTGCTACCGCCGCGGCGCCCGTCGATGTGCCCGCGGGGCCGCAGTGTATCGTGTGGCTGGTGACCGGGGAGGCAGAATCCGCACGACGCGCGCGCCCGGTGACGTTCAGCTTCACCACGGATCTGTCCGCACTGCGTGCCGTGGTACGCCGTCACGCCGGCGCTGCCGGGCTGAGCGAGGCCCGCACGGTCGACCTGGTGCTGGCGGTCAGCGAGGTGGCCGCCAACACCGTCCGCCACGCCAGGTCCCCTGGCTGCCTGCGGATCTGGCACGACGCCGGGGAGATCGTCTGCCAGGTCAGCGACGAGGGCGCGATCTCCGATCCGCTCGCGGGCCGGCGCCGGCCTTCCCTGGACGGCCCCGGCGGTCACGGGCTGTGGATCGTGCACGAGGTCTGCGACAAGGTGGACGTGCGCTCGGGCACATCGGGGACCACGATCACGATGCACATGGCGCTGCCGGGCTGGTGACCGGCTCGGGGGCCGAGTCAACATGGGCGCGGGCTACCCCGCGGTAATGCGCTGTGTGGTACAACAAGTGCGTGGATCTGCTGACGGTCTTGGTCAAGGCCCGGGAATCCGCCGGCCAGCCGTACACGCTGGTGGAGATCGCCGGAGAGGCCGACGTGACCAACACCGACGAGTTGCGCCGCCTTCTGGAGGAGGAGGTTGCGCAGCAGCCGCGCACGCTGATCATCGACCTGTCCGGGCTGCGCTTCCTGGACTCTTCCGCGCTGCACGCGCTGCTGCGGGTAAACCGGGAGCTGGACCGGCAAGGCGGCGTGCTCGCGCTGGTGTCCCCGCAGCCTGCGGTCGCGAAGATCCTCAGGCTGACCACTGCGGACCGGCTGATCCCCGTCTTCGAGAGCGTCGCAGCAGCCGCCGCGGGCTTATCCGCCAGCCGGTGTTTGCCGCGCGTGCGTATGGGATATGCTTCCCCTAGCGGTGCCTACGACGCAGGCACGCTGACCGCGTTACGGTGTTCTCGCGGGGCGTGCCGACGTGGCACTGCCTTTCTTTTGTTTCCCGGCCCCGCCGATGACACCGTGCCGAGCGAAGTTCGTCGGCGAGGAGGCCGCTGCATGAAGATAGCCCTGGTCGCCCAGCATGCGACGCCGCTGCGTCCGCGGGCAGGCTCCGGACCTGACAGCGATGACATCGGGCTTACCGAGCTCACCAGGAAGCTCGCCCAGCAAGGTCACCAGGTAACGCTGTACGCCCAGAAGCACCACCCGGACCTGCCCGACGAGGCCGCGCTCCCCGACGGGGCGCGCGTCGAGCACATCACCGCTGGCCAGCTCCCCCCCGGGCCGGCAGCCCGCGAACGCGGCGACACCGACCTGCTGCAGCAGGTGCCGGCGTTCAGCGGCCCGCTGCGCACCCGCTGGCTGCGGGACCGGCCGGATGTGGTGCACGCGCTGCGCTGGACCAGCGGGCTGGCGGCGCTCGCCGCGGCGCGGGACCTCAGCATCCCGGTGGTGCAGGAGTTCAACTCACTCGGCGTCGCCGAGCGGCGCGGGCGGTCGATGGCAGACAGCGCGGCGGCGGCGCGGAGGAGACTGGAGCCCGCGATCGGGCGCAGCGCCGCGGCCGTGGTCGCGACGAACTCGGCGGAGGTTTCTGACCTGGCCAGCCTGGGCGTGCACCGGTCCTCGATCAGGGTGGTGCCCTGGGGCGTGGACACCGACACGTTCGCGCCGGAAGGGCCGGCCGCTGAGCGCAACGGCCGTCCGCGGCTGCTCGCCACGGCCGACTTCTCCGAACGCGAGGCGCTGCAGACGCTGCTGCTGGCGCTGACCAAGGTCCCTGGCGCGGAACTCGTGATCGTCGGCGGGCCGCCCCGCGCCGAGCTCCCCCGCCACGGCGACTATGTCGACGCGGCCCGGTTCTCCGGCAAGCTGGGCATCTCCGACCGGGTAGCGTTCACCGGGAAGGTGGAGTACGGCGCGCTGCCCGCGCTGCTGCGCTCCGCCGACCTGGTGGTCAGCACCTGCACCTACGAGCCGTCCGGCACCACGTCCCTGCAGGCGATGGCCTGCGGCACCCCGGTGGTCGCGCCGCCGGTCGGCGGCCACGTGGACGCCGTGGTCGACGGGACGACGGGCATCCTGGTCCCGCCGACCAAGCCGGCACTGCTGGCCCAGCGGATCAGGCAGCTCCTGGCGCACCCGATGCTGCTAGAGGCCTACGGGGTGGCGGCAGCCGACCGGGCCAGGTCCCGCTACTCCTGGGACCGGATCGCCGGGGAGACGCTCGCGGTTTACGGCAACGCGACCGCGAAGGCCGCCTAGCGGCCTGCCGGAACCGCCGCGGACGGTTCCGCGGGTGCTGTCGGCTCGCGCCGCAGCACCAGCACCGCGGCATCGTCGGGGGCCGGGTCGTGGCCGATGAGCGCGCTCATGATCGTGGCGCAGGCGGCCTCGGCCCCGCTCGGCGGCGTTGTCACGGTCTGCGCCTCGCTGAGCGCTGCCGCCAGGGCGGCGATACCGTGGTCCAGCGGCCTGTCCCGCCTTTCCACCAGGCCGTCGGTGTAGAAGCAGATCATCGCGCCCGGCGGCAGCGAGATCGGGCTGGACCGCCGCGGCCGGTCCTCGGCCACGCCGATCGGCGGCCCCACCTCGACGTCGACAGGGCCCGCAGGCCGGCAGGGGACCGAGACGACCGGCGGCAGGTGCCCGGCCGAGGCGACGGCGAACTGCCCGCTGCCGGGCTCGCAGACCGCGTACAGCACGGTGGCCATGGCCTCGGCCTCGAAGTACTGGATCTTGCGGTCGAGCTTGCGCAGCACCTCGCCCGGGTCGGCGCCCTCGAGCGCGTACGCGCGCAACGCGCTGCGTACCCGGCCCATGATCACCGCCGCCGGCAGCCCGCTGCCGGCCACGTCCCCGATCACCAGGCCCAGCCTGCCTGACGGCAGCACGAACACGTCGTACCAGTCGCCGCCGACGATCCCGGCACCGGTCACGTATCGCGCCGCCATGTCCAGCCCCGCCACGGCGGGCAGCGTGGGGGGGAGCAGGCTACGCTGCAGCGCCACCGCGGCCATCCGGTCGTCCTGTGACGTCATCGACTGCACGGCAACGGCCGCGCGGTCGGCGGCAAGCTGCAGCAGAACCGTCTCGTCAGCGGTGAACGCCCGGTGCTGCAGCGAACCGACGTGCAGCACGCCGAGCACGTCCCCGCCCGCGAGCAGCGGCACGCCGAGCAGCGAGCGGATGCCCCTGGCCAGCAGCAGCGGATTGAGCACCGTGCCGTGGTCAACATGCTCGAGCATCACCGGGCGCCGCTCGGCGGCCACCCGGCCCGCGAATCCCATGCCGACCGGGATGCGGACTCCCTGCTGTACTTCCTCCTCGATACCGCAGGCTGCGGTGGCGACGAGCTGCCCGGACGCGCGGTCCAGCAGCAGCACCGCCGCGGTGTCGGCGCGCAGCACCTCCCTGACGCGCTCCAGCAGCTCGCGCAGCAGCTCCGGCGCCTGCAGCCGGGACAGCGCGGCGTCGGCGATCGCCTGGATGTCCCTGAGCCGGTCCTCGCGTGCGACGGCACCGGGTTCGTCGCCCGGAACTCCGCGGGCACCTGAGGGCTCGTTGCCGGGCGCCTGGGCAAGCCGCATGGTCATGATCCCCGACATTACCGCGCACGGGGCCCTGCCGGGAAAGGACCGGCCCTGCGTGCCTTCCGGAGCGGTGCGGCACGCGATGTTTGACCCGGCTCACGGTGGACAGGTGGGCAGCCGAGCGGAACCCTGACGGAGGCAGCGGTGGCACAGATCGTATCGGAAGCCCTGGTGGAGCGGCTTGCGGACTGGGGCGTCGACACCGTCTTCGGCCTGCCCGGAGACGGGATCATGGAAGGGCTGCGGCGGCACCAGGACAAGGTCCGGTTCGTCCTGGTCCATCACGAGGAAGCCGCCGCGTTCATGGCCACCGCGCACGCCAAGGCGACCGGGAAGGTGGGCGTGTGCCTGGCGACCTCCGGGCCGGGCGGCATTCACCTGCTCAACGGGCTGTACGACGCCAAGCTGGACCATGCTCCGGTGCTCGCGATCACCGGCATGCAGGAAACGTCACTGCTCGGCACCGCGTACCAGCAGGAGGTGGATCTCACCAAGCTGTACGCCGACGTGGCCGAATACGACCAGATGATCTATAACCCGGTGCAGGTCCCTGCCGTGGTCGACCTGGCGATCCGCACCTGCTACGCCCGGCGCGGCGTGTCGCACATCACCGTGCCGAACGACATCCAGGTGGCCGACGCCGACGCCGACCCATGGCAGCACGTCGCCCCGGCTGCCTCACCGAGGACGGCCGCGGTATACGCGGAGCCGCCGGGCCAGCCGCGCGCAGAGGACCTCCAGCGGCTCGCCGAGTTCCTCAACGAGGGGGACAAGATCGCCATCCTGGCCGGCGCCGGGGCGCTGCACGCGCGGGAGGAAGTGCTGGCGCTTGCCGAGGCCCTGGCCGCGCCGATCGTGAAGACGCTGCCGGGCAAGGCCGTGGTCCCCGACGACTCGCCGTACACCACGGGCGGGATCGGGCTGCTCGGCACCAAGCCGTCAGAAGATCTGATGGACGAGATCGACACCCTGTTCCTCGTCGGCACGAACTTCCCCTATACCAAGCACCTGCCGTCCCAGGTGCGCGCCGCGCAGCTCGACGTCGATCCGGCGCGGGCCGGCGCCAGGATCGCCACCGATGTCCCGGTGGTCGGCGACGCCCGCGACGGGCTGCGCGCGCTGCTGCCGCTGCTCAAGCGCCGGTCAGACACGTCGTTCCTCGCCAGGTACTCCCAGGAAATGGACACCTGGCGCACGAACATGGCGGCCCTTGAAGATGCCCAGCGCGACCCGATCGCGCCGCAGTACCTGATGAGCGTGGTCAACCGGGCGGCCACCGACGACGCCGTGCTCACCTGCGACAGCGGCACGATCGCGACCTGGGCGGCCCGGCACTGGAGGATCCGCGGCGACCGCCGGTTCTACCTGTCCGGCAACCTGGCCACGATGGCGCCCGGGCTGCCCTACGCGGTCGCGATCCAGCATGCCTTCCCCGGCCGGCAGGTGATCGCGTTTGTCGGTGACGGCGGCTTCGCCATGCTGATGGCCGAGTTCCTCACCGCCATCCAGCACGACCTGCCGGTCAAGGTCATCATCAACAACAACAACTCCCTCGGCCAGATCCTGTGGGAGCAGATGATCCTCGGCTACCCTGAGCACGGCGTGCGCTACCCGCAGCCGTTCGCCGACTTCTCTTCCTTCGCCGTCGCCAACGGCGCTCACGGCGTCAAGGTGACCCAGCCGGGCGAGCTGGCGGAGGCGGTCCGGCAGGCGCTGAGCCACGACGGGCCAGCGCTGGTCGACGTGCACGTCAACCCGGACGAGCCGCCGATGCCGGGCAAGGTCTCTTACGAGCAGGCGAAGAAGTTCGCCGAGGCGTTCCTGCGGGGGCAGCCGCGCAAGGCCACGATCGCGACCACGCTGTTCAAGGACAAGATCCAGCAGCTGCGGGCGTGACCGGCTGCCCTCCCCCGAAAGCCGGCCCGGAGCCCCGGTACCCCTCCCCGGGGCTCCGGGCCCGCCCTGGGGCGCCGCGGCCGCTCAGTGCCTGCCGGAGCGCGCGCTCCCGGCAAGCCGCCGCGGCCGCTTAGCCGGCGTAGCGGCGCAGCGTCCCGGGTCCCACCAGGTGTCATCCTCGCAGAATGCGCCGTAGGGGGTGCGTATCTGCCGTACCGCCAGGTTGCGCGCGACGGCCCGCCTGCTCCAGCAGGCGCAGCTCCGCCTCCAGGCCGGCCGGGACCCGACGCCGGCCCGGCAGCGCGCGCGGCAGCATCCGGAGCAGGGCGGCCAGCGCGCTGCGCGCGGCCGGGTCCCGCAGCGCCCGTGCAGCGAGCAGCGCCGTGCCGACCGCGGCCCGGGCCGCCGGGCGGCGCAGCCACTGCACCAGCACCGCGTTGCGCTGTTCCACGGCGCGGCGCCTGGCCGTGTTCCTGGCCGTGGAGGGAATGTGCCGGACGATCATCCGGTCCACGTACACGGCGGCCCAGCCCGCCGCGGCCAGGTCCAGCGCCAGCAGTTCCTCCTCGCCGCCGATGCCGAACAAGGCGCTGTACCCGCCGACGCTCAGGTATGCCGAACGCCGGGCCACGGCGGAGCAGCCGAGAAACCCGAGCACGCGGGGACCCGGCAGCCCGTCCCGCGGCAGCGGGCTGGCGGCGAGCACGGCGTTCAGCGGGTCGTCGGCCCGGTGCTCGCCCACCAGGATCCGGCCGACGATCAGGCCGATCCCGGGATAGGCGTCGAGCAGATCACAGGCCAGCCGCAGCGATCCCGGCTCCCACCAGGAGTCATCGTCGCTGAACGCCACATATCGAGTACGGGCGCGTGCCACGCCCACGTTCCGCGCCCACGCGCCGCGGTTGCCCGGCAGGGTGACCACCTGCACCGCCGGATAGGAATCCCGTACCGCGGTCGCGGTCCCGTCGGCCGATCCGTTGTCGACCACGATGACATCGGGCGCCTCGCTCAGGGCTGCCAGCCTGCCGAGGGTACGGCACAGCTCGGCCGCCCGGTTCCGCGTGGCGATGACGACCGTAACCGGCACGGTCACGAGGTAGCCCCGCCGACGATAGCCCCGCCAGGGGGCATCAGCGATCCGGGGACGGGAGGGGCGGCGCGGGCCAGCAGCGTGAGCTGCTGCTGCACCGCCGTCGGGGTCAGCGCCGGCCTGCCGCCCGGGTGGCCGACGGTGGCGCCTGCCGCCGCGACGGCCAGCCGGGCGGCCCGCTGCGGGCCGCCGCCCCGGGCAAGGCCCATGATCAGCGCGGCCATGAACGCGTCACCCGCGCCGGTGGTGTCCACCACCTGGGTGGGGGAAAGCGGCAGCTGCAGGGACCCGCCGTGCCAGGCGAACGCGTTGCCGATGCCGTTGACGGCAAGCGCCACCAGCGAGGGGCCCCGGCGGACGATGTCGCGGGCGGCTCGTTCGGCCTCGGCGGCAGTGCAGATGTCCGTGCCGGTCAGCAGCCCGGCCTCTCGCGCGTCGGCGCGCAGCACGTCGGCGGTGGCCAGCAGTTCCGCCCGGGCCTGCTCGCCGGGCACGCCGTCAAGCGCTATCTTGCATCCGGCCTCGCGCGCCAGCCGCGCTGCGGCGAGCGCCGCGGTTGGCGGCTGCTGCAGCTGCAGGCTGGCCCAGCAGCCCGGGACCAGCAAGCGCGCGCAGCCCAGCACGTCGGTCCTCGTGAGCAGCGTCGCGGCGGGGATGTCCTCCAGGTAGCGCCACCGCCCGCTGCCGTCGACGACGTCGGCGATGAGCGCGGTGGCGGTCCCGGCGCGGACGATCGCGGCCGACACGTCCACCCGGTCCTGGCGTGCCTGCTCGAGCAGCCGCTGCCCGACGCGGTCGTCGCCGACCACCCCGACCAGAGCGGGACACATGCCGAGCTGGGCCAGCGCCACCGCCTGGTTGGCTCCCTTGCCGCCGAGCATCTCCCTGCGCTGGCGCACTGCCGCCGAGTGCCCGGCGCCCGGCACCTCGTCGACGACGAAAACCAGGTCGCGGGCGATCTGGCCGAACACGACCACATCGGGCGGGTTAGCTCCGTTGCTGTTCATCACCTGTGTTACTTGCTGAGAAAGGACGAGTTCAAACGTAAGAACGGCTGTTTGCACGTGCGCGCCCCGGGTAGCAGCGGGCCCGATGACCGCGCCACGTTACGTATGCGTGATCCCCACCATCGGCCGGCCCTGCCTGCAGGCGTGCCTGGACGCGCTCGGCGCCGCGGTCGGCGCCGCCGAGGTGGACACGCTTGCCGGGCTGGTCCTCGCGGACGACAGGAAGGACACCGCCGACCCGCTGCCGGCCCGGCTGCCCGAGCCGCTGGCCGGCCGCACCACGATCGTCACGCTGGAGGGCCGCGGGCCGGCCGCCGCCCGCAACGCCGGCTGGCGCGCCGCGCCGCCCGCCGAGTGGGTGGTGTTCCTCGACGATGACGTGCAGGTCGGGGCCGCCTGGGCGGACGAGCTGGCCGACGACCTGCGGGACGTGCCCGCAGACGTGGCCGCAGTGCAGGGGGTCATCGAGGTGCCCTGGCCGGAAGGCCGCAGGCCCGCGGACTCGCAGCGGGCCACCCTCGGGCTGGCCGGCGCATCGTGGATCACCGCCGACATGGCGTACCGGCGCGCGGCGCTCGCCGATGCCGGCGGCTTCGACGAGCGCTTTCCCCGCGCCTACCGCGAGGACAGCGACCTGGCGCTGCGGCTGCAGCGCCTGGGCTGGTCGCTGCGCCGCGGCGCGCGGCGCACCAGCCACCCGGTGCGCCCGCCGAGCCTGTGGGCGAGCATCCCGGCGCAGGCGGGGAACGCCGACGACGCGGCGATGTTCCGGCTGCACGGGCGGCGCTGGCGGGAGCGCGCGGGCGCCAGCCCGGGTCGGCGCCCGGCTCACCTGGCCGCCTGCGCGCTGGCTGCCGCCGCGATAGCGTGTGCGGCGGCCAGCCGTCCCCGCCGGGAGGGCCGGAGGGGATCGTCCCCCCGGGCCAGCACCCTGCGAGGGGGCCTGGGGAGGTCGACCCCCCGGGGGCGCAGGGGCCGCCCGATGACCCAGACCAGCACCGCCGCGGCCGCCGCGGCAGCGGGCTGGGCCGCGATCACCGGCGAGTTCGCCACGCGGCGGGTGCTTGCCGGGCCCCGGACCTGGCCGGAAGCCGGCGCGATGATCGTCACCAGCGTGGTGATACCGCCGCTGGCGACCTGGCACTGGCTGGCCGGGCTGCGGCGGTTCCGGCATGCCCGGCCGTGGCCGCCGCGTCCGGCTGCGGTCTTGTTCGACCGCGACGGGACCCTGGTCCACGACGTCCCGTACAACGGCGACCCGGCGCTGGTGCAACCCGTGCCGGGCGCCGCGGACGCGGTCGCGGCCGTGCGGCAGGCCGGGATCGGCGTCGGCGTGGTGACCAACCAGTCCGGTGTCGGCCACGGCCTGATCACCCCGGCACAGGTCGCGGCGGTCAACGCCGAGGTGGACGCGGCGTGCGGCCCGTTCGCCGTGTGGCTGGTGTGCCCGCACCGTCCCGAGGATCGCTGCGGCTGCAGGAAGCCGGCGCCCGGGCTGATCACCGCGGCGGCGGCGGCGCTGGGCGTGACCGCGGCCGAATGCGTGGTCATCGGCGACATCGGCGCCGACGTGGCTGCGGCCCGCGCCGCCGGGGCCAGGGCGGTGCTGGTCCCCACGGCGGCGACGAAGCCGGAGGAGAAGGCAGGGGCGCCGTGCGCGCCCAGCCTGGCCGAGGCGGTGTCCGCCATCCTGGGCGGCCGGGCCATTCCGAGCTGGCCGGACCGGCGGGAGGAGCGATGAGCAGCGGGCCGCTGGTGATCGTCGGGGACGCCCTGCTGGACAGGGACGTCACCGGGCACGCCGGGCGGCTGTGCCCCGACGCCCCGGTGCCGGTGGTCGAGGACGCGGCCGAGCGGCTGCGCCCGGGCGGCGCCGCGCTCGCGGCGCTGCTGGCCGCGCGCGATGCCGGCGAGATCGTGCTGATCGCGCCGTTCGGCGGTGACCCGGCCAGCGCCGCGGCACGGGACCTGCTGCCGGGCACGGTGACGGTCATCCCGCTGCCGCTCGACGGCGGGATGCAGGAAAAGACGCGCATCCGCGCGGCGGGCCAGACCCTGCTGCGGGTGGACAGGCCCGCAGGCACGCCGGGCCGGGCCGGCCGCCGCGCGGCTGAGGCCATCATGGATGCCGGGGCGGTCCTGGTCAGCGACTACGGTCACGGCACCAGCGCCGATCCGCGGCTGCGGGAGGCGGTGGCCGCCCGCGCGGGCCGTGTCCCCCTGGTCTGGGACCCGCATCCCCGGGGGACGGCACCGGTAGCCGGGACCTGGCTTGCCACCCCGAACGGCGCCGAAGCGGCGCGCGCCTGCGGGCTGCCCGATCCCAGGGGCGCGGTGCTGCCGGCGGCGGCGGCCGCCGAGCGGCTGCTGGGCAGCTGGCCGGTCCGGTCGCTGGCGGTGACGCTTGGCGGCCGGGGCGCGCTGCTCGCCAGCGCCGGGCAGGCACCGCTGGCGATCCCGGCGGCAGCAATCCAGGTCAGCGATCCATGCGGCGCGGGCGACCAGTTCGCGGCCGCTGCGGCGGCTGCGCTGCGGGACGGCGCCACCATGTCCGAGGCGGTCACGGCAGCGGTGGCCGCGGCCACCGGCTATCTCGCGGGCGGAGGCGTACACGGCCTGCCCGGGGGCCCGGCGCCGGGCGCACGCTGGTCCGGTGAGCCCTCCCCCGCGGAGGCGGCCGAGGCGATCCGGGCGGCGGGCGGCGTGCTCGTCGCGGCGGGCGGGTGCTTCGACGTGCTGCACGCCGGCCACGTGAGCATGCTGCGTGCGGCCAGGTCGCTGGGCGACCGCCTTGTGGTCTGCATGAACTCCGACGACTCGGTGCGGCGGCTGAAGGGACCCGGACGGCCGCTCGTCCCTGCCGCCGACCGGGCTGCGGTGCTGGCCGCGCTGGATTGCGTGGACCAGGTCGCCATCTTCGAGGAGGACACACCGGAACGGCTGCTGCGCCAGCTACGGCCCGCCATCTGGGTCAAGGGCGGCGACTACGACGGCAGCGACCTGCCGGAAGCGGCCGCGCTGCGGGAATGGGGCGGCCGGGTGGTCACCGTGCCGTACCTGAGCGGCCGCTCCACGTCCGGCATAGCCTCCGCCGCCGCCCGCGCCGGGTGAAGGGCCGTTTTGCTGCCGTACGAAGCACCGGTTCCCGGTCAAAGGATGCGCACCACGACCAGGCAGGCGTCGTCATCGGTGTCTGAGGCGGCACGCGCCAGCACTTGGTCGGCCGTGGCGGCGGCGGTCAGCCCGCCGCCCGAGTCGGCGGCCACCGTCGCGGCGAACTGTCCGAGCACGTCGTCGATTGGCTCCCCTCGCCGCTCGATGAGCCCGTCGGTGAACAGCAGCAGCGTGTCGCCGGGCAGCAGCGAGCACACGGCCTCCTCGTAGCCGGCGTCCGGGTCCATGCCGAGCAGCACGCCGCCCGGCATCGGGAGCTCAGCGGCCGCCCCGGCCCGGACCAGGACCGGCGGCAGGTGCCCGGCGCGGGCCCAGCGCAGCACCCGGGCGGCCGGGTCGTAGATGCCGCACAGCGCGGTGCCGACCACTCCGGAGATGAGATGGCAGGTCATCCCGTTGAGCATGCGGATCAGCTCGGCCGGGCCCGTCCCGGTGATGGCCAGGCCGCGCAGCGAGTTGCGGGACGCGACCATGCCGGTGACCGCGTCGATGCCGTGGCCGGCCACGTCGCCGACGGCGAGCAGCACGCCCTTGCCCGGCAGCAGCAGCGTGTCGTACCAGTCGCCGCCGACCAGGTGGCCCTCGCCGACCGGCCGGTAACGGACGGCGACGTCGATCCCGGCTGCCGCCGCCGGGGGCTCGTCCGGCGGCATGATCGCCCGCTGCAGCCGCGTCGCCAGCAAGTGCTCCTCCGCGGCCCGCTGCTCGGTGTCCGCGAGCTGGTCCCGGGTTGCGGCCAGCGCGACCTGGGTCTGGTAGTGCGCCGAGACATCCTGGAACGCCCCGCGCAGCGCCACCAGCGTGCCTGAGCCGTCGGTGACCGGCTCAGCGAAGACCCGGATCTGCCGGATGCTGCGGTCCTCGGGGTGCACCACCCGGAAGGTCGCGGTCAGCGTCTCGCGCTGCTCCAGCAGGTCATGGCGGAAGCGCTGCATCGCGGGCTTGTCGGCGGCTATCACGTAGCTGTGCAGCTCCGCCAGCGGGATTTCCGCGCCGGGGCGCGGCGCCAGGCCGAACAGGCCGAACGTCGACTCGGTCCAGTTCACGGTGCCGGTGACCAGGTTCTCCTCCCAGCCGCCCAGGCGCCCCAGTCGCTGCGCGTGGTCATGGAGCACGGCGAGCCGGCCGACCGGCTGTTCCCGGCGCCAGGTGGCGATGACCCCGTCGAAGAACCTGGCGATGCGGAGGTCGGCGAGCGGGGTGGATCCGCTTCCCCCGTGCCCGGCCAGCGCGCCGGGGACATGCTGCGGCACGCCGTCGGCCAGCACCTGCACGGCCCGGGCGAACAGGCCCTGCCCCGACACGCTCTGCGGATACGCCTCCAGCAGCGTGAGCCTGCCCAGCTCGGTCTCCGTGCGGCCCCCCGGGTCGTAACAGCCCGGGCTGACATGCTCGATGCGGAAGTCGGTCACCTGCCCGGCATCGTCCCTGATAGCCCCGGCGGCCAGCACCGAATCGGCCAGGCTGTCCAGCAGCGTGAACAGGGGCGCCTTGGGCTGCGCGGCCGCCAGGTCGCCGTGTGCCAGCCGGGCGGCCAGGACCCGCGCATAGCCGTCCGCCAGCGCGGACAGCCGCTGGCGGACCTCGGTGCCGAACGCGGGCAGCGGCCCGGACCAGGCCACTTCGAGCACGCCGACCAGCTGGCCCGTCGGCTCCCGCAGTGCCAGGACCGCCTTGGCGGCATCCGGGCGGCCGACGACCGGTACGCTGTCGCGCCGCGGGCGGCCGGAATGCCACCACAGGTCCGCGGCATCGTGAGCGACGCGCTGAGCCGGGCAGTCGAGCTGCGGCGGCACGTGCCGCCACCGGCTGACCTCGCCGCTGGGCAGGCCCGCCTGGCCGAGCAGCTCCAGCGCCCCGTCCGCCTGGAGCAGCCACAACAGCGCGGCGTCGGCCCCCGCCCCGGGCAGCACGTGTTCGGCCAGCATGCCGACGAGTTCCGTGCCGTCGGCCGCGGTCTCCGCGGCGGCTTCGGCGAGCACGCTCTGTTTTCCCGGGGTGACGATCCCCCCCAGACCTCCCCTGCTCCCGGGGGGACCCATCCCCCCGGACCCCCCTTGGGGGGGACTGCCCGTCCCCCCGAACCCCCCTGGGCCCCCCCTGCTCCCGGGGGGACTGCCCGTCCCCCCGGACCCCCCTTGGGGGGGACCCATCCCCCCGGACCCCCCTGGCTCCCCGTTCCCGCCTGGTTCCGCAGAGCCGAGCACGGTGGCCGCCATCTCGGCCAGCGGGGTCCCGGTCGCCTCGGACAGCTCGGCGAGCTGGCGGGCTGCCTCTGCGGCGGACAGGCCCAGCCGCTCCATCAGCGCTCCCCTGGCCATCGCGATGACCGAGTCGGGGCCGCCCTCGGCGCGCAGGCGGTCGAGCTCGCGGCGCTGGCGGTCGATGACCGCAGCCAGCCGTCGCACCTGGTCGTCGCCGGCCGCCATCATCACCCGCCTTCGACCCGTGAGACCCGTGCCCGGAAAAGGTGTCCGGAGCGGTGTCACCGGCATCCGTTCCGCCCAATGGTAGTTACTTTCCGTTCTACCATCGGTGTAGAAGACACAGATGGGAGCGCTCGTGACTGATACGGTCCAGTCGGGTCCGAGGCTTGACGAGTCAGGGCTGGAGCAGCTGCTCGCCGGGCTGTCGGCGGTCCGCGGCGGCGACTTCAGCACCCGCCTGGCCAAGACCGGCGACCCGCTGATGGACGAGATCGCCACGGTCTTCAACGGGATGGCGGACCAGCTTGACCTGTTCACCTCGGAGGTGACCCGGGTGGCCCGCGAGGTCGGCACCGAGGGCAAACTGGGCGGCCAGGCCTACGTCCCCGGGGTGTCCGGCACCTGGAAGGACCTCACCGACTCCGTCAACGCGATGGCAGGCAACCTCACCGCGCAGGTCCGCAACATCTCACAGGTGGCGACCGCGGTCGCCAGGGGCGACCTGAGCCAGAAGATCGGCGTGGACGCGCGCGGCGAGATCCTGGAGCTGAAGTCCACCCTGAACACGATGGTGGACCAGCTTTCCTCCTTCGCCGACGAGGTGACCCGGGTGGCCCGCGAGGTCGGCACCGAAGGACGGCTGGGCGGCCAGGCCGACGTCAAGGGCGTCTCCGGTACCTGGAAGGACCTCACCGAGTCCGTCAACGTGATGGCGGCCAACCTGACCGCCCAGGTACGGTCCATCGCGCAGGTGACCACGGCGGTGGCCAAGGGTGACCTGAGCCAGAAGATCCGGGTCGACGCCCGCGGCGAGATCCTGGAGCTGAAGGAGACCATCAACACCATGGTCGACCAGCTCTCCGCGTTCGCCGACGAGGTGACCCGGGTGGCCCGCGAGGTCGGCACCCAGGGCAACCTCGGCGGCCAGGCCGTGGTCCGCGGGGTGTCCGGCACCTGGAAGGATCTCACCGACAACGTCAACGTGATGGCGTCCAACCTGACCGCCCAGGTGCGGTCCATCGCCCAGGTGGCCACCGCCGTGGAGCGCGGCGACCTGACCCGGCAGATCACCGTCGAGGCCAAGGGCGAGGTGGCCGCGCTGGCCCAGACGATCAACAGGATGGTCGGCACGCTGTCCGCGTTCGCCGACGAGGTAACCCGGGTGGCCCGCGAGGTCGGCACCGAAGGACGGCTGGGCGGCCAGGCCGAGGTCAAGGGCGTCGCGGGCACCTGGAAGAACCTCACCGACAACGTCAACTCGATGGCGAACAACCTCACCAGCCAGGTGCGGAACATCGCGCAGGTCACGACCGCGGTCGCGCAGGGTGACCTGTCCAAGAAGATCGACGTGGACGCGCGCGGCGAGATCCTGGAGCTGAAGACGACGATCAACACCATGGTCGACCAGCTCTCCGCGTTCGCGGCGGAGGTCACCCGGGTGGCCCGCGAGGTCGGCAGCGAGGGGCGGCTGGGCGGCCAGGCCGAGGTCGAAGGGGTGTCCGGCACCTGGAAGCGGCTGACCGAGAACGTGAACGAGCTGGCCGGGAACCTGACCCGGCAGGTGCGCGCGATCGCCGAGGTGACCAGCGCGGTCGCCGCCGGTGACCTGACCCGCTCCATCTCGGTGGAGGCGCGGGGGGAGGTCGCCGAGCTCAAGGACAACATCAACGCGATGGTCACGTCGCTGCGCGAGAACATCCAGGCCAACCAGCAGCAGGACTGGCTGAAGACCAACCTGGCCCAGATCGCCGGCATGATGCAGGGGCACCGGGACCTGGCCGTCGTCGCCGAGCTGATCATGGAGGAGCTCGCGCCGCTGGTCGGGGCCCAGCACGGCACGTTCTTCCTGGCCGAGCAGGCCGGCGGCGAGGGGAGCCTCCGCCTTATCGCCGGCTATGGGCTGCGCGCCGACAAGGACGCGCCGATCCAGTACCGGATCGGCCAGTCCCTGATCGGGCAGGTGGCCCGGAGCAAGCGGTCCATCGTCGTGGCGGACATCCCCGAGGGGTACATCACGATCTCCTCCGGGCTCGGCGAGGCTACTCCCGCCAACCTGGCGATCTTGCCGATCCTGTTCGAGGACCAGGTGCTCGGCGTCATCGAGCTCGCCTCGTTCACCTCCTTCACCCAGGTGCAGACCGACTTCCTGGAGCAGCTGACCGAGACGCTCGGGGTCAGCCTCAACACGATCATCGCCAACGCGCGCACCGACGCGCTGCTCGGAGAGTCGCAGCGGCTTGCCGCCGAGCTGCAGGCCCGTTCCGAAGAGTTGCAGGCGCAGCAGGAGGAGCTGCGGTGGTCCAACGCCGACCTCGGGGACAAGGCAGCGCTGCTCGCCGCGCAGAACCGGGACATCGAGACGAAGAACGCCGAGATCGAGCAGGCCAGGCAGGAGATCGAAGAGCGCGCCCGGCAGCTGGCGCTGGCGTCGAAGTACAAGTCGCAGTTCCTGGCCAACATGTCCCACGAACTGCGCACGCCGCTGAACAGCCTGCTGATCCTGGCCCGGCTGCTGGCGCAGAATCCGGGCCGGAACCTGACCGCCAAGCAGGTCGAGTACGCCAACGTCATCTACTCGGCAGGCTCAGACCTGCTCCAGCTCATCAACGACATCCTGGACCTGTCCAAGGTCGAGGCAGGGCGACTGGACATCCATGCGGAGCGGTTCAGCCTCAGCGCCCTGCTGGACGACATCCAGGCCACCTTCCAGCCGCTCACCGCGGAAAAAGGCCTGCAGTTCGCGGTCGAAACTGAGCCGGGGACCCCGGCAGAACTTGTCACCGACCGGCAGCGGCTGCGCCAGGTGCTCGGCAACCTGCTGTCGAACGCGGTCAAGTTCACCGGGCGCGGCCACGTGGCGCTTCGGGTCAGCCCCGCCGACCGGCATGGCAGCGACGGCGGCGCGATGGTGGCGTTCTCGGTGACCGACACCGGCATCGGCATCGCGCCGGAGAACCTCACCACGATCTTCGGCGCCTTCCAGCAGGGCGACGGCACGCTCAGCCGCAGGTACGGCGGCACCGGCCTGGGCCTGTCCATCGCCCGCGAGGTCGGCTCGCTGCTCGGCGGCGAGATCACCGCGAGCAGCGAGCTGGGCAAGGGCAGCACCTTCATGCTGTACCTTCCGGCCGTGCTGTCCCCAGTGGGAAACGGAGGGGCGGGCAGCCCCCTCGTGAGCGGGGGGCTCCGGGGGGATGAAGTCCTCCCGGGAGCCAGCAGGGTCGCCCCACCGGATCAACGCAGTGCCGGCGCGGCGCAGGCGACGCAGCCGCCGACGCCGGGCGGCGCCAGCGAGGGTGCCATCCCAGGCCGGCGCGTGCTCGTGGTCGAGGGCGCGCGCGGCGGGCTGCTCACGCTGCTCACGCACAGCGCGGTCTCTGACCTGGGCGGCATGGGAGGCCCGGTCCAGGTCAGCACGGCCGTCAGCCCGCAGCAGGGCATCGAGGCGCTCCGCGCCGCGCCGCACCAGTGCGTGGTCGTGGACCTGGGCCAGCAGGGCGCGGCCGCGTTGGCCTTCCTCGATCAGCTGGAGGGCTGTCCCGAGCTGAGAGACGTCCCGGTGCTCGCCCACGCCAGCGACAAGCTGGACAGCGCGCAGGGACGGCTGGCCCGGCTGCGTTTCGGTTCCGGGCCGCTGGAGCTGCTGCCCTCGCTGGACGAACTGCGCGAGCGGATCACCCTGCACCTGTCGGCGGCCCAGCCCGGGCAGGTGCCCGCGCTGGTCAGCGAGCATGCCGACGCGGGCCTTCGCGTCGCGGCGGCCGACGGGCACGAGGCGCTGCGCGGCAGGCGGGTGCTGGTAATCGACGACGACCCGCGCAACGTGTTCGCGATCACCAGCACGCTCGAGCTGCAGGGTATGACAGTCACCCACGCGCCCAACGGGCGCGAGGGCATCGAGGCGCTGCTTGCCGCCGAGGACACCGACCTGATCCTGATGGACGTGATGATGCCGGAGCTGGACGGCTACGCGACGATGACCAAGATCCGGCAGATGCCCGCGTTCGCGGCGCTGCCGATCATCGCGGTGACCGCCCGGGCCATGCCGGGCGACCGGGAGAAGAGCATCGCGGCCGGCGCCAGCGACTACGTGACCAAGCCGGTCGACACCGAGGAGCTGCTCGCCTGCATGGAACGCTGGCTCGCCGGCCGCTGAGGGTGCAGCGGGCGGCCCTGGCCCAGCGCGCGGTAGCGCCAGCCGGCTGCCTGCCAGCGGGCCGGGTCCAGCGCGTGCCGCCCGTCGGCGACGTTGCGCCTGGCCACCACGGCGGCCAGCTGACACGGGTCGGCCGCGGCGAACTGCGGCCATTCGGTGAGCACCAGCAGCACGTCCGCGTCGCACGCCGCCTCGAGCACCGAGCGGGCGTAGCGGAACCGGGGCTGCTGCGCCCGCGCCCGGTCCATCGCGGCCGGGTCGAAGGCGGTCACCAGCGCGCCTAGGTCGCTCACCGCGGTCGCCACCGCCATCGCCGGGGAGTCCCTGATGTCGTCGGTGCCCGGCTTGAACGCCAGGCCGAGGACGCCCACCCGGGTCCCGGCCAGCGACCCGCCGGCCAGTTCTGCCGCCAGCTGCACCATGCGATCGCGCCGCCCGGTGTTGATGGCATCGACGGAGCGCAGCAGGGCGGCAGGCTGCGCGGCGCCAAGCTCGGCGGCCTGGCCGGCGAAGGCCCGGGTGTCCTTAGGCAGGCAGCCGCCGCCGAAACCGAGCCCGGGACGCAGCGCGGAGCCGCCGATCCGCGGGTCGTAGCCGAGGGCCTGGGCCAGCATGGCGGAGTCCGCGCCGACGATCTCGCAGATCTCAGCCATGGCGTTGACGAAGGAGATCTTGGCCGCCAAGAACGAGTTGGCGGCCAGCTTGACCAGCTCGGCGGTGGCCAGATCGGTCACCACGAACGGTACGCCGTCGATGAGCTGGCGCCAGTAGACGCGGCGCAGCACCGCCTCCGCGCGGGCCGAGGCGACTCCGGCCACGATCCGGTCCGGGCGCAGCGTGTCCGCCACCGCGTGCCCCTCGCGGAGGAACTCCGGGTTCCAGGCGAGTTCGGCGCCGCCGGGCAGTCCGCGACGGGCGAGCCGGGCCGCCGTGCCGACCGGGACGGTGGACTTGCCCACGATCAGGCACGGCTTGTCCAGCAGCGGCGCCAGCGTGTCCAGGCAGGCTTCCACCTGGGACAGCTCGGCCGCGGCCGAGCCGTCGGCGCGCTGCGGCGTCCCGACGCAGATGAAGTGCACGTCGCCGAACGCCGCGGCGCGCCGGTAAGACGTGGTGAAGGCCAGCCGCCCGGACGCAAGCCCGCGCCGCAGCAGGACCGCGAGGCCCGCCTCGTATATCCCCGGCTCCCCGGCGCTCAGCTCCTTGACCCTGGCCGGGTCGGCGTCCACGCCGAGCACGTGGAACCCGGCGTCGGCCATGCACGCCGCGTGTGCGGTACCCAGGTAGCCAGTGCCGAACACGGTCAGCCGGAGCCGGCCGTCCGGGGAAGGCCCATCCGGAAAAGGCAGTGCCATCACGCGGCCGGGTGCACGGTGATCTTGGTGTATCCGCCGGTCCGCTTAGCGAAGTCGAAGCCGATCCGCGGATCGGGCACGTCGTGCACCGCGACCTTGTGCGGCCCCTGGTACACCACAGCTTTCATGACTTCCTGCCTTTCTGGGCCCTGATGGCGCGCGCGGCGCCGACGGCCACGGCGGCCGCCGCTGTCGCGCCGGCCGCCGTGGCCGCGACCGGATGGTGCGCCAGGCCCAGCTGCGCGCTGCGCGGGTGCGACTTCTCGTCGAAAGCCCCGTGCGCGCCGTGGTCGCTGCCCTGCGGCTGATCCACGGGGTGCCACAGGTTGTTGGGCCTGCCGGGATGCTCGGTGCCGCTGGTCTGCTGAGAGGAGTAGCCGGTCTTGGCCAGGTACCTGTCAAGCAGCGCCGGCACGACCCGGTTGGCCAGCACCGTCGCCGCGGTGGATCCCCCGGCCAGGTACTGCCTGCGGCGCGGGTGGTCGGCGGCGTAGACCACGGCCCTGGCCGCCACCTCCGGCTGGTAAATCGGCGGCACCGGCTGCGGATGCCTGGGCAGCCGGGACCGCACCCAGGAGAACTGCGGCGTGTTGACCGCGGGCATCTGCACCACGGTGACGTGCACGCCGGACTTGTCGTGCAGCAGCTCGCAGCGCAGCGAGGAGGTGAACCCGTTGATGGCGTGCTTGGCCCCGCAGTAGGCCGACTGCAGCGGGATGCTCCGCTCGCCGAGCGCCGAGCCGACCTGGACGATGACGCCGCGGTCCCGCGGCCGCATCCGGGCCAGCGCGGCCATGGTCCCGTGCACGAAGCCGAGGTAGCTTACCTCGGTGACGCGCCGGAACTCCTCCGGGGTGATCTCAGCGAACGGGGCGAACACCGACGTGAACGCCACGTTGACCCATACGTCGATCGGGCCGAGGGCATCTTCGATCTGGCGGGCGGCGGCGTCGACCTCGGCGAAGTCGGACACGTCCGCGGGGACGGCCAGCGGGGTGCCTCCGGCCTGCTGCACGTCCCGCGCGGCCCCGTCCAGCCCCGCCTTGCCCCTCGCGATCAGCCCCACCCGCGCGCCGCGCGCGGCGAACAACCGCGCCGTCGCGCGGCCGATGCCCGCGCTCGCGCCGGTAATGGCAACGGTCTGGCTCACGTGACCTCCTTGGCCTGTCGTCGCGGCGGCATTTCAGAGGGCTTGCGGGATGGCCGCGTGGCCGCACCGGCCGCTAGACGGTGACGGCGCGCTTTCGCGGTGGCGCCGGCCGCGCGGGGGCCGCGGTTGCGGCCGCCGCGGCGGCTGCCGCGGCCCGGCGGCGCTGGCGGCGCCGGTACCGCTGGCGGTCGTCGGGGGTGGTGCCGCCCCAGATGCCGTACAGCTGGTCGTGCGACAGCGCGAACTGCAGGCATTCCTGACGCACCCTACACCCAGAACAGATCGCCTTGGCCTGCTCGGTCTGCCGCAGCGCCGGGCCTGCGGCCGAAATGGGGAAGAAAAGATCGGGGTCCGCTGACAGGCAGGCGCCCATCATCCGCCAGTTGCCGGAGCTCCCGGTTTCGGTCATCGTTTACGTCCTCGTGAGGGTCTGAGCTGATCCTGCGGCCGCGCCGCCCGCCGCTGGCGGCATGCCCTCTTTGAACAGCGCTTCCAGCAGCCACTTCGCTTCCCCCGCGCCGGCGGGCTACACCTTTGCGGTACCGCAAATTTCTCCGCCCGACCCTCGCGTCCAGCGCTACTGTCGGGGTGTATGTGACCAAGGCTGTGCGAGCGCCGGGATAGTCGTGACCAAGATCACATCCGCCTATGTTTATCGCACACCGGCCGGGCACACCGCAGGTGTCCGTTCATTGCGGGGGGTCGAAGGAGAGGCCACGTTGACGCAGGCAACCCACAGGGCCCGCGCGAGCCGAACGCTCGCCGCGGAGCCCTCGTCGGGCATCACCGGATCCGGCACCGGGGACGACGCGGTGCCGTGGTCGCGGGCGCAGCTCAAGGAGCTGTCAGATAACGAGCTGCTGGCCAAGGTGCGCGCGCTGCCGCGGGACAGCGAGCTGCGCGCGGCTGCGTGCGAGATCCTCGTCGAGCGCTACGCCAAGCTGGTCCGCTCCTGCGTGCGGCAGTACCGGGGCAGCCCGGAGCCCACCGAGGACCTCATGCAGGTCGGGTACGTCGGCCTGCTCAAGGCCATCAACAACTACGACCCGGAGGTTGGCGACAGCCTGTCCGCCTACGCCCAGCCCTGCGTCAGCGGCGAGATCAAGCGCCACTTCCGTGACAAGCGGTGGCAGATCCACGTGCGCCGGTCCGCCCAGGAGCTGCTGCTGGAACTGCGCAAGGCCAACGAGGAGCTGACCCAGCAGCTCGGCCGGGCGCCCGCGGAGGACGAGCTTGCCGAGCGGCTGGGCGTCAGCCAGGACGACATGCTGGAGGCCCGCCAGGCGGACCTGGTGTTCAGCACGTACTCGCTTGACGCGCCGCTGTCGGACCGTGACGACCCGGCCCTGCTCGCGGACATTCTCGGCGACGACGACCCGGGCGTCTCGCACACGATCGACATGGAAGCCGTCAACGCCCACTGGGACGAGCTGCCGGAACGCGAGCAGCGGATCCTGGTCATGCGCTTTTACGGCAACCTCACCCAGACCGAGATCGGCGAGCGGCTGGGCATTTCCCAGATGCACGTCTCCAGGCTGCTCGCGCGGGCGCTGGCGCACCTGAGAAACCGCCTGCTCGATCCGGCCGAGCCCTGCGATTCGCCGGCCGCGGTATGATGATGCAGCGGAGGGGTCAATTATGAAGACCGGCGTGGGACTGGCGCTGATCGGCGTTGGAGCGATCCTGGCGTTCGCCGTAAGGGCGAACACCTCCGTCTTCGACCTGCACACCGCCGGCTGGGTGATCATGCTCATCGGCCTGCTCGGCCTGGCGCTGCCGCGCCGCGGCTATCAGTGGGTCGGCCGGCGGCTGTCCGTCCGGCAGACCCGACGGCGTGGCCGCGGTGTGGAAGAGGTCATCTACCCGACCACGGTGAACCGGAACCCAGCCAACACCCGGGTGCGGGCCGGGCTGCCCGCCCCCGGCGTGCTTGATGACCCGGATGCCCCCAGCAACCCGGAGGCGCAGCGCGAGGTGCTGCCCCGCGACACCGAGGTCATCGAGGACGTCTACGAGGAATGAACGGCCGCGCGGCCGCGCGGCGGCCTGCCCGACGCGCGCGCTCCGGCAAGCACTGAGCTCCGGAGGGTCAGGCCTGCGCCCTTACCTTGGCGACCAGGATCGTCATGTCGTCGCGTAGCTCGCCGGAGGAAAAGCCGGTGACGAGGCCCTGGACCATCCGGGCGGTCTCGGCGGCGCTGCTGTCTGCCAGCCCGGCCAGCTCGTCTGCCAGCCGTTCCTCGAAGTAGCGCATGTCCGCGCTGCGCGCGTCGGTGACTCCGTCGGAGTAGAACAAGATCAGGTCTCCCTCGGCAAGCTCCAGGACCTCGGTGTCCGGTTCCGCGTCGGGGAACAGGCCGAGCGGGAAGCCGCCGCCGGACAGCAGGTCGACCCGCCCGTCCGGCCGGACCACGGCGGGTCCGGGATGGCCCGAGCTGGCCAGCGTCACCCGCACGGTTCCGCCGTCTGCTGCGCGCAAGTAGGCGAGCTTCGCGGTGACGAAGCGGTCCTCGTAGTCACCGGCCAGCATGATCTCGTTTGCCTTGGCCAGCACGTCGGCCGGATCCGGATTCGAGTGCGCCAGAACCCGGATCGCGTGCCGTGCCGCTGCGGTCATCGCGGCGGCCTCCTGCCCCTTGCCGCAGACATCGCCGATGGTGATCGCCCAGCCGCCGGTGACCGGGAACACGTCGTAGAAATCGCCGCTGACCTCCATTCCCTCGCTGGCCGGCAGGTACGCCGCGGACAGGTCGAGCCAGGGCACGTCCGGCAGCCGGGCCGGGAGGAGGCTTCCCGCCAGCGCCTCGGCCACCGACGAACGGTGCCGGAACATCCGGTCGACCCGGATCGCGACGCCGAGGTGCTGGCCCAGTTCCTCGGCCAGCGCCAGGTCGGCGATCTGGAAGGGCCCCTCCCCGGCCACGCGGGCCAGCGTCAGCACGCCATAGCCCGTGCCCTCATCGGAAATCGGGACGCTGAGCAGCGACGTCACGCCGAGCAGCAGCGACAGCGGCGTCCCGTCCGCGGCGGCGCCGAGGATCCCCGGATCCTCCGCGTACGCCAGCAGCACTGCCTTGCCCGCGGAATGCACCTGGGCCGCCACCGTGCCCGGCTGCGGGTCGACGGCGCGCACCGTCCTGGTCAGTTCCGCCGCCGGGTCGTCGTGCGGGCCGACCACGAACTGCCGGCGCAGTCGGCCCGCCCGGTCCATGTCGACGATCGCCCAGCTGCCGACGGCGCCGGCCAGCAACCTGGCGCAGCGCTGCAGCGTGACCGCCTCGCTGAACGTGCTGTTGTCCAGCAGCAGCCTGGTGACCGCCGTCACCGTGTCCATCCTGCGCGTCATGGCCTGCACCGCGTCCACACGGGCCGGGGGCCCGGGCGGGGGCGGCTGCGCGCTGGCCCCGTGACCCGGCGCGGCGGCGGCGACGAGCAGCCTGGTGTCATCGCGCAGCGTGACGACGCCGACAGCGAGGGCGATCCGGGCCGGGTCGGCGGGGCCGAGCAGCGTGCACTCCACCTGCCTGGACTCACCCGTGCGCGCGGCGGCGGCCAGATGGCTGGCCACCGCGGCACGCGATGGCAGGTCGACGAACGCGGTCAGCGGCTTGCCGGTCGCATACCCGGGCGGCGTGCCGATCAGCTCGCCGGCGCGTGCGTTCGCGCGCCGGATCGTGCCGTCCTGCTCGAGCAGGAACAGCGGCGCCGGTGCGTGCTGGAACACGGCCCGGAGCAGGGTCCGCTCGGCGCTGAGCCCGTCCGGCCTGCCCGCCGTGGCTTCCGCGTCGCCGGTGCCGTCCTCGTCGCGCATCGCCAGCTTGGTCAGCGCCTCCACCGCGGCGTCGAGTTCGGCGAAGGCCGCGGCAAGCAGGGTCTTGTGATCCGCGCCTGGCAACGCCGAGGCATGGTGGAGAGCCTGGCACCGCCTCGCCAGGTCCGCCAGGTCGGCGAAGCCGTTCGGCCAGGTCTCGTGCGACATGCCTGCAGCCTAGTGGCACAAGGAGGGCCGCCGGGCGCCGTTGCCCGGCGGGCCTGCCAGTTCCGGCTACCAGCGCAGCCAGCGACGGCCGCGGGAACCGCGGTAGCGCCGGTAACCGCGGGTGGTGAACGCGCTGACGAGCAGCGCGGCCGCGACGAGCGCGACGATGAACGAGATCACCGAGTGCCCGGCGCCGAGGATGGCGGTGGTGATGATGCCCCCGATCAGCGCGGCCACGATGCCGATGAGCATGGTCAGCAGCAGCCCGATGTGCTGGCGGCCGGGTACCACCAGCCGCGCGAGCCCGCCGATCACCAGCCCGATGACGAGCCACGCGATGATGACGGACAAGGTGAGCGTCATGACGGATCTTTCCTCCTGGCATCGCTAGGGCGATGAGCCTGACGTGATCTGGTCAAGCAGTTGCGCCAGGTGCCATCCCTGGCGTCCGGTGCGGCCCGCCGCCAGCTGGGTGCGGCAGGAAAAGCCGTCGGCCAGCACCACGGTCCGCGGGTCCGCCGCGCGAGCCGCCGGCCACAGCCCCCGCTCGGCGCAGGCGACCGACACATCGTAGTGCCCGCGCTCGAAGCCGAAGTTCCCGGCCAGGCCGCAGCAGCCGGCGTCCAGCACCTCGAGGTCCACGCCGCAGCGGCGCAGCAGCTCCGCGTCGGGATCGAAGCCCATGATCGCGTGCTGGTGGCAGTGCACCTGCGCGATAGCGTGCGCGCGCACCCCGGCGTCGCCTTCGCGGCCGAGCGCCTGCAGCAGCCCTTCGGGCTGCCAGCCGACCTCGGTGAGCAGCTCGGCCAGTGTCTTGGTCCGGTCGCCGAGCAGCCGGGCGTTGTCGCTGCCCAGCAGCTCCGCCGCGTCGGCGCGGAACACCGCTGCGCAGCTCGGCTCCAGCACCACCACCGGGACGCCCGCCCTCAGGTCGGGCAGCAGCGCCTTGACGGTACGGCGCAGCACCCGGCGGGCCACGCCGAGCTGGCCGGTGGAGATCCAGGTCAGCCCGCAGCACAGCGGCCGTGTCGGCACCTGGACCGCGAAGCCCGCCCGCTGCAGCACGGCCAGCGCCGCCTTCGGTATCTCGGGATGGAAGTAGTTACTGAACGTGTCCGGCCACAGCACGACACGCGGTTTGCCCGTGCCGCGGCGGACACCGCGGGGCGCCCGCGGCTGCGGCAGGCTGCCCGGGCCGTGGCGGAGGTACCACGTGGTGAACCGCTGCCCCGCGAACCGGGGCAGGTCTCGCCGGGGGTCGATTCCCCCTGCTCGTTTGGCAAGATATGAAATTCCCGGGGTACGGCCGGCCACGTTCACCATTGACGGCACGCCGGGCACGGTGGTCACCGCGGGTGCGATCGCCGGCAGCCAGCCCATCGAGTAGTGGGCGGCGGGCCTGACCCGGCCCGCATAGTGGTGCGCGAGGAACTCGGCCTTGTAGGTGGCCATGTCCACGCCCACCGGGCATTCCTTGCGGCAGCCCTTGCACGCCAGGCACAGGTCCAGCGCGTCGCGGACCTCGGCCGATCCCCACCCGTCGGCGACCACCTCGCCGCGGACCATCTCCATCAGCAGCCTGGCCCGGCCCCGGGTGGAGTGCTCCTCCTCCCTGGTGACCCGGTAGCTCGGGCACATCACGCCGCCCTCGTCGCCGCGGCACTTGCCGACGCCGACGCAGCGCGATGCCGCGGCGCTGAACCTGCCGCCGTCCTGCGGGTAGTCGAAGAACGTCTGCGGCTCCCTGGGGAACCATCCGCGCAGCGCCAGGTTCTCGTCCAGCCGGTAGGGGCGGACCACCTTGCCGGGGTTCATCCGGTTGTCCGGGTCGAAGGCGTCCTTCATCTCGCCGAACGCGCGGACGAGCTCGGGCCCGAACATCTTCGGCAGCAGCTCGCCACGGGACTGGCCGTCGCCGTGCTCCCCCGACAGCGACCCGCCGAAGGAGACCACCAGGTCGGCCGCGTCGGTCGCGAAGGACCGGTAGTTGGCGACGCCGGCGCTGGTGCGCAGCTCGAACGGGATGCGGGTATGCACGCAGCCCTGGCCGAAGTGCCCGTACAGCGACGCGCCGTGGTAGCCGTGCCTGGTCAGCAGCGTGCGGAACTCTCGCAGGTAGTCGCCGAGGCGTTCCGGCGGCACCGCGGCGTCCTCCCACCCCTCATGGGTCTCGTGCTTGCCCGGCGGGTAGGCGGTGGCGCCAAGGCCCAGCTCGCGGACCTGGTTGAGATTGTCCTCCACGGCGGGATCTTCGATGTAGGCGACGTGCGGCTTGGGATGATCGCCGTCGGACAGCGCCGCGTCGATGAGGGCCTGCGCCCGGTTCTTCGCCTCGTTCTGGGTGTCCCCGCCGAACTGCACCATCAGCCAGCCCGACCCCGCGGGCAGCTTGTCCAGCGCGTCGCCGGCCAGGTGCTCTTCGCGTTCCAGGGAGATCAGCACGTCGTCGAGGCCCTCGCACGCCAGCGGGCTGTGCGAGGTGACCAGGGGGACGGCGTCGGCCGCCAGCGTGATGTCGGGGTAGCCGAGCACGACCAGCGACCGGTGCGTGGGGATCTCGACCAGCGCGATGTCCGCGGCCAGCACCGTGACCAGGGTGGACTCGCTGCCGACCAGCGCCCTGGCTACGTGGAACTGCTTTTCCGGCAGCAGGTAGTCCAGGTTGTAGCCGGACACCCGCCGCGGGATATCCGGGTAGCGGGTCCTGATCAGGCCCATGTAGGTGTCGCGGATGGCGCGCATCCTGCGGTACAGGTCGGCCTTGCGGCCGCCCGCGCCCTGGATATGGGCGTACTCCGCGTCGCTGGTCAGCCCGGTCCAGGTGCGCAGGCCGTCGTAGGTGAGGATTTCCAGGCGGCGCACCGAGTCGGCCATCTTCCCGTAGGCCTGGGCGGTGGAACCACAGGAGTTGTTACCGATCATGCCGCCGATAGTGCAGCTCACGTGCGTGGACGGCCTCGGCCCGACCATCAGCCCGTACCTGCGGACCGCGTCGTTGACCTTGTCCAGGGCGGCGCCGGGCTGCACGACAGCGGTCCTGGCGCCCGGGTCGACCGAGATCACGTGATGGCAGTACTTGGTCCAGTCGATCACCACCGCCGTGTTGCAGCACTGTCCGGCCAGGCTGGTGCCGCCGCCGCGGGACAGCACCGGGGCGCCGAACTCGGCGCACACGCGGACCGCCGCTACCGCGGCGTCCGCGGTGCGCGGCACCACCACGCCCAGCGGCGGCTGGCGGTAGTTGGACCCGTCGTGCGCGTAGGCGCCGCGGGTCCCCGCGTCGAACCTGACCTCGCCGTCGACCGTGCCGGCGAGCGCCCGCGCGAGCTTGTCGGTGTCCACCCTCAGTTCTCCCGGGCGCGCGGCAGCACCTGGGTGGCGTAGAAGTCGAAGAATGCCTCCGGCGCCCCGCCCACCTGGCCGATGTACACCTCGTCGAAGCCGGCATCGGTGAACTGGCGGATGGCAGCCAGGTGGACGTGCGCGTCGGGGCCGCACGGCGCTGACACCATGTCCTCGGTGACAAGCTGGGCCAGCTGCTCGAAGTTCCGGGGCAGCGGCAGCAGCTGGGCGGCCTCCCCGGGGATCTCCTCGTTCGGCCACAGCCGGTGCATGGTCTTGCGGGCCCGGTCGGCGTCGGAGTCCCAGCACACCTTCAGGCCGCCCTGGACGGGCCGGTCGCCGCCGCCGGATTCGCGGTACAGCCGCACCATGTCCGCTTCGGGCATCACGCTCATGTACCCGTCGGCGATCCGCGCGGCGAGCTGCACCGACTGGCTGCCGAAGCCAGACATGTAGATCGGCGGCGGCTCGGCGGGCATCGAGTACAGCCGCGCGGTCTCCGCGGCGAAGTACTGCCCGCGGTGGTTGACCTGCTTGCCGGTGAACAGCTTCCTGATCAGGCCGACGGCCTCCTCGAGCATCTCCAGCCTTTCGTCGGCGCTGGGCCACCTGGCGCCCACGACGTGCTCGTTGAGCGCCTCCCCGCTGCCCACGCCCAGGGTGAAACGGCCCTGGGTGAGCACCCCGGCGGTCGCGGCGGCCTGGGCCACCAGCACCGGGTGCATCCTGATGGTCGGGCAGGTCACCGCCGTGGTGACCGGCAGCGACACCGCCTGGGAGATCGCGCCGATGACCGCCCAGACGAAACCCGACTGGCCCTGCTCATCGAGCCACGGGTGGAAGTGGTCGGAGATCCACAGCGCGTCGAAGCCTGCCTGCTCCGCCAGCCTGGCCTGCCGGACCAGGTCGGCTGGAGCGTATTCCTCCGAGGACAGGAAGTAGCCGTACCGGGTCACTGGCACCATGGTCCTTTCCGCGCGACGCTCGGCTGCGTCGTGGACTACCCGGGGCAGGACGAGTTACTCGGCGGGATTGCCCCCGTTGTAGGCGGCGATCACCTCGGCGGCCACCTCGGTGACCTTGACGTGCCGGCGCTGTGATTCCGCGCGCAGCCGCGCCAGCGCGTCGTCGGCGTCGCAGCCGAGCGCGTGCATCAGCACGCCCTTGGCCTGGTCGACGACCGAACGGGCGACCACGGCGTCCTTGAGCTGGCTCGCCGTGCGCTGGGCCTGGTCGTAGGCGGTGGCGTTGGCGAGGACCGCGCCGCCGAAGGCGGCCAGCATGTCCGCCACCGGGTTGGACTGCGGGTCAAGCGCGCGCGGCCGCACCGCGAACAGCGAGAGCACCAGGGCACCGCGCGGCAGGTCGCGTACCAGGTGCACCGAGCAGCGGACGCCGCGGCGCAGCGCGGCGGCCGCGTATCCGGGCCAGCGGTCTTCGTCGAGCGTGTCCGGGCAGTTCACCGGCATGCCGGTCTCGGCGGCGGCGATCAGCGGGCCAGACGAGGAGGCGAGCTGCAGCTCGGCGAGTTCGGCCAGGTCCGGATGGGTCGCGGCGAGAGCGACCAGTTCGCCGTCCCGCCACACGGTGGCGTTCGCCCCGGAGCAGGCAGGCACCTGCCACGCGGCGAGCTCGGCGAGCTTGTTCAGCGACCTGGCCTCGCCGCCGTTGCCCAAGCTCAGCAGTTCAGCCGCCTCGAGCCCGAGCTGCTCGATTCCCACCATGCCCTCCGACTGTCGCGCATCCCTGGCCGTACACCCGGGACGTCCCGCTTACTCCTGAATACCCCGCCGCGCAGCTGCCCACGCTGTGGCCGCCGCGGCCGAGCAGCACCCCGGCGATGATCATGACGAATATCACCGGGACCAGCACAAAAGCGTAGCCGGTGGTGCCGCGTGGCAGCCACCAGCGGCTGCGGGAGGCCAGCGGCTCGGCGGCGACCGGGCCGTCGCCGGCGGCCAGCCGCGCGAATATGGCGAACATGGACGCCAAGCGGGGTTCGCTTGCCTGCAGCGTCTGCTCCATCTCGTCGAGCGCGCGCTGCTGGGAGGCGGGCAGGCTCATCAGTTCCCTCCCTCCGCCTGCGGAAACTCCCCCTGTCGCGGGGCCGGGCGGGCGGAACCTCCCCCGGCGCTGCTGGCCAGCGCGGGGATCACCCGGGGGGCGGCCAGGCCGGCAGCGGTGGCGGTCGCGGCGCTCGCCACGACGATGACCCAGGCCGCCGGGCCGAGCGGGGTGCAGCCGAAGAACTGGCTCACCCCTGGCGTGTTCACCACGCCGACCAGCGCGGCCGCCGATCCGACGCACGTCACGATCACGGCGGGGCTGCGCGCCCCGGTGATCAGGGTCTGCGCGAGCTGCGTGGTGACCACTGCGGCCAGCCCCATCGTCGCCGCGCGGGCCGGCCGGCCGGTCAGCCGGCCGCCGCCCCACGCCAGGGTACCGCCGAGGGCGGTGGCACCGCCGCGGAGCATGATCTGCCTGGCTAGCGGCCCCTCAAGCAGGCTGCCCACGGGTTCGGTGCCGTTGCCTGCTGAGGACCTGGTGCCGGCCACCGCGAGCGCGGGGAACATGTCGGTGAGCATGTTCACCAGGAGCAGCTGCCGGGTGTTGAGCGGTGACCTGCCGCCGAGCGCGGTGCCGATCACCATGAAGGCGATCTCGCCGGCGTTGCCGCCGACCAGGATCGATACCGCGTCCCGCACGCTGCGCCACAGCGCCCTGCCCTCGTGCAGCGCGTCCCTGATCCTGGCGATGTCGCCTTCGACGAGCACCAGGTCCGAGGCGGTACGCGCCGCCGTCGACCCCTTGGCTCGCACTCCGATGCCGACGTCGGCCAGCCGGATCGCCGCCGCGTCGTTGCTGCCGTCGCCGACCATGGCCACCACGCGCCCGGCGCGCCGCAGGTCGGTAACGATACGCACCTTTTGTTCCGGCGACACCCTGGCGAAAACCGAGCAGCCGTTGACGCGCTCGCGGCGTTCCCGCTCGGGCAGCCGGTCAAGCTCGGCGCCGGTCACCACGTCGTCCGCGCCCGGCATGCCGGCACCGCGGGCGATCGCGCTCGCGGTGGCCGGATGGTCGCCGGTGATCATCACGGTCCGCACGCCGGCTTCGGACAGTTCCTTGAGCACCGTGGCCGCGTCCGCCCGCATCACGTCGGCGATGGCCACGAAACCGAGCAGGGTCAGGTCCTGAGCCAGGTCCGCGGGCTCGGCGCCGTGCCCAGGGGGTTCGCGGACCTCCCGTTGCGCGACCGCGAGCACGCGCAGCCCGTCGGCGGCCAGCCGGTCGATCGTGGCCCTGGCCGCCTGGCGGCGCTCCTCGGTGAGCGGCGCGGGGTCCTGGCCGCCAGGCCCCCCGGGGGCGCCGGCGACGCTGGTGCAGGCGCCGAGCACCACCTCCGGGGCGCCCTTGACGGCAAGCAGCAGGCCGTCGGCGCAGCGGCCCAGCGAGGCGGAAAAGCCGCGGGCGGACTGGAACGGCGTCTCCTCGACCAGTTCCCAGCTGTCGCTCAGGTCCGCGGCCGAGTCCAGGATGGCCTTGTCGGTGGCGTGGGCGACATGCCCGCCGGTCGGCGGCGGGCATGCCCGCGCCGCCGCCCGGAGCAGGTGCTGGCCCTGCTCGCTGTCCGGTTCTACATCGTCGCTGACGATGGCGGTTGCTGCAAGCTGCAGCCGCCCCTCGGTAAGAGTGCCCGTCTTGTCGAAGCAGACGACGTCCACCCGGCCCAGGGCCTCCAGCGTGCGCGGCGACCGGACCAGCACGCCGCGTCGGGACAGCCGCCTGGCGGCGGCGAGCTGGGCAACCGTGGCCACCAGCGGCAGCCCTTCCGGTACGGCGGCGACCGCGACGGCGACCCCGGCTTCCAGCGCCTGGCGCAGCGGCACGCCCCGCAGCATGCCGAGGGCGGTGACCGCGAAGCCGCCCGCGCCGGTGACCGGCAGCGCCTTTGAGGTCAGCTCGGAAAGGTGCGCCGACACCCCGGCGGCCGGAGCCGGGGTGCCGACGCCGCTGAGGGCAGTCCCCGCCCTGCCCGCCTCTGTCGCGTCTCCGGTGGCCACTACCACGGCCACGGCGCTGCCGGAGACGACCGTCGTGCCCTCATAGACCATGGAAGTCCGCTCGGCGAGCGGCGCGCCGACGGCCGGGGCCGGGGCCTTGCCGACCGGCAGCGATTCGCCGGTCAAGGTGGACTCGTCAACCTCCAGCGCGTCCGCGGCGAGCAGCCGCGCGTCGGCGGGGACCACGTCGTTGCCCCGCAGCGCGATGAGGTCACCGGGCCGCAGCTCGCTGGCCGGTACCAGATCAGCCTCCGCGCGCTCGGGGTCCTCCGGGACGGCGCCGCCCGCGTCGCGGACCCTGCGGGCGGACTGCTGCTCGCGTACCAGCAGAGCCTGCAGCGCGCGCTCGGTGCGCATCCGCTGCGCGCCGCCCACCACCGCGTTGCCGATCATCACGCCGCCGACCAGGGCCGCGTCCACGGCGGAGCCCAGCAGGGCGGACGCCGCCGAGCCGAGCAGCAGCACCGGGGTGAGCGGGTCCTTCAGCTCGGCGGCGACCGCGCCGACGAGGTCGGCGCCAAGGCCGAGCCCGCGGGCCACCGGCTCGGGAACCTGGCCGCGCAGCTGCCGCAGGAGCTGTTCCGGTCCCCCGCCGCCTGGGGCCCTCTCCGCCTGCGCCGCGCCGGTGTCCTCCGCCCGTGCCCTGGCCAGCCTGCTCAGCACCTCCTCGGCCGTCATCGCGTGCCAGGCCACCCGGGGCACCGCGACCGGCGGTGTCACGAGGCTGAGCCGGCGCGCGCTGTAGGCGCCCTGGGCCAGGCTGGCCAGCGACGCCGCCTGCACCGGGCTGACCGGCGGCGCCGGCGCGCCGTGCTGCCCTTGCCCCCCGCTTCCCCGGCCGGTGCGGCCCACCGCGGCCAGCAGCAGGCCCAAGGTCGCGCCGCCCGCGGCGAGGATCACCGAACGCTCGCTGACTGAGCGGGCCGCGCCGATGGCGGTCAGCAGCCGCCACACGTCGGCGAGGGTGGGGCAGATGAGGTCGGCGGCCCAGCACACGTCCGCGCAGCCGCTGGCGCGGATGCAGCCGACGGCCACGTCGGCGGCGTGCAGCGCCGCGCCGTTGCGCGCCGCCACCAGCAGCACGCCTTCGCCCTCGGCCTGCAGGGCACGGACCTTCGCGGCGACGTCCCCGGCCATGACCTCGTCGGCCCGTGCCACCAGGTCATCCAGGCTGGCATGCGACGTGAGCAGCAGCCGGATGCGGTCGCCCGCGGCGCCGCTCCCCAGCAGGGACGAGCCGCCCGCGCCTGCCCGCGCGGCGGCGAGCACCGCCTCGGCGAGCGGGTCAAGCTCGCAGCCCACGACCACCTCGCCGAGCTCCTCCTCCTCCTCCTCCTGATCGGCCAGCACGCGCAGCCGCATGCCGTCCGGGCCGTCCGGGGCAGCCGCAGGTCCAGCGGCGGGCTGGTCCCCGGGCACGCGGGCCAGCTGGTGGCCGCCGGCCCGCCAGGGGCCGGGCCCGCGCAGGTCGCCTGAGCGCAGCTCGGCCAGCACGCGGCTGGCGGCACGCCAGACACCGTCATGGGCCGACTCCGGATCCGCGGCCGTGGCTGAAAGCACCCGGGGCCGATCGGACGTGAGCACCTCCGACTCGATGACCACCACCGAGATCCGGTCCAGTCGGCGGAACGACGACCGGTCCATCGGCACCACGCCGCCGCGGGCCAGGTCACGGCCGAGGACGGCGGCGAACCCCTCCCGTCCGAGCTTGGCCGCCTTCGGCACGCTGGCGTTGAGGGCTTCGGCGCCGCGGCTCAGGTCGCGGGTCGCGACGAGCACCGCTGCCGCGGCGGCGAGCGAGCCCGCGGCGACCCGGTCGGTGTAGCTCTCGATCGGGCCGGCCGGGAACGGGGCCGGCCGGCCCTCGTGGCTGGGTGCCGCCGCGGCGCACGAGGCCGCCATGTCGGTCAGCTCCGCGCCGTGTTCGGCCCAGGCCGCACGCCTGGCGCGCAGCTCGCTGATGACCAGCAGCCGGTACACCGCATCCACGGCGGGCTTGTCCGGGCCCTCGGTGACCCCGTAGATCGCCGCGTTGCCGATGCCGAGCACCAGATCGGTGGCGATCGGCCCGATCTGCTTCTCCAGCAGCCCCCGCAGGCGCGGGTAGCCGTCAATGATCGCCAGCGGCAGGCGGATGGCGGCATGGGTGGGCACCACCCGGGCCACGGGCGCCGCGATCCTGGCGCCGACGCCGACGCCGACGCCCACCAGGTCCCCCGCTAGCGCCGTCCAGGTCACGGTCAGCGGCGCGTCATCGGACGGATGCACCGGCATGGACCAGGAGAAGGTGTCCGCGGCGGCTCCGTGCGCCTCCTCCACCTCCTGGACGGTCCGTACCAGTTCCTCCGAGCTGATGCGGCGCTCGTCGAACCCGACGAGCAGCTGCGAGGTCACCGCGTTGACCTCGGCCCAGCGCACGCCGCGCAGCCCGGAAACCGTCTGGCGCACCGCGCTGGCCATCCGGCGGCGCTTGTCCTGGTCCGCCCCGCCGCCCGGCGGGCATTCCAGCCCGCGCACCTCGATCGCGGCATGCCCGCGGTGTGACCACACGTGCCGCCGGTCCCGACCCGGCCCGGCGTCGGCGAGCGTCTGCGCCGCATCGGCCGCCCGCTCGCCGGCGGCCCTGACGGCCTCGCCCGCCGCCTGGCCGGCCTGCCCGGCAGCTGCCCACGCCGCCTGGCTTGCCGCTTGCGCGAGATTTCCCGCCACCTGGGCGAGGTCGCGACATGCGGCCTGGGCGGAGCGCACGCGGCCGAGGTTCACGCCTGTCCCCCTAATCCCCCACGGCCGCGGTGACTTCGCCGGCGGCGCGCTGGCTCAGCGATACGCGGACCAGGGCGGCGGCCAGCCGGCCCGGCTCGCCGCATCCGGACAGCAGCTCGCTGAGGTCATCGCGGCCGGTAGGCAGGCCGACCCGGCGGGCTCCGCTGAGCATCGCCGCGTCCACGTACGGGGCAACCGACGGCCACACGTCCTGCGCCTCGCGCAGGAAGATGCTTGCCCCGGTGGGTCCGATTCCCGGGAACTCGGTGAGCAGCTTGGTCATGTGCTGGACGCCGCCGCCTGCCTCGTCGCGCAGCCGGCGTAGGTCGCCGTGCCACCTGTCGGCCAGCAGGGCGGCCCCGTCGCCGAGCATGGTCGCGGTGCGCTCGTCGTAACGCCGATAGTGACCGCGGCCGAGTGCGTCCACCCGGTCTTGCCAGCTCGCCTCGGCCATGGCCTTCGGGCTGCGGCAGCCCGCCTTGAACAGCTCCTGGGCAGCAGCGACCGCGATGTCAGCCGATATCCGAGCGCTCAGCAGCGTGGCCAGCACCAGCAGCTGGTACAGCGGGCTGGGACGGTCGGCGAGCTTGATGCCGGCCTCGTCGGCGTACCGCCGCCCGTACCTGCGCAGCAGCTCGGTGACGATCAGCTCCGGCTTTCCTGGCATGGCGCGGCCTGGGATCAGTTCGGTGCCGGGGCTGAGACGTCAGGCAGAACCGACCGCTGGCTCGTCGCCGACGCCACGGCGCCGGCCGACACCACGCCGACCTGGGCGGTGAGCGGGCCGCAGTCGTCTGAGCCGGCAGGCAGCAGCGCCGCCGACGCGGGCGACGTGATCCGGCGCGTTGTCCTCGCCATGGTTCACCTCCTGCGATGCGCCGCGGGAAGCCAGCGGCGTCGGGTCGTCCCTGGCGGTATCGCCTGTCGCTACCCGTAGCCTACGGGGGCAAACAGCGCCGCCGTCGGCCGAGCCGACGTTTAGCTGGGGCGGCGTGGGTAGGCCACGGCCATGAGTGATGCGGCGCCGCAGGCCGCCCTGCTGGAGACGATGAAGAAGGCGGCCGACGTGCTGCACCGGGCCGGGATACCGTTCGCGCTGGCCGGCGGCTGCGCCGCATACGCGCGCGGTGGGGCGCCCTCGGTCCACGACGTGGACTTCGCCATCCGGGAGAAGGATGCCGACGCGGCCGCGCAGGCGTTCGCGGCCGGCGGCATGACCGCGCAGCGGCCGCCGGAGGGATGGCTGCTCAAGGCCTTCGACGGAGAGCACATGGTCGACCTCATCTACCGCTTGGGCGGCGAGCCGGTGACCGGCGAGCTGCTGGGCCGCGCGGAGGAGCTTGAGGTGGCGGCGTGCCGGATGCCGGTGCTCAGCGCGACGGACCTGGTGCTGTCGTGGCTGCGTTCGCTCAGCGAGCACTACGCCGACTTCACCGTCCCGCTGTCGTTCGTGCGGCCGATGCGTGAGCAGGTCGACTGGGACCTGGTGCGGCAGGAGACGGCGGGGTTGCCGTTCGCCCGCGCGTTCCTGGTGCTGCTGGAAGGGCTCGGCGTGATCGGCGCGGCCGGGACCGCCGGCGGTCCGGCCAGCCCGGATTACCTGGCCGGGAGGATCGAGCGGGCGCTGGCCGAGGACCCGCGCACCCACGAGCTCGGCATCTGCGTCACGGTGGAGCAGGGAGTGGTCTACCTGCGCGGCGAGGCGGCCGGCGAGCGCAGGTGCCAGCTCATCGAGGACGTGGCACGCCAGGCGGCGCCGGGACTGCTGATCCGCAACGAGGTATCGGTGATCGAGGTGCAGCCGCCGCGTACCCAGGAGGCAGGCGCATGATCCGCGTCGCCGCGGTCTCGGACGTGCACCTGGGTCCCGACGTGACCGGCACCATCCGGCCGCACCTTGCCGGGATCGCCGATCACGCCGACGTCTTGCTGCTGGCCGGCGACCTGACTCAGCATGGCACCACGGATGAGACCGAGATCGTGGCGGCCGAGTTCCGCGACATCGGGGTACCCGTGGTCGCGGTGCTCGGCAACCACGATTACCAGTGCGACAGCCAGGATGCGATAACCCGGATGCTGCAGGCGGCCGGGATCACGGTGCTCGAGGGTTCCGGGATAGTGCTCGGCCTTCCCGGCGGGCGGCTCGGCGTCGCCGGCACCAAGGGGTTCGGCGGCGGCTTCCCGGGCCGTTGCGGGTCGGAGTTCGGCGAGCCCGAGATGAAGGCGTTCGTGCGGCACTCGCGACGGCTGGCTGACGCCATGGGCACGGCGCTGCGCGACCTCGACGCCGATTTCCGCGTCGCGCTCACCCATTACTCCCCGGTGGCGGACACGCTGGCCGGCGAGCCCCCGGAGATCTACCCGTTCCTCGGCAGCTACTTCCTGGCCGAGGCCGCCGACAGCGCCGCCGCGGAATTGGCCGTCCACGGGCACGCCCATGCCGGGCAGGAATGCGGGGTCACGCCCGGCGGCACCCCGGTGCGCAACGTGGCGCTGCCGGTGCTGCGGCGCGCCTACGCCGTCTACTGCCTGGGTCCCGGGGGGCTGCCGCGGGCCTCCGGCGGAGCTGAGTCCCGGAGGCGGTCAGCGGGGTCGTCCCCCCTGGCACGCACGGGCGTCGGCGAACCCAGCAGCGGCAACCGAGCCTTTGCACGGAGGTGACAGCGCCGGGAAAACCGGCGTTCTTGCGGCCGCTGCATGACGCCCTCGGCGGCTTGGCGCGGTGCATGGGTCCGAGCGGGGTCTCGGCTCCGGGGGCTGGCTTGCCGCAGCGCCGCCCGGACGCGGTGAGTCCAGCCGACTTGACCGGGCCCGATTACACCGCCGAGCCTGGGTAGGGGAGGAACTGCTGCGTGAGGAGGTCGGCATGTCAGGAACGACGGCTGGCACCTGGGCCATCATGGGCGTCGCCATGGTATCGCTGGCCGCACTGCTCATCTTGGTGTGCTGGTACGCGCCCACACACCCGGCGCACAAGAACCACCGCAGTGAGGAACTGCGCGGGCTGGTGGTCGGCGGCCAGCATGTCGGCGGCGGCCGCAGCGTGGCGCCGACCCGGGACGCGCCCGTTCCCGAGGGAGACATGGCGCCGGTGGCGGGGGCGCCGGACGTCGAGAACCCCGGCACCGAGCAGCCCCGGTCCAGCGGCCAGGGCCGGCGCGCCTCCGGGAGCCCGATGGACCTGTGAGACGCGCTCGGCCGGGGTACTCAACTCACCGACGGCGCTCACCGGCGGTGCTAGCCCGGGGGGACGACCCCGCTGCCTTTGCCGCCTGCGGCGGCGGCCCCAGACCCCCCCGCAGAGCCAAGCACCCGGTCAAGCGCGCGGGCAACCTCCTCGGCGAGCGAGTCATCCTGCTGACGGTGCCCGGTGCAGGCAACGACGGGCTCGCGGACCACGCCGCAGTCCAGGCACTCCACCTGGCCGAGCCGGCTGATCAGGTGGGTGCTCGCGCACGTGGCACAGTGATCCAGCTCCGCGGTCACCTCGCCCGAGGCCTGGCAGCCGGGGCAGATGAGCACCAGCTGGTCGCGCAGCACCCCGCGCCGCCACGGGCTCTTGCCCCGCTCCGGGTCTGTCTGCCGCACGCCGCAGCGATAACACGGCACCGTGGCCCAGCCTCCCGCTAACCCAGGGCGGCGAGCGCCTTGGAGTACTCGCCCAGGTCGCGCGCCTGCCGGATCGGGTGGACCACCTTCCACCGCACCACGCCGTCCTTGTCGATGATGAACGTGCCCCGGGTCGAGACACCGCGCTCGGGGCTGAACACCCCGTACAGCTTGGCCACCTCCCCGTGTGGCCAGAAATCCGACAGCATCCCGAAGCCGAAATGCTCGGCGTCGGCCCAGGCACGGTGGGCGTGCGTCGAGTCCACCGATACGGTTAGCAGCTCCACGTCGTCCCGGTTGATCTCGGGGAACTCATCGCGGATGGCGCACAGCTCGCCGCTGCACACGCTGCTGAACGCCAGCGGGTAGAACACCAGCACGACGTTCTTC
Source organism: Streptosporangiaceae bacterium (assembly GCA_019246795.1). GTDB lineage: Bacteria > Actinomycetota > Actinomycetes > Streptosporangiales > Streptosporangiaceae > Palsa-504. The sequence continues at coordinate 873 of JAFAPY010000210.1, read as the reverse complement.
CTGCCGCGGAAGCTGGACAGCCGCACCGGCGTGCCATGCTGGTCCTTCAGCTCGAAATCGGGCGCCTGCTCGCCCACCTCCACCGCCATGCGTGGCCCTTTCGCCTCACCGGGGAACGCGCGGGCACGTGCCCGTCACCGTGTTAAGTCTGCCATCTTGACGCAGGCGGTGAGCCACCGCTCGTTCGGCAGCAAAGAGCCGGGAGCGTGCGTGTGGGGCCAGGCCGCCGCGCGGCCGCTTAACGGCGCGCCTTGGGAGCGACAAGCCGGGTGCCCGACCAGTCGCGGGCGGCGCTCACGCTGGAGGTCTGCGACAGCCCCGCGGTCGGCGCCGCCTCGCCGATGTCGCTGGGCTCCACGTGGCCAGGACGGCCCGCCTTCGGCGTGAGCAGCCAGATGTATCCCCCATCGGCCAGCGGCGTCAGCGCGTCGACCAGCGCGTCGACGAGGTCGCCGTCGCCGTCCCGCCACCACAGCAGGACAACGTCCACCACGTCGTCGTAGTCCTCGTCGACCAGCTCCACACCGTCCAGCCGGGTGATCGCGTGGCGCAGGTCGTCGTCGGAATCATCGTCGTCGCCGATTTCCTGCACCACCTGGCCCGGCTTGATGCCGAGCCGCTCGGCCTGACCGTGTGCGTCCTGGGCCTGGCCCGCGGTCGCGCTCACTGACGTCCTCCTCGAATCCCTCCCCGCGCCGTGCCGGAGGGCTTACGGCCCACGGGAACTGCGGGCCCATCCCTGACGGCGACGACACGTCAGCACTTCTTGTTGGGACAGTTCACACTGGGTCGGCCCAGTGCGCAAGTGGCAATCGCTTTAGCTTAGAAAACCGCCGCCATAAATTGACCTGCCCGCTCCGTTTCACGGTTACG
>JAFAPY010000207.1 GCA_019246795.1 Streptosporangiaceae bacterium | reverse complement strand
TGACCAGGCCAAGCTGGGTATCCACGTCCACGACGGCGCGGTGCGCGGCGAACGCGTACTGTACGTGCGCCTGGCCCTGGCCGGTCAGCGGGTCCAGCGGGTGCGTGGCCCGGTGCCGCCAGGTCACCGTCGCCTCCACAGGCTCGTCGAGCAGGTCGGCGAGCCCGGATGCCGCATCGGGGCGGCTGTGGGGGTTGAGAGCAGAGCGGCGCTCGCGGCCGCGCCGGTCCAGCTGCTCGCGTATCTGCTGGCACGCGGCTCGCACCGCACCGCCGGTCATGTAGGTCTGCCTGGACGCCGACGAGGACCCCGCGCTGCCGATCGAGGTGTCCGCGGGCAGGATCACCACCCGGTCCACGCCGAGTTCGGTCCGGGTGATCTGCTCCAGGACCGTGACCAGGCCCTGCCCGACCTCGGCCGCCGCGGTGTGCACCTGCGCGGTCGGCTCGCCGCCGGGGGAGGGCACCAGCTCCAGCCGCACCCGGGCGGTGGAGTAGTCGTCGAAGCCCTCGGAATAGCCGATGTTCTTGATCCCGACCGCGTATCCGACGCCGCGTACCACCCCCTCGCCGTGCGTGGCGTTCGACACGCCTCCGGGCAGCATCCGCAGGTCGCGGTCGCCCGAGGCAGCGGGCAGCGGCCGGTTCCTCACCAGGCGCAGGATCTCGGCGACCGGCGCGGCCGAGTCCACCACCTGCCCGGTGGGCATCACCGACCCCTCGCCCATCGCGTTCCTGATCCGCAACTCCACCGGGTCCAGGCCCGTCGCGGCGGCGAGCTTGTCCATCTGGGATTCGTAGGCGAAGCAGGCCTGGACCGCGCCGAACCCGCGCATCGCCCCGCACGGCGGGTTGTTGGTGTAGACGGCGTAGCAGTCCATCGCCACGTTCGGCACCTGGTACGGGCCGATGCCCAGTGTCGCGGCGTTGGCCGCCACCGCGGGGGAGCTCGACGCGTACGCGCCGCCGTCCAGCACGGTCTCGGCCTTGACGTAGACCAGCCTGCCGTCGTCGGTGCTGCCGTGCTCGTAGCGCAGCCAGGCTGGGTGCCGGTGCACGTGGCCGTAGAACGACTCCGGCCGCGAGTACACCATCTTGACCGGCCTGCCGGTGCGCAGCGCCAGCATGCAGGCGTGGATCTGCATGGACAGGTCTTCCCGTGCGCCGAACGCCCCGCCGACGCCGGACAGAGTGATCCGCACCAGCTCCTCGGGCAGGCCCAGGCTCGCCGCCACCTGGCCGCGGTCCACGTGCAGCCACTGGGTCGCCACGAACAGGTCGACGCCGCCGTCCTCGGCGGGCACCGCCAGGCCCGACTCCGGGCCGAGGAAGGCCTGGTCCTGCATGCCGACCTGGTACTCGCCGCGCACCACCACGTCCGCGCGCGCGTCCGGGTCGCCCTTGCGGATCCGGACATGGCGGACCAGGTTGCCGCCGTCGTGCAGGGCCGGCGCGCCCGGTGCCAGCGCCGCCCGCGCGTCGGTCAGCGGGGGCAGCACCTGGTAACCGACGCTGATCCGGTCGGCAGCGCGGCGGGCCGTCTCCGGGTGGTCCGCGGCCACCAGCGCGACCGGCTCCCCGGCGTACCGGACCTGGCCGCAGGCGAGCACCGGCTGGTCGGCGTGCTCCAGCCCGTAGGTCTTGCGGCCCGGCACGTCCTCGTGGGTGAGCACGGCGGCCACACCGCCCGTCGCCAGCGCCCCGGTGACGTCCAGGGCGGTGATCCTGGCCCGCGGGTGCGGGCTGCGCACGGTGCCCCCCCACAGCATGCCGTCCAGCCACAGGTCTGAGGAGTAGGCGAACTCGCCGGTCACCTTCTGCCGGCCGTCCGGACGCGCCGGGCTGTCCCCGACCAGTCCGGCCGCCCTGGTGCGGGCGGTGATGCCCGGCGCAGCGGTCTCGGTCATAGGCGCGCCTCCAGCTGGCTCCGTGCCGCCCTGACCGCACGCACCGCCGAGGTCGCGTCGGCGGTGCGCAACTCGCCGCGCTCGACCACCGGCGTGCCGCCGACGAGGAGCAGGTCCAGCGGCGCCGGCGGTCCGAAGACCAGCGCGGCCACGGGGTCGGCTCCGAGCCTGCCTCCGTCCGGGCCGTGAGCCGCCGCGTCGTGGGCCAGCGTGTCCAGCCGCCACAGCGCGATGTCGGCGAGCAGGCCCGGGCGCAGCGCGCCGATCTCGCCCGCGCGGCCCAGGCAGCGCGCGCCGCCGCGGGTGCCGAGCCACAGCGCCTGCCGCGCGGTCAGCGCGGCGGGGCTGCTCTCGTCTTTGGCCCGGGCGGCGAGCAGCGCCTGGCGCAGCTCGCCGGCCAGCGTCGCGCCCTCGGCGGACGCCGGCCCGTCGACGCCCAGGCCGACCGCGATGCCCGCGCGCAGCATCGTGGCCACCGGGGCGGTGCCGGAGCCCAGCCGCGCGTTGGAGCTCGGGCAGTGCGCCACCGACGTCCCGGTGGCGGCAAGGCGCTTGACCCCGGGCTCGTCGAGGTGCACGCAGTGCGCCAGCCAGACCTCCTCGCCGAGCCAGCCGAGGTCCTCGGCGTACTCGGCGGGCGTGCGGCCCAGCGTCTGCCGGCAGTACGCGTCTTCCTCGCGGGTCTCGGCGAGATGGGTGTGCATCCTGACGCCGAGCGCGCGGGCCAGTTCCGCCGTCTCCCGCATCAGCCTGGCGGTGGCGGAGAACGGGGAGCACGGCGCCGCCGCTACCCGCACCATGGCGCCCGGGGAGGGGTCGTGGAACCGGTGCACCGCGTCAGCGGTGGCGGCGAGGGCGGCGTCGGTGTTCTCGACGATCTCGTCCGGCGGCAGCCCGCCGCCGGAGCGGCCCAGGTCCATCGATCCCCGGCACGGGTGGAACCGCAGGCCTACGGCGGCCGCCGCGGCGATCTCCGCCTCGAACATGCCGCTGCTTGCCCTGGGGAAGATGTAGTGGTGGTCGGTGCTCGCCGTGCACCCGGACAGCGCCAGCCAGCTCAGCCCGGCGGTGGCAGCGGCGTGCAGCTGTTCCGCATCGATGCGCGCCCAGACCGGGTACAGCTCGGAAAGCCAGTCGAACAGGGCGGATTGCTGGGCCATGCCCTGGGTCAGCCACTGGTAGAGGTGATGGTGGGTATTGACCAGGCCCGGGGTGGCCAGGCAGCCGGTGCCGTCGACCCGGCGCGCACCGTCGGCCGCGCCCTCATCGGCCGGGCCCTCGCCCACCGCGGTGATCGCCCCGCCCGCGACCACGACGTGCCCGCTGCGGTATTCGGTGCCGCTGTCGTCGTGCCGCGGGCCATCCATCGTCGCGATCGCGCAATTCTCGATCACGACCATCTCGTTGCTGCTCATACGGCGTCCCCGGGCCGCCCTGCCGCGAGCCGCACCGCGTCAAGGATCTTCTCATAGCCGGTGCAGCGGCACAGGTTGCCGGCCAGCGCCTCCCGGATGTCCGGGTCCGCGGGCACCCCGCGGGAGTGCCGCAGCAGGTGGTAAGCCTGCACGATCAGGCCCGGGGTGCAAAAGCCGCACTGCACCGCGCCGGCGTCGATGAACGCCTGCTGCACCGGGTGCAGCTGTTCCTGTCCTGCCAGGGCTCGCAGGCCCTCGACGGTGAGCACCTGGCGGCCCGCCGCCTGGCCCGCCGCGACCAGGCAGGCACAGACCGGCACGTCGTCGAGCAGCACCGTGCACGAGCCGCATTCGCCTTGCTCGCACGCGTTCTTCGAGCCGGGGAGCGCGAGCCGCTCGCGGAGCACGAACAGCAGGCTCTCGCCTTCCCAGACGTTGTCCGCGGTCATGGTCTCGCCGTTGACCGTCATCGTCACCCGCATCGTGACGCTCCTCTTCCCGCCCGGTAGGAATCCCAGGCCCAGGCCAGCGTGCGCCGGGCCAGCACCGCCAGGGCGTGGCGGCGGTAGGCCGCGGTGCCGCGCACGTCGTCGATGGGCCGCGCGGCCGCCGCCGCCAGCTCGGCGAACCGCCGCAGGACAGGGTCGGGCAGCGGGCCTGCTGACTCCCACAGCCCGGCGTCGGCCAGCACGCCTGCCAGGAACTCCTCGGCGGCCGGGGCGCGCAGCGGGGTCGGGCCTGCGGACCCGATGCCGGTGCCGACACTGCCTTCATCCCCCGAGCCCACCCTTGCGGGGCGCAGCTCGAGGGCGAAGGCGCAGACGGCGATCACCATCGCGTTCCTCGTGCCGATCTTGGCGAACTGCTGCGGCCCGCGCGCCCGGGGCACGAGCACTGAGGTGATCAGCTCGTCGGAGTGCAGGGCGTTGCGCTTGGGAGCCAGGAAGAACTCCGCGACCGGGATCAGCCGGGTACCGCGGACGGACGCGGCCTGCACGGCCGCGCCGGCGGCCAGCAGCACAGGATGGCAGTCGCCAGCCGGCGAGGCGGCACCGAGGTTGCCGCCGATGGTGCCGCGGTTGCGGATCTGCGGGGAGCCGACGGTCCGCGCGGCCATGGCAAGGCCGGGCAGCAGGCCGCCGAGTTCGGCGATCAGCCTGGCATAGGTCACCCCCGCGCCCAGGCGCACCACCCCGTCCCCGCTCGCCTGCTCCCAGCAGGTCAGCTCGGGAACCCGCGTCAGGTCGAGCAGCGCGCCGGGCCGGCGCATGTCGAAGTTGATCTCGACCATCACGTCGGTGCCGCCCGCAATCGGAACTGCACCGGGATGGGCGGCCTTGGCCTCGATGGCCTCGGCCAGCGTCGTGGGCTGCAGGAACTCCATGGCCTTACCATGCTTTCCCAGGCTCAGGCGCGTCATCCCTGCTGACCGTGCCCTCGATGAGCCCGAAGGGCCGGTCGGCGGCGTAGAAGACCTCGCCCGGGTTGTCCAGCCCGAACGGCGACATGTCGACCTCGAAGTGATGCTTGTTCGGCAGCGACAGCCGGATCTCGGCGATTTCGGGGCGGTGGCGCAGCACGCGCTCGCCCATGGCGAACAGCGTCTGCTGCAGGGAATGGCTGTACGTCTCCGCGAACGCCCGGACCAGCAGGTCCCTGGCGGCGGAGTAGGACTCCGCCCACCCGCCGCTGGCGGACGCCGGGCTGGCGTGCCGCCACCGGGCTTCTACCGCGGTAGCCAGGATCCGGTCGGAGGTCTCGGTCAGCGTGGTGTACCGGTCCCTGGCGAAACCGCGGAACTCCGACCCGGTCGAGTTGAGCAGGGTCAGGCCGCGCACCCCGGACACCACCCAGCAATCGGCGCCGGTCGAGCTGACCGTCGCCGTCCGCACCTCGCGGCCCGACCTGGCGAACGTATGGTGGCCGAGCCGTTCCCACGGGTACTGCTCCACGGTCACCCTGGCGAAGGAAACCGCCTCCAGCGAGCCGACGAAGTGCCTGGCGAGCAGGAGCGCGAAATCCTCTATCTCGCCGACGCCGTGCTCCTTGGCGAACGCGAACACCGTGTTCTTCTGCGCGTCGGTGGTGAGCACCGCCGAGTTGTCACCGGACAGGTAGGTCGCGGCCAGCTCGCCGGACAGCGTCACGCTCACGTTCAGGTCCGCGATGCGGTGGCCGGCGCTGTCCCGCACCACGTGCAGCAGCCGGATTTCCGCCTTCCCGTACTGGTTGGCGCCGAGCACGACGGCCATCGATCAGCTCCCCCGGTAGGTCGAATAGGCGAACGGGCTGAGCAGCAGCGGCACGTGATAATGCTCGCCCGGGGAGCTCACCTCGAAGCAGACGGCGATCTCCGGGTAGAACGCCGCGACGCCCCGCTCGGCGAAGTAACCGCCGCTGCCGAACGTGATCCGGTAGACCCCGGGCCCCGGCTCACCGGCGGGCAGCCAGTCGCCCTGCCTGCCGTCCAGCCGACCGTCCGGGCCGGTGATCCCCCTGCCGAGCTGCGCCCACAGGTCAGCCTCGCGCCGTTCCACCACGACCGGTACGCCCTCGGCGGGCCGACCGGTCGTCGCGTCGAGCACGTGCGTGGACAGCGTCACAGGCCTAGCAGCTTCTTCATCCGGAGCCTGGTGATCTTCAGCAGCTCCCGGCGCACCACCGCCCGTTCGGCCTGAACGTCATTCCCCAGCCTGGCCTGCAGCTGGTCCAGCATGTCCTGGCCGGACAGGCCGGTGGCGCAGATGAGGAACACATGGCCGAACCGCTCCTCATAGGCGAGGTTCCCCGCCGCCAGGTCCCGCCGCACCTGGTCGCTGGCGTGCGCGGCGCCCGACTGCTCGGCCGCAGCACGGCCGCCGGCCGGCGGGCGTTCCCCGATCCGTGGATGGGCGCGGATGGCCTCAGCGACATCGTCCCAGCTCAGGGCGGCGAACGCGGTGCCGATCGCGGCCTGCAGCTCGGCGGCCTCCCGGTACGGGCGGCCGGCCACCATCGCCTTGGCGAACTGCGGCGACGCGCAGCAGGCGAGCACGTCACGCTCGGCGTCCCGAGCCGCTGCCGCGTTGAAGTCCTCCACCGCGCCGCGCCGCACGCCGGTTCCCTCGCGGGGGGGTCTGGGGGGGTGGTCCCCCCGGGCTATGCCCTCGCGGGGGGGTCTGGGGGGGTCGTCTCCCCCGGCTATGCCCTCGCGGGGGGGTCTGGGGGGGTCGTCCCCCCGGGCTAGCACCGTCATGCTGAACATCCAACCAGGCGGTCCGGCGCAGCCGGTAGCCGCCTATCGAATCAAGCATCGGTGGCCTTGCTGCAGCCGTTTTGTAGCTTTCGCTAAACAATGGGAGTTTATCGTGCCTCGTGCAGGGGGTGATTCCGTTGCGAGTGCGGGACCTGCTGGAGGTGCCCGGCCTGGGCCTGCGGCTGCTGACGGACGCCGCCGGGCTGGACCGGGTCATCCGGCACGTGTACACCACCGACCTGCCCGATCCCAGCCGTTACCTGACCCCGGGGGACCTGGTGCTGACCGGCATGATGTGGTGCCGCGAGCCGGGCGACGCCGACCGGTTCGCTCGCTCGCTGGCCCTGGCCGGAGCCGCGGCGCTCGGCGCCGGGGAGGCCCTGGGCGAGGTGCCTCCCGAGGTGATCCAGGCCTGCGCCCGGCACGGCATCACCTTGCTCGCGGTCCCGGCCGAGACGTCGTTCGGCGCGGTGACCGAGGAGGTGGCGCGGCGGCTGAACGGGGACAGGGCGACGGCCATGACCAGGGTGCTGGGCCGGCGCAGGCTGCTGCTGTCCGCGGTGGCCGAGGGAGCCGGCCTGGATGCCATGTTCCGGCTGATAGGCGGCGAGATCGGCGCCGAGTGCTGGCTGCTGACCGGGACGGGCCGGGTGGTGGGCGGCACCGGGCCGTCGCTGCCCAGCCCGCTGGCGCTCCGGCTGGCACGGGAGTACCTGAAGGCGGACTGGCTGCCAGCCACGCTGCTAGCCGGTCGGGACGAGACGTTCTCGCTGTTCGGCGTCGGCGGCGAGCCGCGGATCACCAGCTGGTTCCTTGCCTGCACCGGTCAGGAGCAGGACTGGCCGCACGAGGCGCGGGAATCGGTCGCCGAGCTGGCCGCCGACGTGGCGCTGGAACGGGCCCGGCTCGACGCCGGCCGGGCAGGGGACCGCAAGCTCGCCGAGGCGATCGTGGCCACGCTGGAGTCCGAGGCAGGCGAGGCGGCCGCCGCCGAGATCGCCTCGCTGATGCGGGCGGCCGGGCTGGCGCCCGATGGCAGTTACCTGGTGGCCGCGCTGGGCTTGGCGGCCGACCAGGTGGCCGGCCCGAACGCCGGGCGGTGGCGCAGCGACCTGGCCGAGGAACTGGTGCTGCCGCACCGGGGCGGCGCGCTGGTCGCCGCCCTAGGCGAGCGGCTCGTCGCGCTGGTCCCGCTGCCGCAGCAGGGGGACGGTGCCGCCGCCCCCGCGGCGGATATGCTGGCCGCCCGGCTGCGCGACGCGGACCCGCTGCTGGCCGCCGACCGGTGCCGGATCAGGCTCACCGCCGGCGTCAGCGCGCCCGCCGTCGGCGTGGCAGCGCTGCCCGGCGCGCTGCACGAGGCGGACAGCGCGCGCCGGCTCGCCGCGCTCCGTGCCAGGACCGCGCCCGGCGCCGTCTCGGTGCTGACCAGCGATGAGGTGGCCTCCAGCGAGCTGTTGCTGGCTACCGTCCCCGGCAGCGTGCTGCGCTCGTTCCGTGACCGCCTGCTCGGCCCGCTGGCTGCCTACGACCGGCGGCACCGGGCCGAGCTGCTGCCGACGCTGCGCGAGTTCCTCGCCTGCTCTGGCTCATGGAACGCCTGCGCTGTGCGGATGTACGTGCACGTGAACACCGTGCGTTACCGGATCAGGCGGATCGAGGAGCTGACCGGGCGCGACCTGTCGTCGCTGGAGGATCAGGTGGACTTCTTCCTGGCGCTGCGCAGTGGCTAGCGTGTCGCGATGGTGGTGATCCGGTCCGCGTCGGCGGCGGACGCGGCGCACGTCGCGGCCGTGCAGCGGGAAAGCTGGTTCGCCGCCTACGGCGGCCTGATCGCGCGCGGCATCATCGACCAGGTCACCGCGCCCGACGGCGGCGCGCGGGTACGGCAGACGTTCCGGACCAGGCCGTGGCAGCAGATGCTCGTCGCGGTTCACCGGGAGCAGGCAGCCGGCCAGGCCCGCGTTGTCGGCTACGCGTCGTTCGGCCCGGAGACCGATGTGCTGGGCGCGCGGTGGCCGCATCCCCTGACCGCGGCCGGCAAGGACGGCCGCGTGGCCGAGCTCTACGCGCTGTACGTGCGTCCGGCATGGTGGTCAACGGGGACAGGGCGGGCGCTGATGGACCGGGTGATCGCCAGCGCCGCCGCCGCGGGGTACCCGTGCATCACGCTGTGGGTGCTCGAGGGCAACGCCCGGGCCCGCCGCTTCTATGAGCGTGCCGGGTTCGCGCCAGACGGTGCCAGCAACCTGCTCAGGTCGCTGGGCGGGGTGACCGAGATCCGCTACCGCCGTCCGCTGACCTTGTTATCGGTGATCCGGGACCGCAGCGCTGTCACGCCGTCGCCGGTGAGGTCCTCGGCCGCCTCCTTGCGCCCGGTCATGGCCATGACCAGCGACAGCATGGGCCCGCGCACCTCGGGCCCGGTGCCGTGCGACCAGTCGGTGTCGGTCGCGCGCAGCGCCAGGTCGGCGATCCGGCGTTTGCTGCCGATCAGCAGGTTGGAGCGCTTGTAGAAGTCCGCGATCTGGATCAGCGCCTCGGCGGGGTAGCCGTGCTTGATGCCGAGCGGCCTGCGGATGTCCTCACCATGAACGATCGTCTCGCCGAGCCAGCTCTGAGTCGGCCCTGGCGGATGCTTGACCGAGGTCAGCACGGCCTCGAAGCCTGCCAGCGTGTCGGCGGGGGTAGCACCGCAGTGCGCCGCGATGCCGTCTTCCTGCAGCTTGCCGAAGCTGAACCCGCGGGCCGCCAGCCTGGCGAAGAACGCGGGCGGTGTCAGCGAGGCGGTCGAGGTCATGTGGGCGAGCACGTCACGCACGCTCCATCCCGGGCACAGCGAGGCCGTGGCCCACTGCTCATCCGCCAGGGCGCGCAGGTCGCCCGCCAGGGCTCTGCGTTCGGCGTGCACCGTCGGCCAGATATCCATGATCTCGATCCTCCCTCGCGATGCGGCTTCGGCCGCACACCCCGATTGTTCGGCGCAGGCTAAATTAGCCATAAACCGAACTAGTGGGAATCGTATAGTGGGGGTCAGCGGGAGGCAAGGTGCAGGACATCCAGAAGGTGCTGGCAGCGCTAGCCTCGCCGGTGCGGCGCGAGATCCTGGCGCTGATCTGGGACCGCGAGCTGTCCGCGGGCGAGATCGCCGCCGCCTTCCCGGTCACCAAGCCGACCATCTCGCAGCACCTGGCGGTGCTGCGCGGGGCGGGCCTGGCGGTGGTGACGGCGGTCGGCACGTCGCGCCGCTACCGGGCCCGCAAGGAGGCGCTGCGCGGCCTGCATGACGCGCTGAGCAGCCCCGGCAAGTGGGTCAACGCCGACGACGCGCCCGAACGGGCCTCCGCCGATGCCGAGGTCAAGCCGGTAGTGGTGGCGAGTACCGAGGTGGAAACCAGCCAGGCGGTTACCTTCGCCGCCTTCACCGATCCGGGTGTCTACTCCCGCTGGCTCGGCGTGCCCGTCACGATTTCCGGCGGCCGTTTCGCCGCCACGATGGAGTGGGGCACGAACGTGCGCGGCACCTACGAGCTGGTCTGCCCCCCTGAACTGATCGTCATGCAGTGGGATTTCGATGATGAGCTCGTGCCGGTCCCGGGCGGGGAGATGACGGGATACCTCCGCATCCTCCCGCAGGCCCGCGGCGCGCGCGTCGAGGTGCACCAAATCGTCGACACGCCCGCCCAGGCGCAGTTCATGCAAGAGGCGTGGGCGCTAGTCCTCGGGCGGCTCAGGGCAGGGGTCGCCCGCGCCTCAGACCCGGAGGCCGCCGTGCCGCCACGGGCCCCCCGGCCCAAACACCGCGAGCCCGCGTGACGGCACGCGGTTCACCAGCCGCGCTCGCGCCACTCGCCGAGGTGGGGACGCTCGGCCCCGAGCGTGGTGTCACTGCCGTGGCCGGGATACACCCAGGTGGCGTCGGGCAGCTTGTCGAACAGCCGCTCGGTCACGTCGGTCAGCAGCGAGGTGAACGCCTCCGGCGTGGTTGTCTTTCCCACGCCGCCGGGGAACAGCGAGTCCCCGGTGAACACGTGCGGCTCGCCGGACAGCCGCCCGCCCGCGTCGTAGCAGATCGCGATGCTGCCGGGCGTGTGCCCGCGCAGGTGGATGACCGACACCGCGGTGTCGCCGAACGTCAGCACGTCCCCGTGCCCGGCACGGCGCGCGACCGGGACCGGCAGCTCGTCGGCGTCGGCCGGGTGCGCGACGACCTGCGCTCCGGTGTGTTGCTGCACGTCGGGAAGCGCCTGCCAGTGGTCCCAGTGCCGGTGCGTGGTCACGATCATGCCGACCGGGGTATCGGCGATCAGCTCGATCAGCCGGTCCGCTTCGTTGGCCGCATCGATCAGGATGGCCTGCCCGGTGCTGGCGCAGCGCAGCAGGTAGGCGTTGTTGTCCATGGGGCCGACGGCGATCTTCGTCACGGTCAGGCCGTCGATCTCGCGGGTGTCGGACGGGCCGCCGACTCGCACGTCTCCGGTGTAGCTCACCTCTAAAACCTATACCGAACGAACCTCACCGTCGCGGCCCCCATCCCGCGCCTTCGCTATCGTGGGGTAACGGGGCAGGGCATAACGGCGGCTGATCGGATGCTCTCCTATCGGTCCCTAAATGTCAGACCCTCCGGCTACCATCGCCAGGCGACCCGTCCATCCGTTTCCTACAGCCCGCAGAGAAGAGGCGCAGTGGCTGACCGGCTCGTCGTTCGCGGCGCCCGCGAGCACAACCTGAAGGATGTCTCGCTCGACCTGCCGCGCGACGCGATGATCGTGTTCACCGGGCTGTCCGGCTCCGGGAAGTCGAGCCTGGCCTTCGACACCATCTTCGCCGAGGGACAGCGCCGGTACGTGGAGTCGCTGTCGGCCTATGCGCGGCAGTTCCTCGGCCAGATGGACAAGCCCGATGTCGACTTCATCGACGGGCTGTCGCCCGCGGTCTCCATCGACCAGAAGTCCGCGAGCAGGAACCCGCGGTCAACGGTGGGGACCATCACCGAGGTCTACGACTACCTGCGGCTGCTGTACGCCAGGATCGGCAAGCCGCACTGTCCCATCTGCGGCAGGCCGATCGCCCGGCAGACCCCGCAGCAGATCGTGGACAGGGTCCTGGAGCTCGAAGAGGGCACCAGGTTCGCTGTGCTCGCCCCGGTGGTGCGCGCCCGCAAGGGGGAGTACGGCGAGCTGCTCAGGGAGCTGCAGGTCAAGGGCTACTCCAGGGCACGGGTGGACGGCACCGTCGTCCGGCTGGACGAGGCCACCTCCGGTCGGCTGCCCGTGCTGAAGAAGTACGAAAAGCACGACATCGAGGTGATCGTGGACCGCCTCGCCGTCAAGGACACCGCGCGGCGCAGGCTGACCGACTCGGTGGAGACCGCGCTGGGCCTGTCCGGCGGCGTGGTGCTGCTCGACCTCGTCGACCTGCCCGAGGACGACCCGCACCGCGAGCGCATGTACTCCGAGCACCTGGCGTGCCTGTACGACGACCTGTCCTTCGACGAGCTGGAGCCGCGCTCGTTCTCGTTCAACTCGCCGTGGGGTGCGTGCCCCGACTGCACCGGGCTCGGCACCCGGCTCGAAGTCGATCCCGAGCTGGTGGTCCCCGACGATTCCAGGTCGCTCGCCGGCGGCGCGATAGCACCGTGGACCGGCGGCCAGGCCAGCGACTACTTCGGCAGGCTCATCGAGGCCCTCGGCGAGGCGGTCGGGTTCCGCATGGACACCCGGTGGGCGGACCTGCCCGCCAGGGCCCGGCAGGCGCTGCTGCACGGCTACGACCTCCAGGTGCACGTGCGGTACCGGAACCGGTACGGCCGGGAGAGGTCCTACTACACCACCTTCGAGGGCGTGATCCCGTGGGTGGAGCGGCGGCACGCCGAGGCCGAGTCGGACTCCAGCCGGGAGAAGTTCGCCGGGTACATGCGCGAGGTGCCGTGCCCGTCGTGCCACGGCGCCCGGCTCAAGCCGGTGTCGCTGGCGGTCACCGTGGACGGCAAGTCCATCGCCGAGCTCTGTGCCCTGCCGGTCGGCGAGCTGGCCAAGCTGCTGCTCACCCTGGAGCTTTCCGACCGCGACCGGCAGATCGCCGGCCGGATCATCAAGGAAGTCAACGCCCGCATGGGCTTCCTGCTCGACGTCGGGCTCGACTACCTGACCCTGGACCGGGCGTCGGCCACGCTGGCCGGCGGCGAGGCGCAGCGGATCAGGCTGGCCACCCAGATCGGCTCGGGGCTGGTCGGGGTGCTGTACGTGCTGGACGAGCCGTCCATCGGGCTGCACCAGCGGGACAACCACCGGCTGCTGGAGACGCTGCTGCGGCTGCGCGACCTGGGCAACACGCTGATCGTCGTCGAGCACGACGAGGACACGATCCGCGCGGCGGACTGGGTCGTCGACATCGGGCCGCGGGCGGGGGAGCACGGCGGCAGCATCGTGGTCTGCGGCACGGTCGCCGACCTGCTGGCCAGCCCGGAATCGCTGACCGGCGCCTACCTGTCCGGGCGGCAGTCGATCCCGGTGCCGGCCTGCCGCAGGAAGCCGGCCCGGGGCCGCGAGGTGACGGTCAAGGGCGCCAGCGAGCACAACCTGCGCGGCATCGACGTGGCGTTCCCGCTCAGCTGCCTGGTGGCTGTCACCGGCGTGTCCGGCTCGGGGAAGTCGACCCTGGTCAATGACGTCTTGTACCGGGCGCTGGCCAGGGAGCTGAACGGCGCGCGGACCGTCCCCGGCAAGCACGTCAGGATCACCGGCACCCAGCAGCTGGACAAGGTCGTGCACGTCGACCAGGGACCGATCGGGCGCACCCCGCGGTCCAACCCGGCCACCTACACCGGGGTCTTCGACCACATCAGGAGGCTGTTTGCGGCGACCACCGAGGCGAAGATCCGCGGCTACCAGCCGGGCAGGTTCTCGTTCAACGTCAAGGGCGGCCGGTGCGAGGCCTGCGCCGGCGACGGCACGATCAAGATCGAGATGCAGTTCCTGCCGGACGTCTACGTGCCGTGCGAGGTCTGCCACGGGGCCCGGTACAACACCGACACGCTGCAGGTGCACTACAAGGGCAAGACCATCGCCGAGGTGCTCGGCATGCCGATCGAGGAGGCGGCCGGGTTCTTCGAGCCGGTGCCTGCGATCCACCGGCACCTGCAGACCCTGGTCGACGTCGGCCTCGGCTACGTCCGCCTCGGCCAGCCCGCGCCCACCCTGTCCGGGGGGGAGGCGCAGCGGGTCAAGCTCGCTGCCGAGCTGCAGCGCCGGGCGACCGGCCGCACCCTCTACGTGCTGGACGAGCCGACGACCGGCCTGCACTTCGAGGACATCCGCAAGCTGCTCGCCGTGCTGACCCGGCTGGTCGACGCCGGCAACACGGTCATCGTGATCGAGCACAACCTGGACGTCATCAAGACCGCCGACTGGGTCATCGACCTGGGCCCGGAGGGCGGCGCGGGCGGCGGGCTGGTCGTGGCCTCCGGCTCGCCGGAGCAGGTCGCCGCGGCCGAGCAGAGCTATACCGGCCAGTTCCTGAAGAAGATGCTCAACGCCTAGCCTGGTGGAGATCACGACCGGCGTCGGGGCGGCGCGGGCCGAGCTGGACGGCAACGGCGCGGCGCGGTTCCTGTTCGCGCTGGCCGGCGAACTGCGCGCGGCGCAGGCCGCCGGGGCGGCCGTGCTCGTGGTGAGCGGGGACCGTGACCTGTTCGGGATCCCCGGCCCGCACGACGCGGACCGGATCGTGGTGGTGCCGGGGGAGGCGCACGCACTGAGAGGTAACCCGGCGGCCATCACCGCCGCCGTCGCCGAGTGGCTGCCGGCCGTGCTGTGATTCAGGCCGCGGGAGCGTGGCCGCTGTCGCCGCGCGGTACCTCGGCCGGGCGGTCGAAGACCAGGTCGGTGGGCCGGTGCGGCGCGATAGCCGCGCCGTCGGGCAGTAGTTCCCCGGTGTCTTCGAAGATCACGACGCCGTTGCAGAGCAGGCTCCAGCCCTGCTCCGGGTGGCTCACAACGGTATGCGCCGCTTCGCGGTCCGGCGCCGAAGCTTCCGGACAACGCGGCGTGTGTGGGCACATATCCGTGCCTCCTGGCGAGTTCATCGTGCGTGCTGTTGATCGAATGCTAGTGTGCCGCAGGCGGTGCGACGGCTATATGGCTCATGCTGATCGTTTCGTGTCGCCATCCGGCGCTTCCCACTGGTACCTACCTGACACTCATGAACTACTGCTTGCGGCCGGGTTGCCTGGTGCGGTGACCCGCGAGCCTGGTCTGCTTCCCTGCCGTCGCCGCGCGACAGTGGCCTAGACCATTGTGCACGCTAACATCCGCAGGCTACAAGGAAACGCGAGGTTCCCGCGCGGCTACCTCCTCCTATGTGGAGACGTCGCAGCGGCCCGGAAGGTTCACCGCGCCGTCGGCGTAGTGCGAAATCCCGCCGGGGTCGCGGCCCCGAGGCTGGCAGGCTGGAACTGCACGGCGGGGATGTCGTTGAGGCGGTAGTTTTCCCGCAGCGTGAGCAGGTGCTCGGCTTCGGCGGTGAGCGCGCGCACGCGCGGCGTGGCGCTGGCCTTGCGCCGGTAGATCCGGTCATCGTAGCCGCGCAGCCCGATCTGCATCCGCGCCGCCGCGAAGGCCGCGCGCATCGCGGCGGTGAGAGCCGCATCGAACTCCTCGGCGAGACGGCGCAGCTCGGCGTCCGGGGCCTGGCGATCCTGGGCCGCGCGGAACGCGCCCTCGGCCTCGCGAGCCGCGTCGAGGAGCTCCGCGCGCTTGGCGGCCAGCGCCGAATCGGCCGCGTGCTCCCGCAGCGCCTGGCTGCTCGGCCGGTACCGCCTCAGCATCGACAGCAGTCTCATGATCCCCCAGGGTAGCGCGGCTGGCCAGCCGCTTAGTGCAGGCTGGCGGCCCAGCTCGAGTGCAGGGCGGCGTACTCGCCTGCGCCGGCCAGTAGATGGGACGGCGCGCCGTCTTCGGTGATCCGGCCGCGGTCCAGCACCAGCACCCGGTCGGCGATCGCCACCGTGGACAGCCGGTGCGCGATGATGACCGCGGTCCGGCCGGCCAGCACGGTACCCAGCGCACGCTGAACAGCCTGCTCGGTCGGGATGTCCAGCAGCGACGTGGCCTCGTCAAGGACCAGCACGGACGGGGCGGCCAGGAACGCCCGCGCGAACGAGATGAGCTGGCGCTGCCCGGCCGACAGGCGGCCGCCGCGCTTTCCGACCGGGGTCTGGTATCCCTGCGGGAGCGCCGCGATGAAGTCGTGCGCGCCGATCATCGCCGCCGCGGCCTCGACCTCGGCGGCGGACGCGCCGGGACGGCCGAGCCTGATGTTGTCCGCCACGGTCTCCCCGGACCCCCCGAACACGTAGTTCTCCTGGGTGATCACGGTGACCTCGGCGCGGAGCACGTCGTCGGGCAGTTGCCGCAGGTCGGCGCCGTCCAGCGTGACCCGGCCCGAGCGCGGGTCGTAGAACCTGCCGATCAGCCGGGCGATCGTCGTCTTGCCGGCCCCGGTCTGCCCGACCAGCGCGACGATCTGCCCTGCCGGGATATCCAGGTCCAGGTCCGGCAGCACCAGGCTGTCCCGGTAGCCGAAGCTGACCGACTCGAACCGCACGCGGCGGCCGGCCGATGACGCCGCCCGGCGAGGAAGCCGCTGCGGCGTCCGCGGTTCGGGCACCGCGGGATCCTGCTCGAGCACGCCGGACACCTTCTCCAGGCCGGAGGCCGCTGCCTGGAAGATGTTATAGAACTGGGACACGTCCTGCAGCGGGTCGAAGAAGCGCTGCAGGTAGAGCAGGAAGCTGGTCAGCACGCCGACCTTGATGTCGCCGTCGATCACCAGCAGGCCCCCGTAGCCCAGCACCACGCCGGTGATGACGTTGCCGACCAGGGAGATGGACGGCCCGTAGACCGCGATCAGCCGTGAGGCGTGTCGGCTCGCGTCGGCGTAGTCCTCGCCGAGGCCGGAGAAGACGGCCGAGTTCCTCGGTTCCCTGCGGAACGCCTGCACCGCCCGTATCCCGCCGAACGTCTCGACGAAAGCCACGATGACCAGCGCGATGGCCTCCCTGGTCCGCCGGTAGGCGCGAGCCGACTCGCGGCGGAACCATGCGGTGAGCCAGGTCAGCGGCACGAACCCGGCCAGCACGACCAGGCCGAGCTGCCAGTCGAGCAGCAGCATGCCGGTGCCGACCAGCAGCAGGCTCAGGAAAGCCGAGATCAGCGAATCGAGCCCTTCTTCGAACAGGTCGGAGATCGCCTCGATGTCGGAGGTCTGCCGAGAGATCACCCGGCCCGAGGTGTAGTCCTCGTGGAAGGCCACGTCCAGCGCGAGGAAGTGCCCGAACAGGCGGCGGCGCAGCTCGAGCACCACCCGCTGGCCGACCCGGCCGGTCATGGTGACGAACATCCGGGTGGTGACCGCCTGCACCGCCACCGCGAAGGCGAACGCGACGGCGATGCCCAGCAGCGGCGCCGCGTCACCGGAACCAAGCAGCGGCGGCAGCCCGGCGTCGATGGCGACGCCGACCAGCCACGGGCCGGCCAGCGCCGCCAGGCTCGCCACCACGATCAGCGCCCCCGTGGCGGTGACCGCGCGCCGGTGCGGCCGCAGCAGGTCACCCAGCAGCCGCCTGCTCCGCTCGCGAAGCAGCGCGGCCAGCTCCGCGCTGACCTCCTCGGCGTGCTCGGTCGCGACCCCGCGCCAGGTGTCCGCGCTCACGCGATCTCCTTCGAGTGCGGCAGGAAGGGGATGCGGGCGGGATCCATGAGCGCCGCGTACTGCGGCGACGAGGCCAGCAGGTCGCGGTGGCTGCCGCTGGCCGCGATCACGCCGCCGGACAGCAGCGCCACCGTGTCGGCCAGCGCTACCGTGGACGGCCGGTGCGCCACCACCAAGGCGGTCACCCCGGCCAGGATCTCGTGCAGCGCCGTGGTGACTCGCTGCTCGGTGTGCACGTCGAGCGCGGACAGCGGATCGTCGAGCACCAGCACGTCCGGCCGGGCCAGGATGGCCCTGGCCAGCGCGATCCGCTGCCGCTGGCCCCCGGACAGCGCCATGCCCTGCTCGCCGATCCTGGTATCCAGCCCCCAGGGCAGCTCGTAGGCGAACCGGGCCTGCGCGGCGGTCAGCGCCGCCTCGATCGCATGGTCGTCGGCGTCCGGCGCGCCGAACGTGACGTTCTCCCTGACGCTCGCCGAGAACAGCATGGCATCTTCGAACGCGCAGCCGACGGCGGCGCGCAGCGTGGCAAGCGGCAGGTCGCGGATGTCGGTTCCGTCCAGCCGGACCGATCCGGCGCTCACCTCGGCGAGCCGCGGCACCAGCTGCAGCAGGGTGGTCTTGCCCGAGCCGGTCGCCCCGGTGAGCACCACCGTGGTGCCGGCGGCCACGTCGAGCACCACGTCGCGCAGCACCGGCTCGGCCGCGTCCGGGTAGCAGAAGGCCACGTGGTCGAACTCCAGGTGGCCCTTCGTCGGCGTCACCGTCTGGGCCTCACTGCGGCCGCGCACACGCAGCACGGCTCGTTCTGGCAGATTGTCGGTGATCGCAGGACGGGCGTCGAAGATCTCACCGATCCGCTGCGCCGCGGTGGCCGCCTCCTGGCCGGACGCGATGATGTAGCCGAGCGCCTCCACCGGCCACACCAGCTCAAGCGCGAGCGTGATGAACGCCACCAGCCCGCCGAGCGTCAGCGCGTGCCTGGCGACCGTGACAGCGCCTGCCACGATGACAATTCCGATGACGGCGTTGGGGATCAGGTCGAGCAGCGCCCAGAACGACCCGAGCAGCGCCGCCTTGGCGACCTGCGTCTGGTACACCTGGTCGGCCTGGGCCGCCTGCCTCGCCGCGGCGATGCTGCCCCGGCCCAGCGCCTTCAGCACCCGGATGCCCGTCGCCGCCTCCTCCACCTGGGTGGCCAGGTCGCCCTGCTGGTCCTGGACGCGGCGGGACAGCACCGTGTACCGCTTCTCGAACCTGACGCACACCGGCAGCACCGGCACGAACACTGCAGCAGTGACCAGGCCCATCCACCAGTTCAGCCTGATCAGCAGCGCTACGACTGCGACGAACGTGACGACGTTGACGACCAGGAAGATCAGCCCGAACCCGGCGAACCTGCGGATCGACGACAGGTCGGTGGTCGCCCGGGACAGCAGCTGCCCGGACTGCCAGCTGTCGTGGAACCACACGTCCAGCCGCTGCAGGTGCGCGTACAGGTCGTCCCTGATCGACTTCTCGATCTGCGCCACCGCGTTGGCCTGGATCCAGCGGCGGGTCAGGTTCAGCACCGCCACGGCGGCGCCCAGCCCGACCGCGGCCAGGCCGAGCGGGACCAGCAGCGCCTTGGTGCCGTGCGCGATCGCCCCGTCGATCACGTACTTGATGAGCAGCGGCACCGCGATCTCCGCCAGGACCGCTCCGATCGCGGCGGCGAGCATCACCACCAGCTGCAGCCGGTACGGCTTGAGGTAGCCGCGCAACCGCCACAGCGCCCCCACTGGCCGTGCCAACCGGGTGCGCTGCACCGGCCGGACCCTGGCAAGGGCGCGCGAGGCCGGCGAAAGGTTGACAGGGGGCATCAGCGGTGAGGCTAACCGGACACTCCGGACGTTGTCATCTCATTTTCCCGCGGCCCGGCGGCTAGCCTGTGACCCGTGACGTTCGACGTGAGCCGGGTGCGGGCGGGTTACCCGGCGCTGCGCGACGGCTATGCCTACCTTGACGGCGCGGCGGGCACGCAGGCGCCGGCGCCGGTCATCGAGGCGATCGCGGATGTCTACCGGTCCGGGATCGGTAATGTCGACGGCGCGTTCCCCGCCAGCGAGCGCGCCGGCGCCATCGTGGCCGAGTGCCGCCGCGCCGTGGCCGATCTGACCGGCGGCAGCCCCGATGGCGTGATCCTCGGGCCGAACATGACCACGCTCACCTACCGGCTTGCCGGCGCGCTGGCGCGGCAATGGGAGCCGGGAGATGAGGTGATCGTGTCCAGGCTCGACCACGACGCCAACATCAGGCCCTGGGCGCAGGCCGCCGCGCGCCGCGGGGTCACCGTGCGCTGGGCCGAGGTGGACATGTCCACCGCGGAACTGCCGGCCGCCCAGTACGCCGAACTGACCAGCCCGCGGACCCGGCTTGTGGCGGTGACCGCGGCCAGCAATATCGTCGGCACCAGGCCGGATGTGGCGGCCATCGCCGCGGCCGCGCACCAGGTCGGCGCGCTGTGCTATGTGGATGGCGTGCACGCCACCCCGCACCTTGCCACCGACGTGCGGTCGCTGGGCGCCGACTTCTACGCCACCAGCGCCTACAAGTGGTCCGGCCCGCATGTCGGCGCCGTGGTCGCCGACCCGGCGCTCCTGGAGACGCTGCACCCGGATAAGCTGGCGCCCGCCCCGGACCGGGTACCGGGCCGGTTCGAGCAGGGCACCGCGGCGTTCGCCGACCTGGCCGGGGTCACCGCCGCCGTCGAGCATCTGGCCGCGCTGGGCACCGCCGCAGCCCCGGGTTCCGGCAACCGCCGCGAGCGGGTGCTGGCGTCGATGGCCGCGGTGGAACGGTACGAGGCCTCGCTGTTCGCGCGGCTGCTTGACGGCCTGGCCGCGATGCCCCACGTGACGCTGTACGGCAAGGCCGCCAGGCGCACGCCGACCGCGTTCTTCACCGTGGCCGGGTATTCGCCGCGCCAGGTTGCCGAGCGGCTGGCGGCCCGCAAGGTCAACGTGTGGGACGGCGACAACTACGCGTGCGAGCTGACCGGGGCGTTCGGGTTGCGGGAGTCCGGCGGCGCGGTGCGGGCCGGCCTGGTGCACTATAACGACGAGGCCGACGTGGGCCGGCTGCTCGCCGCGGTGGCCGATCTGGGTTCGCTATCCTGAAGGGGTGCCGATGACCGGACCTGGCAGCCTGCTGCCGGTGCTGGCCGGGCTGCTGCGCGACCTCGCCCAGCCCGCGGTCTCCCCGTCCGCTCTCACCGCGGTGGCCGCGGCCGCCCTGGCCGCTGCCGTGCTCGCGGCGGTGCTGGCCGTGGCCGCCTCCGCGGCAGGCGTGTCCAGGGCAGCAGCCGCCATCCCCGTCATCCGCCGGGCCTCGGCGCTGCGGGAGAAGTCCTGGCGGGCGGCGTTCGTACCGGAGCGCGATCCCGATGCCGCGGGCCGGCCCAGGCCCAGGGCACCCTCGGCGGCCCAGACCCGACAAGCGGCCGCCGGCCCCTGCTGATCCGCTTTTTGCCTGCCCGTCTTTACCGGGCCTTACCTTTCCCGGGCCTCGCGGCCGCCCCAGCAGTTGTCCGTTCCGAGCTGGAAGGCCGTATCGTCAATGCTCAGCATCTTCGGCGTCCCGGTGGACGCCGCGTATCACCTGGTGGCCTGGATCACCATTGCCCTCGCACCCGCCTTCGGCGGCCTTGCCGCAGCCGCCGCCATCATCGCCGTCACCGTCGCCGCCCGGATCATCCTGATGCCGCTCAGCATCCGCGCCGTCCGCGGCCAGGCAGCCCAGGCCCGGCTGGCGCCCCGGCTTCAGGCCCTGCGCGCGCGGTATGGCGGCCAGCCCGACCGGCTGCGCCGCGAGATCACCGCGCTGTACCAGCAGGAAGGCACGAGCATGCTCGCCGGGGTCGCCCCGGCACTGCTGCAGTGGCCGCTGCTGTCCGTCATGTACCTGCTGTTCCGGTCACCGCGGGTGGGCGGGCGGCCGAACACCCTGCTGTCTCACCACCTCCTCGGCGTGCCGCTCGGCGCCCGCTGGCTCACCGCGGTCCCGTGGAGCCTGCCGGCCGCGCATAGCGCGGTGTTCCTCGGCGTGCTCGCGCTGCTTGCCGGGCTGTGCTGGCTGTCCGGCCGCCTGAGCCGGCTGATGGCTGCCCGAGCCGCGGCAGCCGCGCCCGGCGGGACGCTGGCCCGGGTGCTTCCCTACCTGACCGTGGTGATCGCGGCGTGCGCCCCGCTGGCGGCGGGGATCTACCTGCTCGTCGGCACGGCCTGGTCCCTGGCCGAACGCCGCCTGTTCGGACGGTGAGATGATGACGGCATGCAGGTGCTCGTTCCGCTTCCTGACCGGGACTTCGACGTCACCGAGGTCGCGGTGCCATGGCAGATCCTGCGCGAGGCCGGGCACGACGTCGTCTTCGCCACCGAACGCGCGGGCACCGTCCCGGCCGCCGATCCGCGGCTGCTGTCCGGAGTCCTGTCACGAAGGCCGTTCGGGCCTGCCGCAGCGGCCAGGGAGGCCTACGACAAGCTGGCGAAGGCTCCGGAGTTCAGCTCGACCCTGGCCTGGGCGGCCCTGGATCCGGCCGGCTTCGACGGGCTGATCCTGCCGGGCGGCCATGCCCCGGGGATGCGCCAGTATCTCGGCTCGCCGGTGCTTGCCCAGCAGGTCGGCCGGTTCTGGCACCTGGGCAGGCCGGTCGGCGCGATCTGCCACGGCGTGCTCGTGCTTGCGCGCGCCCGCGACCCGGCGACCGGCCGCAGCGTGCTGGCGGACCGCATGACCACCTGCTTGCCGAAGTACATGGAGCGCTCGTCGTTCCTGGTGACGGCCTGGTGGCTGGGCCGCTATTACCGCACCTACCCTGCCTACGTCGAGGACGAAGTCAAGGGCGCCCTGGACGACCCCCGCCGCCAGTTCCGGCGCGGGCCGGTGACGCTGGGCGGACGCGGCACCGCGGCCGACGACGCCCCGGCGTTCGCCGTACAGGACCGCACCTACGTGTCCGCCCGCTGGCCCGGCGACGCCTACCTGTTCGGCCGCCGGTTCCGTGACCTGCTGCGATAAGGAAGCGACCCTGGCCGGGCTGCCGGCTCGGCGAACGCGGCATCAGCGTCGCCGCTCAGCGGACCGTGACCGTGACCGTGGGGTAGCCGCTGGCGCCGTTCGGCACCGGCTGGGCCACCGCGGCCGTCTGGGTGTAGCCGGTCGCATCGGTGGCGCGGGCCGCAAGCACGTGCCCGCCCGGCGCGGCATCCCAGTCCCACACCCACTGCCGCCAGGTGTCGATGCCGGGGACGGCGGCCAGCCGCGCCTGGTGCCAAGGCCCGGCGTCCA
Organism: Streptosporangiaceae bacterium; assembly: GCA_019246795.1. Lineage (GTDB taxonomy): Bacteria > Actinomycetota > Actinomycetes > Streptosporangiales > Streptosporangiaceae > Palsa-504. Next base: position 6,098 of record JAFAPY010000207.1, on the reverse strand, counting down.
CCCGGACCTCGACCGCGGCGATGCCCTTGTGCTGCGCCCAGGCGACTCCGGCGACCCGGGTGCGGCCCGGCGCGAGCGACGTGCCGGAGGCGGGCACGTCGATGCGGGACTCGGTCTTGATCGGCGCCCGCTGCGACCAGCCGCGCTGTACCCAGTAGGCGCCGGCCGAGGCGAACGTGGTGACCTCGATGTCGGTGACCCACTTGGTCGCGGACACGTAGCCGTACAGCCCCGGCACCACCATCCGAGCCGGGAAGCCGTGCGCGACCGGCAGCGCCGCGCCGTTCATCGCGATCGCGAGCAGCGCGTCCCTGCCGTCGAGCACCACCTGCAACGGGGTGCCCGAGGTGAACCCGTCCACCGAGGTGCACAGCAGCTGATCGGCGGCCGCCAGCGGGCGCGCCTGCCGGATCAGGTCAGCCAGGCGCGCGCCGAGCCACTTGGCGTTGCCGACATACGGCCCGCCCACCGGGTCGGAGACGCAGGTGAGCGTCACGTAGTCCTCCACGAGCGGGCGCCGCAGCAGCTCGGCGAAGCTGATGACCACCTCGCGCCGTACCATGCCGTGGATCCGCAGCTGCCAGGTTGCCGGATCCACCTCGGGCAGCAGCAGCGCGGTATCGACGCGGTAGAAGCTGCCGTTCGGGGTGATGAACGGGCTGAGCCCGGGGATGTCCAGGCTGCTGCCCGGCGGAAGGGGCGGCGCGGCGGCCGCGGGCGCCGGGAAGCGTAGGGCGGCCCGTGCCCGGCTCACATCTTGCCGGGTGATCAGCTCGCGGCCGGCGATCGCGCTCGCGCCCGCGGCGACGGCGGCTATCCCGCTGGCGGCCAGGAACCGCCGGCGGTCAGGCCGCGAGGACGGGCCCGGCGCTTGCGGGTTGGGCAGGTAGGTGAAGGTCGACCCCGGGCGCGCGGGAAGGTCGGGCGGGCGGAGCGGCAGGGCGGCGTCCTGCGCCGTCGCGGCCGGCGAGGCAGGCGGCCCCGGGAACGCGGGCGCGGCGGCGCGGACCAGCCTGGTCAGCGCGAATGCGCCGGCGGCTGCGCCCGCCAGGGTGGGCACGGCGTAGACCGGTGTCGCGGTCGGCCTGGTCAGCGCAGCCGCGAGCCCGATGCCGGCCAGAACCGCGAGCCCCCCTATGCCCAGGGCCAGCCGGCGGACGGCGAGCATCCCGATCACCGCCGCGGCCGCGCCCAGCACCACCAGGATGCCGCTGAGCAGCACGGTCTTGTCATCGGCGCCGAACGAGGAGATCGCGAAGTCCTTGACTGGCCCCGGGGTCAGGTCGATGGCGGCCTGGCCCACCGCGACGACCGGTGAGCTCTGCGGAACGGTGAGGCCCGCGGTGAGGTGTGCCGCGCCCACCGCGACCGCCGCGGCGAGCACGCCGACGGCAGACCCGGCGAGCGCACTCGAGCGCGTGAGCCGGCCCCCGGGCATGGAGGGGCCGCGGGAGACGGGCGGGAGCTGGGTCATGGCGGATTCACGGTAGGCGCTGGCTCCACGCTACCCGTTGCGCGGTCTCCGCCAGGCGGGGAACCCTTGCGCTCTCATGACCGCCTAGTCCTCGAACACCCAGCGGGTGGGAGAGCCGGTGAAGTCGCCGGCCCGCAGGCTGAAGACCCGCCGCGGCCGGATTCCCACCGCCACGTTCTTCTCCGGGTCGAGGAATTCCACGGTGAAGTCCGTACGGTACTTGGCGTTCATCAGGTCGACGACTCGCTGCAGGACGGCCGGATCCGTCGGGATGTGCGCGAGGCCCTCGATGATGACCGGGTCCGAGGCGTCCTCGGTGGTCACGCAGCAGCGCGGGTCCGCGGCGAGGTTGCGCACCTTGCGGGAGCGGCTGCTGCTGGTGAACCACAGCGTGCTGTCATCCCACATGCCCCAGACCGGCATGACGTGCGGCCGCCCGTCCGGCCACACCGTCACCACCCAGTAGGTCCGCGCGGATGAAAGTCGTTCGGCCGCCCAGGACCAATGCAGCAGCCCGCTTCCTTGGTCTGGCCCGGCGATGCCGTAACCGGGCATGTAGGGCCGCCCCACCTGAGGGATCTCCATGGCGCAAGGTCTACCATGCCGCGCCGGCCAGGGAAGCCGACTCTGCCGACCCGGTCGGTGGTGTTGGTCGCGGGGGCGGCTAACGTTGGAGTCCGTGAAGGCATCACCGCAGAGCCAGCTCAGCCTGCTGGAACTGGCTGACCTGGACGCCGAACTTGCCCGGCTGGAGCACCGCAGGCACGGCCTGCCGGAAGCTGCCGAGCTTGCCCGCCTGGAGGCGCGGATCGGCGAGCTCAAGGACGCCCTCGTGGTCGCCGAAACCGAGCTTGCCGACCTGGCCAGGGAGCAGGGCCGGGCGGAGCGCGATGTGGACCAGGTACGGGCAAGGATCGACAGGGACCGCGCCAGGCTGGATGCCGGGCAGGTCGCCGCCGCGCGCGAGCTGGCGAGCCTTCAGTCGGAAATCGAGTCGCTGCGCCGGCGGCAGGGCGACCTGGAGGAGATCGTGCTCGCGCTGATGGAGCGAAGGGAGGCCCTGGTAAGCCGGCGCGACGAGCTGATCGCCGAACGCGACAGGCTCGGCGAGCAGATCACCGCAGTGGCCGCGCGCCGCGACGCGGCCGTCAAGGAAATCGACGAGCAGGCGGCCCAGACAGCTGACCAGCGCAGCAGCGTCGCCGCCGAGGTGCCTGCCGACTTGCTCGCGCTGTACGAGCAGATCCGCGACTCGCGTGGCGTCGGTGCCGCCGCGCTGCGGCGCGGCCGGTGTGAGGGCTGCCATGTGAGCCTCAGCACCGTCGACCTGAACCGGATCAGGGCGGCTGCCCCCGATGAGGTGATCCGGTGCGAGGAGTGCCGGCGGATCCTGGTCCGCACCGCGGAATCCGGTCTTTAACCAGGTGTCCGACCGGTCGAGCTGGGTCGCCGCCCGGGGCGAGCCGACGGTGACGCTGCTGCTGCGGCACGGCCAGACGCCGATGTCGGTGCAGAAACGGTACGCGGGCCGATCTGACGTTCCGCTCACCGACGTCGGTGTGCAGCAGGCCGTCGCGGCCGCCAAGCGGCTCGCACCGCTCGGCATCGGCGTGATCGTGACGTCCCCGCTGCAGCGGGCGGTGCGGACAGCCCAGGAGGCAGCCTCGGTCACCGGCGCCCCCGTGGTGACCGACGAGGGGTTCCGGGAGGCCGATTTCGGCGCATGGGAAGGCCTGACGTTCGCCGAGGTGCGGCAGCGCTGGCCGGCTGAGCTGCGGGCGTGGCTCGCCGATCCCGCGGTCCCGCCGCCGGGCGGCGAGAGCTTTGCCCAAGTGAGCCAGCGGGTCGCCGCCGCGCTGCAGCGTGTGCTGCTGCTCGCCCGCGGCGAGGGCCGGGACTGCTCGGCGGTGCTGATCGTCAGCCACGTCACGCCGATCAAGACGCTGGTGGCCGCGGCGCTGGGCGCCCCGCCCTCCGCGCTGTACCGGATGCACCTGGACGTGGCGGCCCTGTGCGAGATCGACTGGTACGCCGACGGTCCTGCGGTGCTGCGGTCGTTCAACGACACCGGCCACCTCCGCTGAGCGGCCGCGCGGCGGCTTGCCCGACGCGCGCGCTCCGGCCAGCACTGAGCGGCCGCGCGGCGGCTTGCCCGACGCGCGCGCCGCTGCTGCCGTGCACGCCGGAGTCCGACGCCAACGCGCCGCGCGGCAGCTACCCCGGCGCAGGCGCGGCGTTCGTGGAGCTGCAGTTCTACCCGCCAGGATTCGCCCCCTTCGCCGACAACACCAGCTGCGACGACGCGCACTGGTGTTCCGCGCTGAACATCGACAGCCTGGAGTGCTCGGGCAGCGGCTATGCGCCCTCCCCGTGCAACCCGAACTGTACCGAGCCGGTCAACTTCGCCTTCATCCAGACCAACGGCGTGCCCACCGGCCCGCCCAGCCCGCAGCTGAGCAACCTCGCCACGCTCACGCCGAACCGGCACACCTTGCTGATGAACCCCGGAGACGTGATCGTCGTGAGCATGTTCGACGCCTGGATCCCGGGCGGGCGCGCGCTCGAAGCGCGGGAGACAGACCTGTCCACCGGGCAAAGCGGCTACATGATCGCCTCGGCCGCCAACGGTTTCATGAACACCAACCCTAAAAACTGCTCCGGCACGCCGTTCAACTTCCAGCAGGAGTACTCCTCGGCGCGGGCGCAGAACTTCCTGCCGTGGGGCTTCGGGCCCTACATGATCAACAGCGAATTCGAGATCGGTCACTTCGAACCGTGCACGTCGGTCCACGGTGCGGCGACCTTCACGATGGGCAGCTTCACCGACACCTACTACAAGAACTGCTCGGGCCCGTATGAGACGACCGCGGAAAAGCCTGCCCTGGAGCCGGACGACTCGCCGTGCTACCCGTTCGGCGACACGCACGGCGGCACCGTCGCGCCGAACCTGGTCACCGGCTGCGACGTATCCTTCAACGCGACCGGCGACCTGGACTACGACGGCACGCCGTACTACCGCGACTGGCCGGATTCGGTGACGCCGGACCGGTACCCCTCGACGTTCCTGCAGCTGCAGCCCACGACGGATTACGGCCAGCGCTGCCCGCAGATCCAGTTCGAAACCGACAATAGCGCGACCCAGCTGGCCACCGGATGCAACCCGGCCACCGGCGCCAACTGCGTGCTCCCGCCTCCCGGCCCGGGGAACTTCTACCCGTACTGGACCCAGGCGACAGTCGGCGGCTTGTGCGTGTGGGAGTTCGGCAACATGGCCAACGGCAACACCTTCGGCGGTGACGCCCAGTACGGCTCCGTCGGCCCGGAGACCATAGGAGCGTTCGCCGGGCCGGTGCGCCCGAACCCGAACTGCTGACCTGGCCAGGCAGCACCGCCCGTTCGGGATGACGGGTTTACGTTCGCGTATGCTGGAGGCAGGGTGAGTCGGCCGGGCGGCCGCGCCGGGCTCCGCGCCCGGTGAGGAAGGTCCGGGCTCCGCAGGGCGGGGTGGTCGGTAACGCCGACCCGGGGTGACCCGCGGGAAAGTGCCACAGAAAGCAAACCGCCTCCGCGGTTACCGCGGGGGTAAGGGTGAAACGGTGGTGTAAGAGACCACCAGCGCCGCAGGTGACTGCGGCGGCTCGGTAAACCCCACCCGGAGCAAGGTCAAGAGGGGAGCCGCGGCTCCCTGCGCGAGCGATCGAGGGTGGCCCGCCCGATGCTCGCGGGTAGACCGCACGAGGCTGCCGGCAACGGCAGTCCCAGATGGATGGCCGCCGCCCCGCGCAAGCGGGGGCACAGAACCCGGCCTACAGGCCGGCTCACCCGCCGCCCATGCCGCTGGCCTGCGCTTTGGCAGGATCATGGAGCGGCGGGGGCGCTTTGGGGGCACACCCGCGCCGAGCGGAACGCGTTGTCCAGCGCGTCCCGGGCGCGGCCGCTGGCCTCTGGCACCAAGTGCCTGACCCCCTGAGATTGATCCACCCGTGTTGACAGCCCGTAGCCCAGGATGCTGGGCAGAGGGAGGATCATCACGATGGCACGGCGCAGGCATACCGCCGAGCAGGTCGTTCGCAAGCTCCGCGAGGCGGACCGGCTGCTCGCCGAGGTGGCGCGGCACCAGGAGATCTCCGAGCAGACCTATCACCGGTGGAACCAGTACGGCGGGATGAAGGCCGCCGATGCTAGGCGGCTGAAGGAGCTGGAGGCCGGGAACGCGCGGCTGACGCGGATTGTCGCCGACAACCTCAGCATGCAAATTAATGAGCATCCAGTTGACATGAAATCAAATTAATGTCACCCTTACTTACATGAATTCGCGGCGGTACTCGATGGCAACCCGGGGCCGGCAGGCAGAAGCCACCAGGCAGCGCATCCTCGACGCCGCGCGAAACCTGTTCGATGCCAAGTCGTCCGGCTTCACCCTGGAGAACGTCGCCGCCGCCGCGGACACGAGCGTCCAGACCGTGCTGCGCGCCTTCGGCGGCAAGGAGGAGCTGGTCGTCGCGGCGGTGGGGAGCCTGCGCAGCGACACCTCACGCCCCGTCGAGCCGGTGGCGTCGCCGGAGCGGGCGGTGTGGCGGATCTTCGAGGACTACGAAGAGATCGGCGACCGGGTCGTCCGGAT
>JAFAPY010000201.1 GCA_019246795.1 Streptosporangiaceae bacterium | reverse complement strand
GGGGAGCCAGACAGGGAGCCACTTGGAGTAGGCTTTTCCCCGTCACGCAAGCGTTGAGCAAGCGGCGGGGGCAGGGCGAGGACTCGATCTACTGGGACGAGTCCAGGCACCGGTACGTGGGCGCGGTCAGCCTGGGCTTCAGCCCGTCCGGCACGCGTATGCGGAGGAAGGTCACCGGCCGGACCAAGACCGAAGTCCGCGATCGCCTCCGGGAACTGCATCAGGAGGTCGAGAGCGGCCTGCGCCTCCGGCAGCGCCACACGGTGAACGACGCGCTGCAGGACTGGCTCGCGCGCGGGCTGGATGGCATATCGCCGCGGACGGTGAAGTTGTACCGGGCCACGATCGTGTCCTTGCTGGCGGAGCAACTCGGCACCGTCAGGCTGAAGAATCTCACCGCGGGCGACGTGCAGGCCGGGCTCGCGGCCCTGGCCTGCGGTGTGTCCACGCGGACGGTGCAGATCTCGCGCAACGTGCTGGTCCGGGCGATCCGGCAGGCCGAGCGGGACGGCCTGGCGGCGCGGAACGTCGCCGCGCTGATCAAGCCGCCGAAGGGCCAGCGGGCGGGGCGCCCGTCGAAGTCGCTCACCTTGGAGCAGGCGGTCGCGCTGATGTCCGCGGCTCGCGGTACCCGGCTGGAGGCGTACATCATCGTGTCGCTGCTGACGGGGCTGCGCACGGAAGAGGTTCGGGCGCTGCGCTGGGATCATGTGGTCGCCTGGGCCGGCGGCCAGTGGCAGCCGGTTGCCGAGGCCGGGTTCGGCCATGAGCAGCTTGCCGTGTTCGTGTGGCGGTCTGATCGTGCGGGCGGTGATACGAAGACGCCGAAGTCGCGAAGGACGCTGGCGCTGCCGCGCCGCTGCATGGCGGCATTGCAAGACCATCGCGTGCGGCAGGCGCAGGACCGGCTGGTGGCAGGGCCCTTGTGGCAGGGTCACGGCCTGGTGTTCGCCTCGGTGGTCGGCACGCCGCAGGATGATTCCAACGTGCGCCGGCAGTTCCGGGCGATCACCGGGGCAGCCGGGCTTGGCAGCGGGTGGGTGCCGCGGGAGCTGCGGCATAGGTTCGTGTCGCTGCTGTCGGCTCAAGGCGTGCCGGTGGAGGCGATCGCGCTGCTGGCCGGGCACAACCAGACCACCACGACCGAGCTGGTCTACCGGCATCAGATCGTGCCTGCGCTGACCCGCGGCGCCGAGGTCATGGACGAGATCTTCGGTTAACAAAGATGGTCAAGACGCGGCCGCTATGGGACAAGCCGCCACCGGGGCCAGTTGCGCTGACGTTTCGGGGTATTCCCGCGCCCTGGTCAGACCATCGACGCTTGTAGGACGGATAGAGATGCGTCTTCGCGGACCAGCGCAACCAGGACCTCGATCAGTCGGCCTACACCTCTATCGCCCAGCGCGTTCTCGGCGCCGGAGTCGCCCATGCTGTCAGGGATAATGGCACATTATCTCTGATAAGTGCCATGCTGTCCTTTGATCTTCACCGAAGATCGCAGCTTGTCCTCCATGTCAATGTCCGAAGTTGCGTGCACGGATATCCGAAGTCCTGTGCACGGGGTGTGGACCACGGGCTGTGGTCTTGGCAGCAAATGGCCGGATGCTCTTTGTGCTATAGCCCCAGGGCCTTGCGAAGCCCGGCGAGCGGCCTGCGGTGTGATCTTGCAGGCCCGGGGCAGCTGGGCACTGGTGGTTTACGGGCCGGCCATGTGCCAGGCGGGGAATCAGCGCGGTGCGTATTCCATCCGCGTCCCCCGCACGCCGAATAGCGGTGTCGCCAGATTGAGTACTCGACGACGCCTGTGGCGGTGAACCAGTGGGTGTGCACGTCAGGCCGTCCGGTGAGGTCCAGGACGCCGCGGGCTTTGTCGGCGGGGGTTGATAGTGCTGCATTCGGCCGCGACCCGGTAGCGCGGCTCGAGCGGATAGGTGTGCAGCACCTGTTCCCAGGCGCGGCACACGTTGCGCGGAGCGGCAGGCTGTGCCGGCGCAGCCGATGCCGCAGTCACGGTGAGCGAGGCGGCCAGCACCGCTATCCCGGCTATGGCAGCCGGCCAGGCAATCTGCTTTTTCATCGGATCATTCCTTTCCTGGATGATCGGCTGTCGTGTGAGCGCCCGGGAGATGCGGGGTGGCGGGGGAGTCGGTATGCCATGGTGGTCTCTTCTGCTGTGAGCGGGCGGCTGGTATTGGCCGTCGAGCTGACATCAGCATCGGCGCCGGCGCCGCGGGGGAAATGAGCCGCTCCAGGCAGCCCAGCAGTGGGAGGGTTCCGCAGGACGGCAGGCCGGCGCTGCCGCTGGGTGTGACGGTGCCGCTGAGACGCCCGCTGGGGGAGCGCTCAGCGCCAAGAACGAGGCGGCCCGGCCCCGGCCAGCTGGCCCGCTCCGGGGTCTGCGAGCGGGGGGTCTGACCAGCAGGAGCATGACTATCAGGGCGACGGCGGCCAGCGCGCTGGTGGCGAGGAAGGCCGCTGCGTAGCCGTGATCGGATGCGGTACGCGCCGGGATGAGGTAGGTGGCGAGGTCGGCGGGGAGGTTCTTGGGCTGCAGCCCGGTCTGTTCGGCCGTTTGCAGGGCGTCGCGGAGCCTGGCCAGCTGCGGGGGGGTGGTATCGGGTAGCGGGCTGCGGGAGATGAGGGCGTGCAGGCTGTGCAGGTAGGTGGCGTGGAACAGCAGGTAGAAGCTGGCGATGCCGAGGGCCCCGCCGAACTGCTCGGCGGTGGCCGAGACGCCGGAGGCCTGGCCGT
>JAFAPY010000360.1 GCA_019246795.1 Streptosporangiaceae bacterium | reverse complement strand
CGCCGCGCCGGCCCGGCCAGGTGGCCCGCCGGGCTGCCGCGGCCGCGCCGCCCCAGGCCCGCGCGGCCGCCTTCGGCCGCAGGCTGCCGGAGGACGCCGGGCCGCTCACCCTGGCGGACACCATCAACCGCGGCCTCGCCGACGCGCTGGCGGCCTACCCCGAGCTCATGGTGTTCGGCGAGGACGTCGGCCGCAAGGGCGGCGTCTACGGGGTGACGCGCGGGCTGGCCAGGCGGTTCGGGGTCGGCCGGGTCTTCGACACCGTGCTCGATGAGCAGGCGATCCTCGGGCTCGGCCTCGGCGCCGGCGTGTCCGGCCTGCTGCCGGTGCCGGAGATCCAGTACCTGGCGTACCTGCACAACGCCGAGGACCAGCTGCGCGGCGAGGCGGCGAGCCTGCAGTTCTTCTCGACCGGCCAGTACCGCAATCCCATGGTGGTGCGAGTGGCCGGCCTGGCGTACCAGAAGGGCTTCGGCGGTCATTTTCATAACGACAACGCGGTCGGCGTGCTGCGCGACATCCCCGGCCTGGTGGTGGCGGTGCCGGCCCGGGCCGAGGACGCGGCGCCCATGCTGCGCACCTGCCTGGCCGCCGCGCACGTCGACGGCACCGTCTGCGTGTTCCTCGAGCCGATCGCGATGTATCACACCCGCGACCTGTACCAGCCGGGAGACGGCGCCTGGCTGTCGCCCTATGCCGAACCGCAGCGCTGGGCGCAACAGCACGTGCCGATCGGGCGCGGCCGCAGCTACGGCGACGGCACCGACCTCACGATCGTGACGTTCGGGAACGGGCTCCCCATGTCGCTGCGGGTGGCACGGCGGCAGTCCGCGGGCGTGCGCGTGTTCGATCTACGCTGGCTCGCCCCGCTGCCGGCCGAGCAGCTGCTGGCGGAGGCGGAGCTGACCGGCCGCGTCCTGGTGGTCGACGAGACACGCCAATCCGGCGGCGTCGCCGAGGGCGTGATAGCCGAGCTCGTCGACGGCGGCTTTCGCGGGACGATCGCCAGGGTCGCCTCGGCCGACAGCTTCGTCCCGCTCGGCGACGCCGCCGGGCACGTCCTGGTGTCGGAGGCGGATATCGAATTGGCCGCCAGGCGGCTGCTCGGATGACCCGCGCGGGTAACCTGCGCTGCGGCCATATTCCACGCTATGTGAGAGGAATCCGGTGCCCGGCTCCTTTTTCGGAGCAGAGACGGTATACGAGTCCTCCCAATGCCACATCCTCCATCGCAAGGCCCAGGTTCAGGAATATCCTTCTCCCCTGCGCCGGGACTCGATCCGGCGCCGACAAGGCAGACGCGAGGTCCATTGCTGGGCGGGGATACCCGCGGAAGTACCCTTCACCTCTGTAGTAATCAAACTGCTCTACGTCATCAACGCAGAACACCGACGCTCCGTCGATCGCCTCCGGCCGCCAGGCGGCATCGAAATCGATCGGCAGGATGAGGGAGTTCTCCGCGACTTCGGATGCGCCGAGTTCCTGGACCGGCTCTTTCCTGATCGCCCCGGCCGTCAGCACCAGGTCAGCACCAGCCGCCGCATCGGCTGCCGTGCCGGCCACCCGGGCCGAGGCCCCGTGATCCGCTGCCAGCTGGGCCAAGCCGTCGGCCGCCCGCGGAATGAGGTCGAACGCCTGGACGGTCTCGATGGAGGGTGCGGCCTCCAGGAACATTCTGAGGTGGCGGCGGGCCTGGACGCCGCATCCGATCACGCCGAGTTTTCTCGGCTGTTCCGCGAAGCGGCGGGCCACGACTCCCGATACCGCTGCGGTTCGTACCTCCGTCACCCACGCGCCGTCGATCACTGCGAGCGAGGAGCCGGTCCCGGGGTCGGTGAGGATCAGCAGTCCTTGAATGTAGGGAAGCCCGAGGCTGGCATTCTGCGGATAGCCGGCGATCCACTTGCAGCCAGCAAGCCTGGTGCGAGCCAGGTAAGCGGGCATCGCATGAATGAACGCGTCATCGAGCGGGTGGATGCCGGGTTTGGGCGGGTTCTCCACGTGGCCTTCCGCGCGCTCGAGGAACACGTCCTCGATAACGTCCAGTATCTCGTCCCAGCCAAGACCGAGACTCTCCGCGTCGTTGCGCCCGATAACCAAGACATCCGCCATTGCCCGTTCTCCCTGTCTTGGCCGCTCTCATGCCAGCGGCGTCATTGCGGCTCCCGAAGTCCGTGCATTCCGCGGTAGTCAGGCCGGCCGGGCGGCTTCCAGCGGTCAACCAGCACAGAGTCTATGTCGTAGACCTCAACACGAAGTGGCTTGCATGTCGGAAGCGGATCCTGGGCGTCCGGACCCCACAGGTCCACAGATAGATCGCCGCCCGGGCAGGCCGACAGCGCGCACAGAAGGTCGATCTCGGCGAAGAACTCCAGGTAATCACCGGGGCGGGCGGGGCTTGCGGACATGAAGTAGCGGTCGTCGGCAAGGCCGGTCACCTGGAACACGTTGAGCACGTCGTGCACGTCCAGCTCGGTGAGGCCGTGGGGGAGCACGGCGCGGAGGAGGTTGGAATGGCAGTGATAGTCGAAGTCCTCGCCGGTGAGCAGCCGGTTGACGTAGGGGTCGCACCGGGTGCCGAGCAGGTCATGGCATCGCCCGCCGTGCTCGTCCTGGCCGTACTGGAGCGTGTCCGCGGTGAATGTGAGCATCGGGCGCAGGTACGGCAACGTGGACCAGAGACGGTCGTATGTGGTGACGTGGGCGGCCTGCAGCTGCCTGGTCCGCGAGGCCCACAGGCGCTCCCGCGGGTTGTGCACGTTCCAGCAGTTGAAGTCGCCAACCTGCGGCCCTGTGACCGCGACGATGCGGCACACCTGCCCGGCGCGTACCTGCCAGGCTCGCCCTGCTCGGGCAGGCACCGTCAGCTGCTCAACCAGGTGACGGCCCGGCCCGGTCGCGATGCGCTCGTAGAGGCCGCGGTCGAGGTCGAGCGGCCCGCCGCTACGCGGGCTGTATGCCGGCGTCGGCGGTCGCTGCGGCCGTCGTGCCGGACCCTGCGATGGGTCCAATCCTGCCCTCCTGTCGTGCTCGCCCCTGCAACGGCGTGTCGCATGCCCGAGCCAGCCGCCGACTACGGTGACGGCGCTGCCTCCTCGGCCGAGCCGCCCAGGTACGCGTGCCGGACGCGAGGATCACGCGCCAGCTTTGCCGCCGGCCCTTCAAGGACGATGCGGCCGGTCTCGAGGACGTAAGCGCGATCGGCGAGGGCGAGCGCTTGCCGGGCGTTCTGCTCCACCATCAGGATCGCGGTGCCACTGGCGCGGATGCGCCGGATCACCTCGCCGACCGCTTTGACCATGACCGGGCTGAGTCCCAGGGATGGCTCGTCTAGCGCGAGCAGACGGGGTTCGTTCATCAGGGCCCGCCCGACCGCGAGCATCTGCTGCTCGCCTCCGGAGAGAAGCCCGCCGAGCTGCCCACGGCGCTCGGCCAGCCGGGGAAACAGGTCGAAGACCCGCTGCTTGCGTGCTGCGACGATGGTGCGCTCGCGGCGAGACAGGTAGCCGCCCAGGTTGAGGTTCTCCTCGACGGTAAGCCCGGCGAAGATCCGCCGGCCCTCGGGCACGTGGCCCAGTCCCTTGGCGACGATGGCGTGCGCAGCTGCGCGCGTGATGTCGGCTCCGCCAAAGGACACGGTGCCGCTGCGCAGCCGCTGCAGCCCGGAGATGCTGCGCAGCATGGTGGTCTTGCCGGCGCCGTTGCTGCCGAGCAGCGCCACGATCTCACCCTCGTCGACGTGCAGCGAGACGCCTCGCAAGGCGGCTATCTCACCGTAGTAGGCGTGCAGGTCGGCGACCGTCAGGAGTTCCGCCTCGGCACCTCCCCTACCGTCTCGGTGGCCTCCCGTTCGTCGCGGCCAAGATAAGCATCGATAACGTGCGGGTCGCTGCGGACGTGTTCGGGGGGTCCCTCAGCGATGACCGCGCCCTGGTCGAGGACGATCACCCGGTCGGAAAGCCCCATGACGACACCCATGTCGTGCTCGATCAGCAGCACCGTCACGCCCGAGTCCCGCACCTGACGGACCAGGTCCATCAGCTTGCGTTTCTCGGTCGGGTTGGTTCCGGCGGCGGGCTCATCCAGGAGGAGGGCCAGGGGCCTGCTCGTCAGGGACCTGGCGATCTCCAGCCTGCGCCGGTCGCCGTAGGACAGCTCAGCGGCGAGCATGTGAGCCTGGTCGGCGAGGCCGACGAAGGCAAGCCACCGCAGCGCCTCACGCCGGTCTTGAGCGCTTGTGCGGCCGAGCAGTCCGTGTCGGGACAGCAGCCTGCCCTGGTGGGCGGCCAGCCCGACCAGGCAGTTCTCGGCCACGTCGAGCCCTTCGAACAGCCGGACGCCCTGGAAGGTGCGGGCGAGGCCGAGGCTGACGACCTTGTGCGGTTTCATCTTGACCAGCGACTGCTTCCCGCGCATGGACACCGTGCCTCGTTGCGGCGTCACCATCCCCGTGATGCAGTTGAATACGGTCGTCTTGCCCGCCCCGTTCGGGCCGATGATGCTGAGGATCTCCCCGGCGTGCAAGTCAAAGCTGACGTCATCGACCGCCTTGACACCGCCAAAGCTGTGCTGCAGCCCGGAGACTGCCAGCAGCAGCGATCCGGGCTGAGGCCGCCCTGCGGCCGGGCTTTCCGGCGCCTCGCGTGCTGCGGGGGGCGCGGTGAACGATCCTCGTCGTGATCGTCTCGCCGGCCACAGCCCCTGCGGTCTGACCAGCATCAGCACGATAAGCCCCAGCGCGAATATGAGCAGCCGGTAGTTGCTGATCGGGCGCAGTGCCTCGGGCAGCCCCACCACGATCAGGGCACCGAGGATCATGCCCGGGATGCTGCCCATGCCGCCCACGATCACCACCATCAGGATCGTCACCGAGGTGACAAAGGTAAAGGTGGTCGGGTCAATCGTGCCGAACTGAGCGGAGAAGAACATGCCGGCGAGCGCTCCGACCATCGCACCCATGACGTAGGCGAGCAGCTTGACCTTGGTGGCGGGCACGCCGACCGCCTCGCTCGCCGTCTCGTCCTCGCGCAAGGTGCGCCAGGCCCGGCCGAGCCGCGACCGGGAGAGCAAGCCGGTGAACACGACGGCGATGAGGAGGAAGAACAGGCCGAGGTAGTAAAGGCCGTTCTCCGACACTATGGCGGTGCCGAACACGCTGGCCGGCGGGATCCCGTACAGCCCGTTCGGGCCGCCGGTCACGCTCAGGTTGGTGACAGTGATCCGCACGATCTCGCCGAACCCCAGGGTCACGATGGCCAGGTAGTCGCTGCGGAGCCGCAGCGTGGGGTAGCCGATGATGCAGCCGGATACTGCGGCGGCGACCACGGCGGCGGGCAGCGTCTCCCAGAACGACATGTGCACGTACACCTGCAGCATCGAGGAGGTGTACGCGCCGATGGCGAAGAAGGCGGCATATCCGAGGTCAAGCAGCCCGGCGTAGCCGACAACGACATTGAGCCCGAGGCCCAGGATCGCGTACGTGACGACGGTCACCGCGACCGACATCGCGTACGTGGATACCAGGAGCGGCAGCAGCAGCGCGACCGCGGAGGCCGTGACCGTGAGGCCGCCGCGGGCTGCCAGGCGCGCCTGAGGCGACGACGGTATCGCGCGGCGCAACCCACCGCTGTCCGCCACGGCTAGACCCTCTCCGCGACGCGCTCACCGAACAGTCCGGTGGGCTTGAACACCAGCACCGCGATCAGCACGGCGAAGATGATCGCGTCGCTCCACTCAGAGGAGATGTACCCGTCGGAGAAGGACCCGATCAGGCCGATGAGGAGCCCGGCGACCATGGCGCCCGGGATGTTGCCGATGCCGCCCAGCACCGCCGCGGTGAACGCGCGAAGGCCGATGAGGAACCCCATGAAGAAATTGATCTCCGTGTAGTACATGCCTTGCATGACCCCGGAGGCGCCTGCGAGCACCGACCCGAGCATGAACGTCAGCAGGATCGTGCGCTGCACATTGATGCCCATCAGCCTTGCCGCATCCTTGTCCATCGCCAGCGCCCGCATCGCCGTCCCCGCCATGGTCTTGTGCACGAAGAGGTACAGGCCGCCCATGAGCAGCACGCTGATCACGAACATGCCCAGCTGCACGTAGGAGGCGTGCGCGCCGGCGAAGGAGAACCCGGCGCTGGGAAGCACGCTCGGGAACGCGGAGAATCCGGCGCCGAAAATAAGCTGTGCGCCCTGCTCCAGGGCGAGCGAAACCCCGAGGGCGCTGATCAGGATCGCCAGCCGGGAAGAGTTCAGCAGCGGCTGGTAGGCCACCCGCTCGATGAGCATTCCGAGCCCGCCGGTGAAGGCCATGCCGCCCACAAGCGCGAGCAGCACGACAAGCGCAACGGGCCAGTGCCGCGCCGCGAGCGTGACGACCAGCTCATAGCCGATGAATGAGCCCACCATGAGCACATCGCCGTGGGCGAAGTTGATCAGGCGGATGACGCCGTAGATCATCGTGTAGCCCAAGGCGACGAGCGCGATGAAGGCCCCGCTGGTGAGACCGTTCACCACGTACTGGAGGAATGCGCTCATGCAATTTTCTCTGATCCGGGGATGCTGGGACCGGTCACGGCCGGCTCCGCGCCGGGCTTGCCGTAAGCCCGCCCGGGCTCAGCTGAGGCTCACCCACTGGTTGGTGCTGTAGTCAAACTTCTTGTAGGCGACGAACGAGCCGTTCTTAACCGTGATGATGATGTAGTTGACGGGCTTTCTATCCCCGTTCGTGTCGAAGTGGAAGTCGCCGGTGATGCCGTTGTAGCTGATCGACCGCAGCGCCTGAGCGATGGAGCCGGGCTTGGCCGAGCGCGCGTCCTTGATCGCCTGTGCGACCACGCCGACCGCGTCGTATTCGTAGCTGGAGTAGGGGCCAGGACCGGTGCCGTACGCGGCCTGATAGGCGCTGACGTAGCTCTTCGCGCTGCTCAGGAACTGGGCAAGCGGGGCGGTGGTCATCATCGCACCGTTCGCTGCGCTGCCGGCGGTCTTGATCAGCGTGGGGTCGTTGTTGGCGTCCCCGCCCATCATCGTGAACGTCAGCCCCAGTTGCTTGGCCTCCTTGAGCAGGAGCCCGAACTCCGGGTAGTAGCCGGTGTAGTAGAAGACCTGGGGCTTGGACTGGCCGATCTTGGTCAGGAACGAGGTGTAGTCCGACTGGCCAGGTGTGAGCGCGTTGTTGAAGACGACCTGTGCGCCGTCCTTCTGCAACGCGCTGACCGTGGCGTTGGCCAGACCCTTGGCATAGGTGCTGTTGTCATTGCCTACGGCCACCCTCTTGGCGTGCAGGAAGCTGGTTATGAAGCTGGCGGCAACCGGCCCCTGCTCGTCGTCGCGGCCGATGGTCCGGAACGCCTGGGCGAACCCCTGCTCCGTCAGCTGCGGGTTGGTCGAGGCATCCATGACGTAGGGGATTCCCGCCCGGTGGAATGCCTCGAGTTCGGGAAACGCCGCGGTGGAGCAGTAGCCCCCGGCGGCGGCAGCGATGCCCTGGGAGACCAGCTTCTGGGCTGCCTCGGAGCCGGTTGACGCCAGGCATGCATCGTCTTGCCCCACGATCTGGATCTTCCTGCCGAGCACGCCACCCGAGGCATTGATGTTCTTGGCCGCCAGCTGGGCCCCGTGCAGGATGTCCGTGCCTGCGCTTGCGTACTCCCCCGACAAGGGCACCGGCACGCCGATGAGGATGGAGCCGCCACTTGCCGAACTGCCGGAGCTTGCCGCACTGCCGGAGCTTGCCGAACTGCAGGCTGCCGCCGTCAAGGCAACCGCGGCAAAGATGGCCGTTGCTGGTGCTCTCGAGCCAACGATCTTCATCGTGCCTGCTCCTTCCGATCAGCTCCCCACATTGGCGGTCATCATGTCAGATCTGCCGTTCACCGCATGTTTACCTACGGTTGCATGCGGATCACAGTTTCATCACCGCAGCTTCCAGTGCCTCGTGCACATGAGCGCGGGCGAGCCGCTCCGCCGCGTCGGGCTCCTGCCGCCGTATGGCCGCTGCGATTGCCCGGTGGCCGCCGACCGCCTCGGCTACCTCGGCCGCGGTGTAGACGGCGGCGATGCGGTAGTTGAAGTAGTACTCCCTGCTGCGCCGGATCGCCTCCGCCAGCCGCGTGTTCCCGCACGACTCGACCACCGTGTCGTGGAAGTGCTGGTTGTACTCGACGAAGCCCCGGCGCGGCGGATCGGCGTGGGCGGCCGGGTCGATACTCGCGAGCGCCACGATGGCCTCGATCTGGGCGGGCGACGCCTGGCGGGCGGCCAGCTGGGCCGCATAGCCCTCCAGGGCGGCACGGACGCCGTAGATCTCGCGGATCTCTTCCACGGAGTGCTCCTGGACGACCCATCCCCGCCGTCGGTTCGCGACAAGCCGTTCGGCGGCCAGCCGGTGCAGGCACTCCCGCACCGGTGTCCGGCTCACTTCCAGCCAGTCGGCGAGGTCGGCTTCCACCAAGCGCTCATTGGGGCGCAGCTCGCCGCGCACGATGGCCGAGCGCAGGCGCTGGTACACCCCAGCCGCCAGGCCCGCGGGCGCGGCGGCACGCCTTCCCGCTACCGCGATATCGGTCATCGGCGCTATTCCCTTAGGTCCTGGCTCGCGGCGCGTCGAGCAGAGACAGGGACTTCAGGCCAGCGATGCGCTGCTCCGCCAGCAGGTCGGCGGCCCGGTACAGCGGCAGTTGCCGGGCCGCTGCAATCGCGAAGATCTCGTGTATGCGCTCGAAGATGCGCCGGACGTTGGCCATGGCCCGGTCGGGCTGGAATCCGCCCTTGCGCAGCCGGTCGGTGTCGAAGATGGTGCCGCCGGAGTTGGCGACGTAGTCCACGGCGTACACCAGGCCGCGGCGTTCCAGCTCGTCGCCGTGCCGCTCCTCGGCAAGGATGTTGTTCGCCGAGCCGGCAATGATCCGGCAGCGTAGCTGCGGGATCGTCTCGTCGTTGATGATCCCGCCCAGGGCATAGGGAGCGAAGATGTCCACGTCCTGCCGGTAGATTTCCTCCGGCGCCACCGCGGCCACCGCGTGGGTTTCCAGGGCCCACTTCACCTTCTGCTCATCCAGGTCGGTGACCACCACGTCCGCGCCCTCTGTCAGCAGCAGGGCTAGTGCCTTGCTCCCCACGGTTCCCAGCCCCTGCAGCGCGACCCGGCGTCCCTCCAGGCTCGGCGTGCCCCAGACGCGCTCCGCGCAGGCCTTGGTGGCCATCACGGCACCGAGGGCGGTGGCGGGGGAGATGTCCCCGGCTCCTCCGCAATGCTCGGGAAGAGTCACCACGTGATCGGTCTCGGCGTAGATGGTCTCCATGTCTTCGAGCGTGGTCCCGGCGTCCTCACCGGTGATGTACTCGCCATGCAGCGAGTCGACGAACCTGCCGTAGGCGCGCAGCAGCGCCTCGGTCTTGTCCGTTCTGGGGTCGCCGATGATCACGCCCTTTCCCCCGCCGAGATCCACCCCGGCCGCCGCGTACTTATAGGTCATGCCGCGGGCCAGGCGAAGCGCGTCCAGCATCGCCTGGCTGTCGGACTCATAGGGCCACATGCGCGTCCCGCCGGTGGCAGGCCCGAGCGCCGTGGAGTGTATGGCGATGACCGCCCGCAACCCGGTGTCCGGGTCATGGCACAGCATTACCTTCTTGTGGCCCCACCGGGACATGTACGAGAGCGGGTCGAGGACCATGGTCAGGCCGCCGTATAGCCGCCGTCGACGTAGAGCACCGCGCCGGTGACGTAGCTGGACGCGTCAGAGGCGAGGAACACGACAGGTCCGATGAGCTCTTCGGGACGACCCCGCCTGGACATGGGGGTGAAGGTCATGACTTGCTGCTGCTTGTCCGGCCGGTCGTGCTCGTGGCCGGCGCCGACCATGATGTTCTCGAAATATCCCGGCGCGATCGCGTTGACCCGCACCCCGCGGGTGGCCCACTCGACCGCCATCACACGGGTCATCTGATCCACGCCGCCCTTGGAGATCGAGTACGACGTCAGCCCGGCGATCCCGACCTGGCCGGCGATCGAGGAGACATTGATGATCGACCCGCCGCCGCGGCCGAGCATGTGGCGGCCTGCTGCCTGGGCGCAGTGGAAGTACCCGACAAGATTGGTCTGCATCACGGTGAGCAGGTGCTCGTCGCTGACATCCTCGGCCGACTCGATCCGGTCGAT
>JAFAPY010000306.1 GCA_019246795.1 Streptosporangiaceae bacterium | reverse complement strand
GCCCGCAGCGTGGTCAGCTCGCCGTCCCTGGCCGCGACGATCATCCGGGCCGCGAGCATCACCACCGCCACGCCGACCAGGGCCAGGCTGACGAACAGCAGCAGCAGCACGGTCTCGACGGCCGACTGGGCGGCGAGAAAGACCGCCAGGTCGGAGATCAGCGGCGAGGTGACCATGACCGTGCCCGAGGCCGCCTGGAACTGCCCGGCCAGCGCAGGGGCGGCGGTGGTAACCCGGTTCAGGTCGTCGGCCAGCGCCTGCGCCTGATCCGCGGTTACCCCGCCGACGGCGAGTGGGAACACCCAGTCCAGCGTCGGGCTGGGTGCGCCGAACGCGTCCTGCATCGCGCCGAGCTGCCCGGGGTCGGCGAACACCCCGCCCGCCCAGTACGACGGCCGCTGCGGCGGCGTGTTGAGCGACGGCGCGGCGACCGTCGGGTCCAGCGTCCAGAAGGCCGAGCCGGGGTCGCGTTGCCGCACGATCCCGGTGACGACGAGCTTCACGGTTCCGGATGCGGTGGCCAGCGTCAGCACGCTGCGCGGGCGCAGCCCGAACCGCGCGGCCGTCGGCCCGGTGACCGCCACCGCCACCGCCCCGGCCGGGACCGCGGTACCGGAGTAGGAGCCGGCCGCCAGGCCGGCGTAGCCAGGGAGCCGGTCGCGGTAGACCACCTCGAGCTCGGGCCCGGTCCCCGCCTGCGCGCCGGGTCCGGCGCCCGAGGCGACCGGCAGCAGCCTGGTGGTCAGGCCCGCCCATGCGCCGGCCGCCAGCGGCACGCCCGCCGCGGCCAGGCCGCCGCCGAGCTCGGCCGCCGAGTCCTCGAGCTGCTGCCGCGTCAGCTGCTGCTGCTGCAGGGGCTCGGAGTATCCGTTCGGGTTGGTGAAGTCGGCCAGGCCCGAGGTCATCTGAACGGTCTTGTCCGCGCTGGCGAGCCCGGCCAGGGTCTGGCGCAATGCCTGGGTCCGGGTGTGCAGGCTGAGCGCGGGCCCGGCCATCGCGGCGAACACGCACCCGGCTACCAGCAGCGCGAGCGCGGCAGTGCCTGCCGCGGCGGCGCCGGCCCACCGCATCGGCCGGGTCATGCCGTCTCCGCGGTACGCAGCTCGGCGGCGGCGTCTGGCCGCCGGGCGATCGTCAGGGCCGCAGCGAGCGCCGGGACCACGGCGACCGCGAGCGCCAGCGGCACCGCCCAGGACCAGCCGAAGTAGATGAGCAGCGGCGGCACCGGCATGGTCCCGGACGGGGCGAGCGTGATGGCGGGGACGAGCAGTTCGGCGAGCAGCGCGCCGAGCGCCAGGCCGGCCGCCGCGGCGGGCAGGCTCAGCATGAGTTTTTCCAGGCAGAGCTGGCCCGCCGCCGCGCGCGGGGCGACGCCGAGGGCGGCGAGCAGCCCGCTTTCCGCGCGGCGCTGCCGGATGGCCGCCGCGATGCTGGCGCAGAAGCCGGTCACGGCGAGCACCGCAGCGGCGACGGCGAGGACGAGCAGCGCGCGCTGCGGCACGGTGGACAGCGGGTCGCCGAGCAGCCCGGCCGCCGCCCCCGCCGCACTGGTGACGGCGGAACCGGGCGGTACCGCGGCGGCCAGCCCGGGAGGCACGCCCGGCTGGCCGCGGGCGGTGGCCAGCCACCACTGGGTCGCCTGGGCCGGCGGGAGCGAGAAGCCGGCCAGGATGTTCTGCAGGGCAGGCAGGTCCACGACCAGGGCCCCGCCGGGGGCGGCCACGGTGGGGAACGAGGCGACCGCCGCGACGATCCGCACCCCGATGACCGCGCCGTTGATGTCGGCCTGCACCACTGATCCCACCCGGGCGCTGGCCGCGGCGAGAAAACCCTGCGTCGCCAGCCCGGGCAGCACGGTGACCGGCGGGCGCGCCGACAGGGCCAGCTGTCCGCTGAGCAGGGTCGGCGGCGCGCCGGGCAGGCCCCCGGCCGCGATCCCGTACCCGGGATCGAAGGTCACCGCGAGCCCGGCGCCCCGCGCGGCGGTCGCGGACAGGGCCGGCAGGCCGGACGGGCCGGCGGCACCGACGGTCTGGATGGCGCCCGCGAGCTCGGGCGAGGTGGCCGACGCCGCCCAGCCGCGCAGCGCCGCGCCGGCCAGCGTCGCCGTCCCCGGCCCGCCGGACACGCCGGCGAGGGTGAAGACGGCGGGCCCGCGGGGACCGGCGCCCGGAAGCGTGTAGTCCACCGTGATCGCGATGAGCCGCAGCGGGTACGGGGCGCCGCCGGCCAGGCTGGCGGTCAGCGCATGCTCCTTGCCGTCGGCAGGCAGCGAGCCCGCGCCGAGCTGGTAGGCGTCGCCGTCGGCGTCGGTGACCGAGACGCTCACGATCGCCGGGGCCAGCCCGGGCGACGCGGCGGCGAGGCTGGCGATCAGCCGGACCTCGGCAGGGCGTCCCGGTATCCCGATCCCCGGCGGCGGGCCGCCGGGCAGGATCGCGCGGAACAGCCCGGCCTTCGGCAGCGGCGACTGGTCGGCGCGCAGCAGCACCACCCCGGCCGCCTGGCGCGCGTCGAGCGCGAGGGTCTCCGAGCCTGTGGCCTGGGAGAAGACGGAGACCGGCATGGCGTGCCGCACTCCTGGGGTCCGGGCGAGCGCCGCGGCCTGTGCCGCCGGCAGCGGCTGGCTCGTCTGCACCCGCACGTCGGCACCGGCGCCGAACGCCGCCTGGTCGTCGGCGGAGCGTTCCCAGCTCAGCCGCTGCGCCAGCGCCAGCGTCCCGGTGGCCACGGCGAGCACGATCAGCAGCGCGGCGCCGCCCTGCCGGATCGGCTGGCGGCTGACCTGCCAGCAGCTCATCGCCGCGTTGAGCCGCCGGGAGCGCGCGGCCAGCCGGTCGCCTGCCCGGGCGCCGACTGGCAGCAGGCGCAGCGCGGCGACGGTCCCGCCGGCCAGCGCCAGGGCCGGCGCGGCCACGATCACCGGGTCGATGCCGTGAGCCCCCGCCGTCGCCGCGGAGTACCGCCGGAGCTGCCAGCCAGCCAGCACCGCGAGCGCTACCAACGCCAGGTCGGCGCCGGCCCGGGTGGCGCCGGACACAGCCGCCTGCCTGCCACGCCGTACCCGGGCCGCGCCCGGGGCCAGGGCGCCCAGCGACGGAACCAGCATGAGCACCGCGGCGGCCGCGCCGACCGCGGCCGCGGCCGGCCAGGCATCGCCGAACGCCGCGGGCACCGCGGACCCGGACGCGAGCAGCCCGGCGAGCAGCACGCCGGCGGCGCCGCCCGCCGCCGCGGAGAGCAGGCACAGCGGTATCGCCTCGGCCGCGGTGAGGCCGAGCTGCTGCCAGCGGGTGGCGCCGCGCGCCGCCAGCATCGCCGATTCGCCTTCCCGCTGGCCGGCCAGCAGCCGGGCCACGGCGAGCAGCGCCGCGGCAACGATCAGGGACAGCAGCACGGCGCAGATCGCCAGCAAGGACCGCGCCACGTCCAGCGCGCTCGCGGTCCCGTCGAGCACCGCGGGCAGGCCGGTGGTGAGCGTGAGATCGGGGAGCACCTCGGCGCTCGCCAGGGCCTGCTGCAGGCCGGTCACGCTGGCCGCGATGGCGCGGAGCCGGCCGGCCGGGATGCCGGCCGGCCGCGGCTGCGCCAGCCAGGACCCGGCGTTGACGGCCAGCGGTCCGGCAAACACCGCGGCCTGCACGGTCAGCGGGCCATAGGTCGTGAAGCCGCTGGAGGTGCTGGAGCCGGACAGCGCGATGTCGTTCAGGTCCCAGTAGGGCGACGACACCTGCCTGGGCCGGTACAGGCCGGTGACGAGGAACCGGATGTCGCGCCCCGATATCCGGTCCTGCATGCGGAGCACGTCGCCGGCGGCCACGTGCAGCAGCGCCGCGGCGGCGGCCGGCAGCGCCGCGGGGATGACGCCTTGGAGCCGGCCGCTGGCCGGCCCGCCCGGCCAGCGGCCGGAAACCAGCACCGCCTGGCCGGTGATGCCGCCGAGCGCGGCGGCCTCGGCGATCGGCCGGTTGCCCCTGCTTGCCGGCGCGGCGGGCAGTGACCCGGGCACGAACCCGAGCGGATCGGACCGGTCGGCGTGATAGAAGGCGAACGGCGCGCCCGCGAGCGCCACGGAGATCCGGCGCGGCAGCATGGACGTGAACTGGGCGGCCTGGGCGGCGTCGACGTTGCCGCTGATGACCAGAGCCGTCCCGCTCGCGGCCCCCACATCGTGGCGCACCGCCCGTGACAGGGCCTGGCCGCTGAAGCTGGCGAGCGTGGTGGCAAGTGCCGCCGCCACCGCCGTGGTGAGCGCCGCCGCGACGATGACGAGCCGGTGCGCGTTCATCCGCGGCAACGTCAGCGAACCCCGTGCAAAGCCCATCAGCAACCGAGCTTAAAGCCGGACATCGCTGATAAAAAGGTGCGTGCACGAGCTGGTACCCGTCCGTAACCGGGGGGTGCCCGGCGCAATCCCGGCGATCGCAAGGAGGCTGCGGTGCCGATCATCGTCATTACCGGGGCGGCCGGCCTGGTCGGGTCCATGCTGCGGCCGCGGCTGGCCAGGGCGGGCCGGACGCTGCGCCTGCTCGACGTCGCCCCGCTCACTGCCGGGCCCGGGGAGGAGGCGATCCAGGCCTCGGTGACCGACATGGGCGCGATGACGGCCGCGTGCCGGGGCGCCGACGCCGTCATCCACCTGGGCGGCATCGCCGGCGAGGCGCCGTGGCCGCGGATCGCCCGGACCAACATCGGCGGCAGCCACGTGGTGTTCGAGGCGGCCCGCCGGGCCGGGACCCCGCGGGTGGTCTTCGCCTCGTCCAACCACGCGGTCGGCTTCACGCCGCGTTCGGCTTTCCCCGTGCCTGACTACGCCTTCCCGGCGCCGGACACCTATTACGGCGTGTCCAAGGTGGCCGCGGAGGGACTGGCCGCGATGTACCACCACCGGTACGGCATGGACGCGATCTGCGTGCGGATACTGTCGTGCTTCCCGCGCCCGGCCACCGTGCGGATGCTGTCCACCTGGCTGTCCCCCGACGACGCGGGACGGCTGTTCGAGGCGTGCCTGACCGCGGAGCGGCCCGGGTTCCGGGTGGTCTTCGGCGTGTCCGCCAACACCCGCGGCGGCTGGGTCTCCCTCGCCGAGGCGAAGGCCCTCGGCTACCAGCCGCAAGACGACGCGGAGGCCTACGCCGCCGAGGTCGTCGCCGAGCACGGCGAGCCGGACCCCGCGACCGACCCGGTGCTGCGCTACCTGGGCGGCGAGTTCACCCTGCCCGGCGCGGACACAGACGCGGAGCGGGGGTTACCGGTCCCGCGCTTGTTTCTCGGCATGCCAGCGAGACCCTCGCAGACCTCGGCAGGCAACGGGATGTGTCAGCTCACCGTTGCTGAGCCCACCCGGTCGGCCAGGAAGCCTTCCCAGGTGCGGCGGCCCACGGCCCGTTCAAGGGCCAGGTTGGCGCCGGCGCGGACCGCGCGGGCTGCCTTGCCGGGAAGCCACAGCGGCACGATCGGCCGGTGCGTGCCGGCGGCTTGGAGGTATCCGCGCAGGAGCTCCGCCGCCGGGTACACCGCGGGCCCGGCCATGTCGGGCACCAAGCCGGCCGGGGCGCCCAGGGCCAGCTCGGCGAGCCGGGCTGCTACCTCCCCGGCGTCGACCGGCTGGAACCTGACGCCGGCCGGGGCCGGTACCGCCGGGAGCCGGGCCAGCTGCCGTGCGACCATCAGCACCAGGTCGTGGAACTGGGTGGCGCGCAGCGTCGTCCACGGCAGCCCGGAGCCGGCTATCACCCGTTCGGCGGCGAGCTTGGCGGCGAAATAGCCGAACATGGCACGGTCGACGCCGCTGGTGACCGGGATCCGGTCGGCGCCGACGACCGAGATGTACACCAGGTGCCGCACTCCGGCCCGAGACGCCGCTGCCACCAGGCTGCGCGCCTTGTCCTCATCGCCCTTGCTGGTGCCCGCGCAGTGCACCACGATCTCCGTCCCGTCCACCGCGGCCTGGATCCCGTCGCCGGTGGCCAGGTCCCCGGCGGCGAACTCGGCGCCGTCGCCGTCCGCGTGGCTGTGCCTGCTGAGCACGCGTACCTTCGCGCCGGCGTCCCGCAGCCGCGGCACGACCAGGCGCCCCAGCGTGCCGGTGCCGCCGGTGACGAGGATGCTTGTCATGGGCTGGTTCCTTTCCGCCGGGCCGCGCCGTCACATCGGCGCGGCCTGATCCGTCAGCCATACGACGAGATGCGACAGGGGAATGTGACGGATGGGCGAACACGACCGGCTGGCCGCGCGGTTCCAGGCGAGCAGGTCCCGGCTGCGGGCGGTGGCCTACCGGATGCTCGGCTCCCTGGGCGAGGCCGACGACGCCGTCCAGGAGGCCTGGATCCGCGCCGCGGGCGCGGACACCGCGAACGTGGCGAACCTGGAGGGCTGGCTCACCACGATCGTTGCCCGGGTATGCCTGGACATGCTGCGCTCGCGCAGGTCGCGGCGTGAGGAGCCGCTGGCTGCGGACCGGGCCGCCGCTGCCGCCGGGCCGGAGCAGGAGGCCGAACTCGCCGAGGCGGTGGGGCTCGCGCTGCTGGTGGTGCTGGATACGCTGGGGCCTGCCGAGCGGGTCGCGTTCGTGCTGCACGACATGTTCGGCCTGCCGTTCGGCGAGATCGGGGCGGTTACCGGGCGCTCGCCGGCCGCCGCCCGCCAGCTGGCCAGCCGGGCCAGGCGCCGGATCCACGGCGCGGCCGCGGTGCCCGGGACGCGGCTGGCCCGGCAGCGGGAAGCCGCCGCGGCCTTCTTCGCCGCCACGCGCGCGGGCGACCTGGATGCGCTGCTCGCCGTGCTCGACCCGGACGTGGTGCTGCACGCGGACGCCGCCGCCGCGCCGTCCGGTTTGCCGGTCACGCTGCGCGGCGCGGCAGCCGTAGCCAGGGGAGCGGTTGCCGCCTCCGCGCGGTCCCGCCACTCGGCTCTCGTGCTGGTCAACGGGGCCCCGGGGATCGTGCTGGCCCCTCGCGGCACGCTGGTGCTCGCGCTGGCGTTCACGATCCCGGACCGCGTGATCTGCCGGATCGAGGTGATCGCCGACCCGTCCCGCCTGGGCGGCCTCGAGCTGGCGGTCCTCGACTTACCGGCGCTGCCGCATGGTCCCGGGGCCGGGAATGGAAGACTTCCCGCATGGAGAAGTTCTCACTGGACGCCATCGCGCGCGAGCAGGCCAGGCGGGCCGCGGCCGCGTCGGCCGGGCGCAGCGCGGAGACGGTGTACGGCGGCCACGAGCACGCGCTGCGCCAGACGGTGCTCGCGCTGACCGCTGGATCGGCCATGACCGAGCACGAGAACCCCGGTGAGGCCACCGTCCAGGTCCTGCGCGGCCGGGTCCGGCTCACCGCCGGCGAAGTGACCTGGGAAGGCCGTTCCGGTGACCTGATCGTCGTGCCGGACGCCCGGCACGCGCTGCAGGCCGTGGAGGATTCGGTGCTCCTGCTGACGGTCAGCAAGGCGACCCGGCCGGGGTAGCCGCCAGGTGCCAGGGTGCCGGTGACGCACGGCTCGTTCGGTATAAAAGAGCCCGGCCGAGGGCGGCAGCAGCCTACGGCGTTCAGGCGTTCAGGCGTCCGGGCGG
>JAFAPY010000257.1 GCA_019246795.1 Streptosporangiaceae bacterium | reverse complement strand
GCCGAGCACGGCCTCCATCTTCGTGCGGGCTTCGTGCATCCACGGGTAGGACACGATGTCGGCGATCGAGTATTCGTCCCCTGCCACGTACGGCGTCTTGGCCAACCGCGTCTCCAGGACGCCGAGCAGGCGCTTGCCTTCCTTGGTGAAGCGGTCGATGGCGAGAGGCGCCTTCTGGTCCGAGCGGACCGCGAAGAAGTTCAGCTGCCCCAGCATCGGGCCGAGGCCGCCGATAGACCAGTGCAGCCACTCCAGCGTCGCCCAGTGCGCCGGGCCGGCGGGGGGCAGCAGGCGCCCGCTCTTCTGCGCGAGGTAGGTCAGGATGGCGCCGCTCTCGAACACGGCCTGCTCGCCACCCCCGGGCGCGTCGTGGTCGACGATGGCCGGGATCTTGTTGTTCGGGGAGACCGCGAGGGACGCTGGGTCGAACTGCGCGTCCGCGGAGATGTCCACGCCCTCGGCCGTGTAGGGCAGGCCGACCTCCTCCAGCATGATCGCGGGCTTGCGGCCGTTGGGCGTCTTCCAGGTGTAAAGCGTGATCATGCTGCGGGTCCTCCGGTCCTGACGTGTCTCAGCGTGGCCCGCCGTGCTGCCCGGGCGGCGGGGATGACACGGCCACCACGTGCCGGTCCGCGATCCGCGCCTTCACCCAGGGCACGCCTTGCTCCCCGACCACGATGCCGAGCAGGCCGACCAAGGCGACGAGCGGCGGCGCCGGCGACCTGACGCCGAGCAGCGCGTAGGCTGCCCCCACGCCGATGCCGACTAGCAAGGATATGAGCCAGGCCATCTGAATCCTCGACGAACGACGCTGCGCGTTGTTGATGCAGCCTCGACCTGATCGCGTGGTTGCGTGCCTCGGGATCGGCGGCGACGTTCAGGTCGCCGCGGGAGCCTTGGCGAACAACTCCCTGACCTTCGCCAGCCCGTACTTGGCGGCCATGTCCCAGTCGATGTGCGGCAGGACGGGAAGCTCGTCCGCGGCGATGTAGGCGTGGAGTATCGCCGGCCCGTCGGCGGCGAGGAAGGCGTCCACGGTCGTCGCGATCTCGTCCGGGTGTCGGACCGTGAACCCCTGCGCCCCGCTCGCCCTGGCCAGCGCGGCGAAGTCGGGGTTGCGGAAGTCGGCGCCCGGCGCGATCGGGTTGCCGATCTCCTCCATCTCCAGTTTGACGAGGCCCCAGGCGCCGTTGTCATAGACCACGACCTTGACCGGCAGACCGTGACCGACCGCGGTCATGAACTCGCCCAGGAGCATGAGGAAGCCGCCGTCGCCGACGTGCAGGATGACCTGGCGCGAGCGGTCGAGTGCCTGCACCCCGTTCGCCAGCCCCATGCCGGTGCCGACCGACTGGTTGTTGAACGAGCCGACGAACCGCTGCCGCCCCGAGGGCCTCGTCCAGTTGGCGGCCCACAGGGTCGCGAGGCCGGTGTCGGTGACGAACACCGCGTCGGCGGCGGCGCGGTCGCTGACGGCGCGCGCGATCGCCTGCGGGTGGATCTTGCCGGCGCTGCGGGCCGGATCGGCCTTCGCGTCGAGCATCGCGTTCCACCGGCGCCGGTCGGCGGAGACCTTGTCGAAGAACGTCGTGTCGCTGCGGCCGGCCAGCCGCTCCAAGAGTGCGCGCAGGGTGGGCTTGACCGATCCGACGATGCCCAGCCGCGTCGCGGCCCGCCGGCCCAGCACGGTCGCCCGCTCGTCCACCTGGACCACGTTCCCGTCCTGCGGCAGCCACTCGCTGTACGGGTAGTCGGTGCCGAGCATCAGGAGCAGGTCGGCCCCTTTCACCGCATCGACGCCCGGCTGCCCGCCGATCAGGCCCACGCCCCCGATCCAGTGCGGATCGTCGTAGGGCAGCATGTCCTGCGCCCGAAAGGTGTGCAGCAGCGGCGCGCACAGGCGATCGGAGAGCGCGATCAGCTCGGCCTCGGAGCCGCGGCAGCCGGTGCCGCAGAGCACCGCTACGGTCCTGACCTCGGCGATCAGTCGCGCAGCCTCCTCGACGTCGCCGGGCGAGGGGGCCACCTCGGGTCTGGGCCGCAAGGTGGCGACGCTCGGCGTGGGCGCGGACACCGCTCCGCCGATCACGTCCTGCGGGATGTTGACGTGGGCCACGCCGCGCGCGCCGTAGGCC
>JAFAPY010000355.1 GCA_019246795.1 Streptosporangiaceae bacterium | reverse complement strand
GAGGATGTTGTTGGTGGACAGCATCAGGATCCGCGCCTCGGCCTGCGCCTCGGCGGACAGCGGCAGGTGCACCGCCATCTGGTCGCCGTCGAAGTCCGCGTTGAACGCGGTGCAGACCAGCGGGTGGATCTGGATCGCCTTGCCCTCCACCAGCTGCGGCTCGAAGGCCTGGATGCCCAGGCGGTGCAGGGTCGGCGCCCGGTTCAGCAGCACGGGGTGCTCGGTGATGACCTCCTCGAGCACGTCCCAGACCACCGGCCTGGCGCGCTCCACCATCCGCTTCGCCGACTTGATGTTCTGCGCGTGGTTCAGGTCGACCAGGCGCTTCATCACGAACGGCTTGAACAGCTCCAGCGCCATCTGCTTGGGCAGGCCGCACTGGTGCAGCTTGAGCTGCGGGCCGACCACGATGACGCTGCGGCCGGAGTAGTCGACCCGCTTGCCGAGCAGGTTCTGCCGGAACCGGCCCTGCTTGCCCTTGAGCATGTCGGACAGCGACTTCAGCGGGCGGTTCCCCGGCCCGGTGACCGGGCGGCCGCGGCGGCCGTTGTCGAACAGGCTGTCCACGGCCTCCTGCAGCATCCGCTTCTCGTTGTTGACGATGATCTCGGGCGCGCCGAGGTCGAGCAGCCTCTTCAGCCGGTTGTTCCTGTTGATCACCCGGCGGTACAGGTCGTTCAGGTCGGAGGTGGCAAACCGGCCGCCGTCGAGCTGGACCATCGGCCGCAGGTCCGGCGGGATCACCGGGATGCAGTCGAGCACCATGCCCATGGGCGAGTTGCGCGTGTTCAGGAACGCGGACACCACCTTGAGCCGCTTGAGCGCGCGGGCCTTCTTCTGGCCCTTGCCGGTGCGGATCACATCCCGCAGGTTCTGCGCCTCGGCCTCCAGGTCGAAGCTGGCCAGCCGGTCCTGGATGGCCTGCGCGCCCATGCCGCCGCGGAAGTACCGGCCGAACCGGTCCCGCATCTCGCGGTACAGCATCTCGTCGCCCTCCAGGTCCTGGACCTTGAGGTTCTTGAACCGGTTCCAGACCTCCTCCAGGCGGTCGATCTCCTTGGCCGCCCGGTCCCTGATCTGCTTCATCTCCCGCTCGGCGCTCTCGCGGAGCTTCCGCTTCGCGTCGGACTTGGCGCCGGCGGCCTCCAGCTCGGCCAGGTCCGCCTCCAGCTTGGCCTGCCGGGCCTCCACGTCGGCGTCACGGCGCTGCTCGAGCTGGCTGCGCTCCACCGAGATCTTGGCCTCCAGGCTCGGCAGGTCGCGGGCACGCCCGTCCTCATCGACGTAGGTGATCATGTAGGCGGCGAAGTAGATGACCTTCTCCAGGTCCTTCGGCGCCAGGTCGAGCAGGTAGCCGAGCCGGCTCGGCACGCCCTTGAAGTACCAGATGTGGGTGACCGGCGCGGCCAGCTCGATGTGGCCCATCCGCTCCCGCCGCACCTTGGCGCGGGTGACCTCCACGCCGCAGCGCTCGCAGATGATGCCCTTGAACCTGACCCGCTTGTACTTGCCGCAGTAGCACTCCCAGTCCCGGGTCGGGCCGAAGATCTTCTCGCAGAACAGCCCGTCCTTCTCCGGCTTGAGCGTGCGGTAGTTGATGGTTTCCGGCTTCTTCACCTCGCCGTGCGACCACTGCCTGATGTCCTCGGCGGTGGCCAGGCCGATGCGCAGGTCGTCGAAGAAGTTGACGTCAAGCACTGTTTGTTTCCCCTTCTCGATCAGACCTCTTCGACGCTGCTCGGCTCGCGCCGCGACAGGTCGATGCCCAGTTCCTCGGCCGCGCGGAAGACATCCTCGTCGGTGTCGCGCATCTCGATCGCGGCGCCGTCGGAGGACAGTACCTCGACGTTGAGGCAGAGTGACTGCATTTCCTTGATCAGCACCTTGAACGATTCCGGGATCCCCGGCTCCGGCACGTTCTCGCCCTTGACGATCGCCTCATAGACCTTGACCCGGCCCAGCACGTCGTCGGACTTGATCGTGAGCAGCTCCTGCAGCGCATAGGCGGCGCCGTAGGCCTCCAGGGCCCACACCTCCATCTCGCCGAACCGCTGCCCGCCGAACTGCGCCTTGCCGCCCAGCGGCTGCTGGGTGATCATCGAGTACGGCCCGGTGCTCCGCGCGTGGATCTTGTCGTCGACCAGGTGCAGCAGCTTCATGATGTAGATGTAGCCGACCGCGATCGGGTCCTTGAACGGCTCGCCGGTACGGCCGTCGAGCAGCCTGGCCTTGCCGGCCGGGTCGACCAGCCGCTGCCCGTCCCGGTTCGGCAGCGTGCTGCCGAGCAGGCCGGTGATCTCCTCTTCCCTGGCGCCGTCGAACACCGGGGTGGCGACGTGCGTGCCCGGCTCAGCGGCATCAGCCCCGGCCGAGTTCAGCCGCTGCTTCCAGGCGGCGCCGGTGGCGTCGACCTGCCAGCCGGACTGGGCCACCCAGCCGAGGTGGGTCTCCAGGACCTGGCCGACGTTCATCCGGCCGGGAACGCCCAGCGGGTTGAGCACGATGTCCACCGGGGTGCCGTCCTCGAGGAACGGCATGTCCTCCACCGGCAGGATCTTCGCGATCACGCCCTTGTTGCCGTGCCGGCCGGCCAGCTTGTCGCCGTCGGTGATCTTGCGCTTCTGCGCCACATACACCCGGACCAGCTCGTTGACGCCGGGCGGCAGCTCGTCGCCGTCCTCGCGGGTGAACACGCGGACGCCGATGACCTTGCCTTCCTCGCCGTGCGGCACCTTCAGGCTGGTGTCACGGACCTCGCGGGCCTTCTCGCCGAAGATCGCGCGCAGTAGCCGCTCCTCGGGGGTCAGCTCGGTCTCGCCCTTCGGGGTGACCTTGCCGACCAGGATGTCGCCGTTGACGACCTCGGCGCCGATGCGGATGATGCCGCGCTCGTCCAGGTCGGCCAGCACCTCGTCGGAGACGTTCGGGATGTCCCTGGTGATCTCCTCCGGGCCCAGCTTGGTGTCGCGGGCGTCGACCTCGTGCTCCTCGATGTGGATGGACGACAGCACATCGTCGGTGACCAGCCGCTGGGACAGGATGATCGCGTCCTCGTAGTTGTGGCCCTCCCACGGCATGAACGCCACGAGCAGGTTCTTGCCCAGCGCCATCTCGCCGTGGTCGGTGCACGGGCCGTCGGCGAGCACCTGGTCCTGCTCGACCCGGTCCCCCTCTTCCACCACGGGCTTCTGGTTGATGCAGGTGCCCTGGTTGGACCGCTCGAACGTGGCCAGCCGGTACGTGATGCGGGTGCCGTCGTCGTTGGCCACGGTGATGTAGTCCGCGCTGGATTCCTCGACGGTGCCGGGCTTGTCGGCCAGGACCACCTCGCCGGCATCGGTGGCGGCACGGTACTCCATGCCGGTGCCGACCAGCGGCGCCTCGCTGCGCAGCAGCGGGACGGCCTGCCGCTGCATGTTCGAGCCCATCAGCGCGCGGTTGGCGTCGTCGTGCTCGAGGAACGGGATCATGGCGGTGGCCACGGACACCATCTGCCGGGCGGACACGTCCATGTAGTCCACCTCGTCCGGCGGGATGTAGTCCACCTCGCCGCCCTTGCGGCGGACCAGCACGCGGCTCTCCGCGATCGTCCCGTCCGGGCCGACCGGGGTGTTCGCCTGGGCGATGACGTGCCTGTCCTCCTCGTCGGCGGTCAGGTAGTCGATCTGGGCGGTGACCACGCCGTCGACCACCTTGCAGTACGGGGTCTCCACGAAGCCGAACGCGTTGACCCGGCCATAGCTGGACAGGCTTCCGATCAGGCCGATGTTGGGCCCTTCCGGGGTCTCGATCGGGCACATCCGGCCGTAGTGGCTGGGGTGCACGTCGCGGACCTCGAAGCCGGCCCGCTCACGGGACAGGCCGCCCGGACCCAGCGCGCTCAGCCGGCGCTTGTGGGTGAGGCCGGCCAGCGGGTTGGTCTGGTCCATGAACTGCGAGAGCTGGCTGGTGCCGAAGAACTCCTTGATGGACGCGACCACGGGCCGGATGTTGATCAGCGTCTGCGGCGTGATCGCCTCCACGTCCTGGGTGGTCATCCGCTCGCGGACCACGCGCTCCATGCGGGCCAGGCCCAGCCGGACCTGGTTCTGGATCAGCTCGCCGACCGTGCGCAGCCGCCGGTTGCCGAAGTGGTCGATGTCGTCGGTCTCCAGCGGGATGACCTGGTCGCCGACGGTCATCTGCTCCTCGCCGGCGTGCAGCCGGACCAGGTACTCGATGGTGGCCACGATGTCGTCCTCGGACAGCGTGCCCTGGCGGATCGGCAGGTGCAGGCCCAGCTTCCTGTTCATCTTGTAGCGGCCCACCTTCGCCAGGTCGTACCGCTTGGGGTTGAAGTACAGGTTCTCCAGCAGCGCCTGGGCCGACTCCCGGGTGGGCGGCTCGCCGGGCCGCAGCTTGCGGTAGATGTCGAGCAGCGCCTCGTCCTGGCCGCCGGTGTGGTCCTTCTCCAGGGTCGCGCGCATCGACTCGAAGTCGCCGAACCTCTCCAGGATCCTGTCATCGGTCCAGCCGAGCGCCTTGAGCAGCACGGTGACGCTCTGCTTGCGCTTGCGGTCGATGCGCACGCCGACGCTGTCCCGCTTGTCGATCTCGAACTCGAGCCAGGCGCCGCGGCTGGGGATCACCTTGCAGGAGTAGATGTCCTTGTCGGAGGTCTTGTCGACCTGGCGGTCGAAGTAGACGCCCGGCGAGCGGACCAGCTGGCTGACCACGACGCGCTCGGTGCCGTTGATGATGAAGGTGCCCTTGGCGGACATGAGCGGGAAGTCACCCATGAACACCGTCTGGCTCTTGATCTCGCCGGTGCTGTTGTTGATGAACTCCGCCGTCACGAACATGGGGGCGGAGTAGGTCATGTCCTTGTCCTTGCACTCCTCGGCGGAGTACTTGGGCGGCTCGAACCGGTGGTCGCGGAACGAGAGCGACATGGTGCCGGAGAAGTCCTCGATCGGGCTGATCTCCTCGAAGATCTCCTCAAGGCCCGACTGCTCCGGCACGTCCTCGCGGCCGACGGCGTGGGCCTGGGCGACCCGGTCCTGCCACCGCTCGTTGCCCAGCAGCCAGTCGAACGACTCGGTCTGCAGGGCGAGCAGGTCAGGTACCGTGAGCGGCTCGGTGATGCGCGCGAAGGACACGCGCTGCGGGCCGGAATTGTTTGCGGAGGTAATCGTTGCGGAGGCGCTGCGCGATGCTGCCAACAGGGGTCCTTCCGAACTTGTCGCGGGAATATCACCGCACGCACGCCAAACGCCCCGCGGCAAACCCCCGTGGACGCGAGGTTGGCACCGAGGACGTCAGAGTGCAGCGCAAACTGGCAGTATAGCCATACGCCATACCGCTCGTCAACTGTACGCCACTATGAGGTTCACGGTTGCTCCGCAGCATCGCTCTTCTGCGGCCAAACGTCAAGTCCTAACCGGGCTTTCCGGCCAGTTCGCCTTGGTGACAGATGCCACATGCGGTGTATGTGTAAGGGTGAACGCGGCTGGGTATGACTGTTATTCCGCCTGCTGCGGGCGGTTCCCTGCCGACGGACGAAAGCCCGTAGTCCGCTGGTCCGCGAACTACGGACTCCTCGCCTTCCTCGCCTTCCTCGCCTTCCTCGCCTTCCGAGCCGCGCTACTTGACGGTGACGGTGGCGCCGGCGCCCTCCAGGGCGGCGCGGCCCTTGTCCGCGCTCTCCTTGTTGACCTTCTCCAGCACGGTCTTGGGCGCGCCGTCCACCAAGTCCTTGGCCTCCTTCAGGCCCAGGCTGGTCAGGCTGCGCACCTCCTTGATCACCTGGATCTTCTTGTCGCCCGCGGCCTCGAGGATGACGTCGAACTCGTCCTGCTCCTCGGCCTGCTCGGCCTCGCCGCCGCCGGCGCCGGCCGCAACCGGCGCTCCGGCTACCGCAACCGGAGCGGCCGCCTGCACGTCGAACGTCTCCTCGAATTTCTTGACGAACTCGGACAGCTCAAGGAGGGTCATTTCCTTGAACGCGTCGAGCAGGTCGTCGCTGCTGATCTTCGCCATCGCTCATCCTTTGTCTGTAGTCGTTACCTGGTGGTCGTTCCGGCCCGCTTGCCCAGGCCGCGGCCGCCGCTCAGTGCTGCTCAGGGGCGGGCCCGCCGCCGTCGGCGGTGTCACGCTTGGCGCGCAGCGCCTCGGCAAGGCGGGCCATCTGCACCGGCAGCGCGTTGAACGTCGCCGCGGCGCCGACCAGCGACGCCTTCATCGCGCCTGCCAGCTTGGCCAGCAGCACCTCCCGCGGCTCCAGGTCGGCCAGGGCGACGATCTCCGCTGAGCTGATCGCCCTGCCGTCCAGGACGCCGCCCTTGATCACCAGCAGCGGGTGCGCCCTGGCGAAGTCGCGTAGGCCCTTGGCGGCCTCCACCACGTCGCCGTTGACGAACGCCACGGCTGACGGGCCGGTCAGCAGCGGCGACAGCTCATCGGCCAGCCCGGCCTCGGTGACCGCGATCTTGGTCAGCGTGTTCTTCACCACCGAAAACGTGGCGTTGTCCCCCAGCGACCTGCGCAGCTCGGCAAGCTGGGCCACGGTCAGTCCCCGGTACTCGGTCAGCACGGCCCCGGGCGAGTCCTGGAACCGCCCGGCAAGCTCGGCGACCGCGGCTACCTTCTCGGCGTTAGCCATGTGCCTCCTCTCCGTTGCCCAGAGAACATCCCTGCGTCATGCAGGGCCGAAGCACGAAAACGCCCCGGCGCCAGGCGCACGGGACGGCATGGCCAGGCTCGCGGCGGGCCCGGGGCTTGCGGTTCGCGCCCCGGGCCGTCGCCGGAAGGCCCAGCCGGTACGGCTCGTTTCACCTGCGCGGGATGTCCTGGCCGGGAACTGCGGTGTGCTGATCCCGGCCGGAGCCTTCGGCCGCCGCTCCTGCGGCGGCATCCAGCGGTCTTCGGCGCTGCCATTGTAGGGTCCGGCCGCCGGCCCGGCCAAATCGCGGCGGCCGGCTGCCCCGCCGGCACTGGGCTGGTCCGTGGCGGCGGGTCAGGCGGTGGCGCCGGCGAGCTCGTCGGCCAGATTGCGGGTCTTGTTGGGGTCCACCGGGATGCCAGGCCCCATCGTGGTGGTGAACGTGACCTTCTTCAGGTACCTGCCCTTGGCCGCGGCGGGCTTGAGCCGGATCACCTCGTCCAGGGCCGCGCCGTAGTTCTCCAGCAGCGCCGCCGGCGGGAACGAGGCCTTGCCGATGATGAAATGCAGGTTGCCGTTCCGGTCGGTGCGGAACTCGATCTTGCCGCCCTTGATGTCGGTCACGGCCTTGCCGACGTCGGCGGTCACCGTGCCGGTCTTCGGGTTCGGCATCAGGCCGCGCGGGCCAAGGATCCGGCCAAGCCGACCGACCCTGCCCATCATGTCGGGCGTGGCCACCACGGCGTCGAAGTCCAGCCAGCCGCCCTGGATCCGCTCGATCAGGTCGTCGGAGCCCACGTAGTCCGCGCCGGCCGCCCGGGCCTCCTCGGCGCGTTCGCCGGTGGCGAAAACCAGCACCCGGGCGGTCTTGCCCGTGCCGTTCGGCAGGTTGACCGTGCCGCGGACCATCTGGTCCTGCTTGCGCGGGTCAACGCCCAGCCGGAGGGCCACCTCGACGGTCGGGTCGAACTTGGTCACCTGTGCCGACTTGGCCAGCGTGACCGCCTCGGCCGGGCTGTACAGCCGCACGCGGTCGATCTGCTCGCTGGCCTTGCGGTAGGCCTTGCTGCGCTTCATATGCTCATCTCCTGCATGATGTGGAGGTCGTGGTCAGCGGGCCGCGCGAGCCCTGCCACCTATGCCGGCTGCGCCGGCGGGGCCACCTATGCCGGCTGCGCCGGACGGGCCACCTATGCCGGCTGCGCCGGCGGGAACCTGGGTGTGCGTCAGCCCTCGATCCTGACGCCCATCGAGCGGGCGGTGCCCGCGATGATCTTCTCGGCCGCCTCGATCGTGGTGGCGTTCAGGTCGGGCATCTTGGTCTGGGCAATGTCGCGGACCTGGGCCGCGGTGATCGTGCCGACCTTGGTCCGGTGCGGCTCCGCGCTGCCCTTGTCCACGCCGGCCGCCTTCTTGATCAGCTCGGGGGCAGGCGGCGTCTTGGTGACGAAGCTGAAGGACCGGTCCTCATAGATCGAGATCTCGACCGGGATGATGTTGCCCCGCTGGCTCTCCGTCGCCGCGTTGTACTGCCGGACGAAGTCCATGATGTTGACCCCGTGCGGGCCGAGCGCGGTGCCCACCGGCGGCGCCGGGGTGGCCTGGCCGGCCGGCAGCTGCACCTTGACCACCGCGGCCAGCCTCTTCCTTCTTGGCGGCATTGCCTGTCTCCTGGATCCTTAGAGCTTTGCTACCTGGTCGAACGACAACTCGACCGGGGTCTCGCGGCCGAAGATCGACACCAGCACCTTGAGCTTCTGGGTGTCCGGGTTGACCTCGTTCACGGTGGCGGGAAGCGTCGCGAACGGGCCGTCCATTACGGTAACCGACTCGCCGATCTCAAATTCCGGCGCAAAGGCCCGGGCGGCCTCCGGCTGCTTGGCGCCCGGCTCGGGCTCGGGGGCGAGCAGGTCGGCGACCTCGGCGAGCTGCAGCGGCGACGGCCGGCTCGAGAGGCCGACGAAGCCGGTCACCCCCGGCGTGTTCCGCACCACCGCCCACGACTCGTCGGTCAGGTCCATGCGCACCAGGATGTAACCGGGCAGCACCTTCTCCGAGACCTGCTGCCGCTTGCCGCCCTTGATCTCGGTCACCTCATGAGTGGGCACCTCGATCTGGTAGATGTAGTCCTCCATGTTGAGCGACTGGATGCGGCTCTCCAGGTTGGTCTTCACCCGGTTCTCGTAACCGGCGTAGGAGTGCACCACATACCAGTCGCCCGGCAGCATGCGCAGCTCGCGGAGGAACTGCTCGCGCACGCCGTCCGCGGGCTCCTCCGCCGTGTCCGCGGGCTCCTCCGCCGTGTCCGCGGGCTCCCCCGCCGTATCTGCGGGCTCCCCCGCCGCGTCCGCGGGCTCCCCCGCGGCGCCGGCGGCCTCGGCCGCCTGCCCGTCCTCGCCGGGGACGCCGGCCTCGTCGCTGTATTCGCTCACGTCATCGGCCTCCCCGGATTCCGCGTCGGTCCGCCTCGCGCCCGTCGCCGGATCGGCCTGGGTCTGGGACACGATTGCTCTCTTTCTTTCCCTCATCCCATGGCCGGTCATCGCGGCCATGGTCACGCCGTGCGGCTGCCGCGCGGCATCTGGCTGGCGCCCCCCGGGGATCGCCCGCTAGCCGAACACCTCGAACACCAGCTTGGTGAACCCGTAGTCCAGGCTCGTCACGATGGCCACCATGACGGCCACGAACACCAGGCACACCACCGTGTAGGTGACGAGCTCCTTGCGGGTCGGCCAGATCACCTTGCGAAGCTCGCCGACCACCTGCCGGAAGAACAGGGCAGGCGTGGTCCGGCGGCCGCGCTTGGCCGCGCGCCGGCCTCCGCTCCGCTTCTCCGCGGGCGCGCCGCGTGTCTGAGTCGCCATAACCTCACCTGTATGTCCGCCCGGGTGGGCGGTTTCGCCGGATCGCACTCGCAGGGCAGGAGGGACTCGAACCCCCAACCACCGGTTTTGGAGACCGGGACTCTGGCCAATTGAGCTACTGCCCTCTGGTTCCCGGCGGGCGCTGGCCGCCGACAGGTACCCGACCTTACATGGGCACGCTGCCGCACGACAACACAGCTGCCGGTTCCTGCAGTTTACGTGCTCGCTCCGGGTCCGTCGAACCGCCAGGCCCCGCAGGTGTGAGGGCGTCGTTGGGACAATCAGGCCCTCTGGTGGGCGTCGTTGCGCCAACGAGGCCCTTATGCGGGGCACCGTCCTGTGCCGCATGGGAGGATGGAGCCCATGGCAACCAGAGTCTCGGCGCGCGTCAGCGCCATCTCCGAATCCGCCACCCTGGCCGTGGACGCCAAGGCCAAAGCGCTCAAGGCTGCAGGCAGGCCGGTCATCGGCTTCGGCGCCGGCGAGCCGGACTTCCCGACGCCCGGCTACATCGTGGAGGCCGCCCAGCGTGCCTGCGCGCAGCCGCGCTTCCACAAGTACACCCCGGCCGCCGGCCTGCCCGAACTTCGGCAGGCGATCGCGGCCAAGACGGCGAGGGACTCCGGCTACCAGGTCGAACCCGGCCAGGTCCTGGTCACCAACGGCGGGAAGCAGGCGGTGTACCAGGCGTTCGCCGCCTTGTGCGACCCGGGCGACGAGGTGATCCTGGCCGCCCCGTACTGGACGACGTACCCAGAGGCGATCAAGCTGGCGGGTGGCGTGATGCGGCCGGTCCGCACCGATGAGCGGTCCGGCTACCTGGCCACGGTCGACGACCTGGAGGCGGCCCGCACACCCCGGACCAAGGTGCTGGTGTTCGTGTCCCCGTCCAACCCGACCGGGGCGGTGTACCCGCCGGAGGCGGTCCGCCAGATCGGGCAGTGGGCAGCCGAACACGGACTGTGGGTGGTCACCGACGAGATCTACGAGCACCTGGTCTACGGCGGCGCCGCGTTCTCATCGATCCCGGTGCAGGCGCCGCAGACCGCCGACGCCTGCCTGGTCCTGAACGGGGTGGCGAAGACCTACGCGATGACCGGCTGGCGGGTCGGCTGGATGATCGGCCCGCGCGACGTGATCGCCGCCGCGGCCAACCTGCAGAGCCACGCGACCTCCAACGTCTGCAACGTGGCGCAGGCGGCCGCGCTTGCCGCGGTGTCCGGCGACCTGTCCGCCGTCACCGCCATGCGGGAGGCGTTCGACCGGCGCAGGACGGCGATGACCAGGATGCTAAACGAGATCCCCGGCGTGGTCTGCCCGCAGCCGCAGGGCGCGTTCTACTGCTACCCGAGCGTCAAGGGCCTGCTCGGCAAGGAGGTGTCCGGACGCAGGCCGCAGACGTCCGCCGAGCTGGCCGAGCTGATCCTGGACGAGGCCGAGGTGGCCGTGGTGCCCGGCGAGGCGTTCGGCACGCCCGGATACTTCCGCCTTTCCTACGCGCTCGGCGACGCCGACCTGGAAGAAGGCATCGGGCGGATGGGCAAGCTGCTCGCCGAGGCCCGGTAGGGGCAGACTGGGCGGATGCCCGCTCGACCGCTCGCCGCGCTGCCGAAGGCCCACCTGCACCTGCACTTCACCGGCGCCATGCGGCACTCCACGCTGGTGGCGCTGGCGGCCGGCCACGGCATCCGGCTGCCGCACGCGCTCACCGAGGACTGGCCGCCACGGCTGAGCGGGACCGACGAGCGCGGCTGGTTCCGCTTCCAGCGGCTATATGACACCGCGCGCTCGGTGCTGCGCACCGAAGAAGACGTGCGGCGGCTGCTGGCCGAAACCGCCGAGGACGAGCGGGCCGAAGGCTCGCGGTGGCTGGAGATCCAGGTCGACCCGGACGGGTACGCGCCGCGTTTCGGCGGGATCACGGCGGTGATCGAGCTGGTGCTCGACGCCGCGGGCCAGGCCACCGCGGCAACCGGGGTCGGCATCGGCGTGATCGTCGCGGCCAACCGGACCAAGCACCCGTTGGAGGCACGGACCCTGGCCCGGCTGGCCGCCCAGTACGCGGGCCGCGGCGTGACCGGCTTCGGCCTGTCCAACGACGAGCGGCGCGGGCGCGCGTCGGAGTTCGCGCCCGCGTTCCGGATCGCCGAACGCGCCGGGCTGCTGCTGGTGCCGCACGGCGGCGAGCTGCTCGGCCCGGCCAGCGTGACCGCCTGCCTGGACGAGCTGCACGCGGACCGGATCGGCCACGGCGTCCGGGCCGCCGAGGACCAGGCGCTGGTCAAGCGGCTGGCCGCCGAATGCGTCACCTGCGAAGTGTGCCCGTCGTCCAACGTCGCGCTCGGCATCGCCGCGGCGCCCGCCGACGTCCCGCTGCGCCGGCTGTTCGAGGCCGACGTGCCGGTGGCGCTCGGCGCCGACGACCCGCTGCTGTTCGGGCCGAGGCTGACCGCGCAGTACCAGATCGCCCGGCACGCGCACGGCTGCAGCGACGCCGAGCTGGCCGACCTGGCGCGGACCTCGGTGCTCAGCTCGGCCGCCCCGCAGCCGCTGCACAGCCAGCTGCTGGCCGGCGTCGATGACTGGCTGGCCGCTCCCGGGGACTAGTTCTTTTTTGGCAGAACGAAGGACGGGTTCCCGGCCCGCGGAAATTCTTACCGGATCATTCTGGAAATTCTTACCGGAACATTTCGGCGCGGCCGAACCAACCCGCTCCCCGGCACGTGCCCCAGAGGGAAGCATTGCGCCTGCGAAGGGAGCGGCAGACACGTGAAAACGACACGACGGCACGCCGTCCTGGCGGCCCTCGCCACCGCCACGGCGGGGCTGGCCGCCATGAGCGGCATGACGGCGGCCAGCGCCTCGGCCGCGTTCATCGGCCCGCTGCATACAGTGACGCAACTGACCAGCACCGTCCCGGCCAACGGGGACGTCAACCCCTACGGGACCGCGGTGGTCCCGCACAGCACCGGCGACCTGCACCAGGGCAGCGTGCTGGTCAGCAACTTCAACGACAAGGCGAACGTGCAGGGCACCGGGACCACGATCGTCCAGGTGACCCCGGGCGGCACGCTGTCGCTGTTCGCCCAGATCGACCCGCAGCTGCACGGCTGCCCCGGCGGCGTCGGCCTGACCACCGCGCTGGTCGTGCTGCGCAGCGGCTGGGTGATCGTCGGCTCGCTGCCCACGCGCAACGGCAGCGTCTCCGGGTCCGGCTGCCTGATCGTGCTGGACAGCCACGGCATGGTCCGCGAGACATTCGCCGGGCAGGGCATCAACGGCCCGTGGGACATGACCGCCCTTGACCAGGGCAACTACGCCGACCTGTTCGTGACCAACGTGCTGAACGGAACGGTCGCGGCCGACGGCGGCACCGTCGACAGGGGCACGGTGCTGCGGCTGGTGATCAGCAGCTCGCCGACGGCATCGCCGCGGCTGCTCGGTGTCACCACGATCGGGTCGGGCTTCCCCGAGATGCTCAACTCCTCCGCCCTGGTCATCGGGCCCACCGGCGTGGGGCTGGGCAGCAACGGCACCTTGTACGTCGCCGACACGCTGAGCAACAGGATCGCCGCCATCCCCTCCGCGGTGTCCCGCGGCAGCGACGACGGCACCGGCCAGACCGTGTCGCAGGGCAACCACCTGAGCGGCGAGCTCGGCCTGGCGATCGCGCCCAACGGTGACATCCTGACCGTCAACGGCGGCAACGGGAACATCGTCGAGGTCACCCCGGGCGGCGCGCAGGTCGCGGTGCGCCAGCTGGACAGCTCTGGCTCCCCGCCGGGCGCCGGCGCGCTGTTCGGCCTGGCGGTCAAGCCTGGCGCGGACGCGGTCTACTTCGTCGACGACGCCACCAACACCCTCAACCTGTTCCACTAGCCCGCAGCGCTTCCCCCCGGCCCGGACCCGCCCGGGCCGGGGGGGCCGCCAGGCCGACGCCGCGGCTGAGCCCTACGTTGCGCTGCTCCTGCTGCCCACGAAGGGCATGATGCAGCAGTGCACGATGATGCGCGGATGTCGCGCAAGATCAGGAAGGATTTGTGCTCCGCGAAGGAAAAGCGGCCGGATACGGCCGCTAATCCTACGTCAGGCACTAATCCTTCGCGCTAATCACCGCTGGAACCGAACTGGAGAGCGTTTTCGGGCATAAGTGATCGTTGTGGTGAGCGGGGCACGGCGTGGCTCGTCACAGGGTGACGCCGACCAGGACCGGCTCGGGGGCGAGGGTGACGCCGAACGCCTCGCGGACCCCGTCCCTGATCTCGCGAGCCAGCGCGATCAGGTCCGCGGTGCGGGCCGATCCGGAGCTGACCAGGGCGAGGGTGTGCTTGGTGGAGATCCGCGCCCCGGTGCCGCGGCCGTAGCCCTTGCCGAACCCGGCCCGCTCGATAAGCCATGCGGCCGGGACCTTCACCCGCCCGTCGCTGGCGTCGAACCTGGGCACCCGGGCGCCGTCGCCGCACCTGGCCCGCGCCGCGGCCTCCACCGCGGCCAGCGCGGCCCCGTCGAGGACCGGGTTGACGAAGAATGACCCGACGCTGCGGGTATCCGGATCCGCAGCGTCGATCACCATCCCCTTGCGCTGCCTGAGCTCGATGACCGCCGAACGGGCCTCGGCGCTGGGCACCCGCTCTCCCGCTCCGACCCCGAGCGCTGCGGCAAGCTCGGCGTAGCGGACCGGCGCCGACAGCCGCTGCACCGCGAGCCGGAACATCACCGCCAGCACGACGAAGCGGCCGGGGTCCTTGCGGAAGATGCTGGTGCGGTAGCCGAATCCGCACTGCTCGTTCGGGATATCGACGATTTTCCGCGCGGTCCTGTCGTAGGCGCGCACGTTGGTGATGACCTGGGAGACTTCCTGGCCGTAGGCGCCGACGTTCTGGATCGGGGTCGCGCCGGCCAGCCCGGGGATGCCGGACAGGCACTCCAGGCCGGCCAGGCCCCCGGCGACGGTGCGGGCGACCACGCTGTCCCAGTCCTCGCCCGCCGCGGCGGTCATCGTGCCGGGGCCGCCGTCGCGGCGCAATCCGCGGGTCGCCGCCTGGATGACCGTGCCGTCGAATCCCTCGTCGGCCACCACCAGGTTGCTGCCGCCGCCGAGGATCAGCACGGGCTCGCCGCTGCCGTCAGCGGCTCGCACGGCCGCGACCAGGTCTTCTTCGGTACCGGCCTGGACGAAGCTGCGGGCCGGTCCGCCCAGGCGGAGCGTGGTGTAATCGGCTAGTTTCACGCCAGGCGCACGACGGCGTGAGCGCGCGTCAGGACCTTGGCGTCGGCCGACCTGGCGGTGATCTCCACCGATACCCGGTCACCGTCGAGGATCTCGCGCACGGTGCCGGCCACCTCCACCGTGGCGCCCTTGTCGTCGTCGGGCACGACGACGGGAGCGGAAAACCTGACCCCGAGCTCGGTCACCGCGCCCGGGTCGCCGGCCCACTCGGCCAGGAACACCCCGGCCAGCGCCATGGTGAGCATGCCGTGCGCGATCACGTCCGGAAGGCCCACCGACTTCGCGATGCGCTCGTTCCAGTGGATCGTGTTGAAGTCGCCGGAAGCGCCGGCGTACTTGACCAGGTCGAGCCGGGTCACCGGGTACTGCCGCGGCGGGATTTCCGTGCCGGCCTGAACCTGGGTGTAGCTGGTGCCGCCCACGCTGGCCCCCTAAGCGCCGCGCTCGACCAGGGTGGACCTCGCGGTGCACACCTGTTCGCCGCCGG
This sequence comes from Streptosporangiaceae bacterium, assembly GCA_019246795.1. Classification (GTDB taxonomy): domain Bacteria; phylum Actinomycetota; class Actinomycetes; order Streptosporangiales; family Streptosporangiaceae; genus Palsa-504. The sequence continues at coordinate 14,666 of JAFAPY010000355.1, read as the reverse complement.
TGGTCGTGATGTCGGTGACGGTGGTCAGCAGGGTATTGCCGCCGACCGCCCGGATCGACTCGATCGTCGACTGCGCTACCACGACGTCGCCGGCGTGCAAGGGACGGGCGTGGGTGAAGCTCTGCTCGCCGTGCACGACCATGGCGTAGTTCAGGCCGAGGCCGGGATCGTGGGTCACGGCGGCGCTGCTCTTCGTGCTGAGCACGATCGCGAACGTCGGAGGCGCGATCACGTCCGGATAGCCGGCCGCCTGCGCGGCCGCCCGGTCCCGGCACAGCGGGCTCGGCTCGCCGATCGCATCGGCGAACTCAGCGATCTTGACCCTGCTGACCTCGTACGGCTGGGTCGGCCCGAAGGTGCGGCCGACGTAGGAGGCGTTGAGCGCCACCGCGCCGCTACCGCGTCTCGCGGTGCGGCCGGTGGCAGCGGCACCACGGGCAGTACTTCCTCAGCTCGAGCCTGTCCGGGTCGTTCCGCCGGTTCTTCCTGGTGATGTAGTTCCGGCGCTTGCATTCCTGGCAAGCCAGCGTGATCTTCGGCCGGACATCGGTGGCAGCCACGGCGGAGCGCCTTTCTTCCTGTGCGGGGATTGGTTCCGATTGTAGCGGAGGCCGGACTTGAACCGGCGACACAGCGATTATGAGCCGCTTGCTCTGCCTGACTGAGCTACTCCGCCATGCGCAGGAAGACAAGGGTACCCGACCGGCATCTGCTGCGGGAAAGCCGGCGCCCGTGCCTGCGCCCGCGCCGGCCCGGGAGCTACGCTGGTAGCGTCGGCGGCGATGGCGCTGGCGCAGCGGTGAGGAGGTGGGCGGTGCCGGGAGCTAAGGCCCCGCGCCGAGCCGACGCCGGCCGCGGCCGGCCGGGATTCGACGCCAGCGTGGCGCACCCGGCCAGGGTCTATGACTACTGGCTGGGCGGGAAAGACAACTTCGAGGCCGACCGGATCGCCGGCGAGGCGGCGATCGCGGCGTACCCGGCGATCAGGATGTCCGCGCGGGCCAACCGGGCGTTCCTGGCGCGGACGGTACGCTACCTCAGCGCCGGCGAAGGCATCCGTCAGTTCGTCGACATCGGCACCGGGCTGCCGACGGCCGACAACACCCATGAGGTGGCGCAGTCGGTGGCGCCGCAAAGCCGGATCGTCTACGTCGACAACGACCCGCTGGTCCTGTCGCACGCCCGCGCGCTGCTGACCAGCTGCCCGGAAGGCGTCACCGCCTACCTCGACGCCGATATACGGGACCCGGACCAGATCATCGAGCAGGCCGCGGAAACCCTGGACTTCACCAGGCCAACCGCCGTCATGCTGCTGGCGATCCTGCACTACGTCCCGGACCTCGGCGAGGCACGGCGGATCGTGGACCGCCTGCTCAGCGCCGTGCCCTCGGGGAGCTTCCTGGTGATCTCGCACGCCGCCAGCGACATCGCCGCCGCCGAGATGGCCGAGATGGAACGGCGGCTGAACGAACTCCTTGCCGACGGCAACCACGTCGGGCGGGCGCGCCACGTGGTCGCGCAGTTCTTCGAGGGCCTGGACCTGCTGGAGCCCGGCGTGGTGCGGGTCACCGAGTGGCGCCCGGAGTCGCAGGTCGAAGCGAGCATGCCGACCACGCTGTGGGGCGGGGTGGCGCGCAAGCCGTGACCCGGCGCCGGCCTGCGGTCAGCTCGGGCCGGGCCAGACGCGGAGGGCGGCGGCGACCAGGCGGTCGGCTCGCTGCCGGGCGGCCGGCTCCTCGCGGATCGTGTCAGCGAGGAACTGGTCGGGGTCAAGGCCGAGCAGTTCGGCATCCTCGCGGCCGCCCGCATCCAGCCAGCGCTTGAGCTGCGGGCCGTCGAGTTCGGGGTGGAACTGGACCGCCAGGTGCCGTCCCAGCCGGAACGCCTGCACCCCGGCGCCGGTGCGCGCCAGCACCGCCGCCTGCGGCGGCAGCAGGCAGCGGTCGCCGTGGAACTCCAGCCAGGGACCGGCCGGGATCACGTCGGGGTCGGCCGTCTCGATCATCGTCCAGCCGATCTCCTTGCGCGCCATGGCCTCGACCCGGCCGCCGAGCGCCGCGCAGATCGCCTGAGCGCCGAAACAGATGCCCAGCACCGGCACGCCGGCCGCGTCCGCGTGCCGGAGCCAGTCCAGTTCGGCGGCGATCCAGTCGTCGGGGTCGTTGACCGAGCTGGCGGCGCCGAGGACGACGACGTGGCCGGCGCCGTCCAGCGCGGGCAGCGGGGCGCCGGGGACCAGGTGCACGTCAAGCTCGGCGCCGCGCGCGGCGAACGCGTCGCCGATGAAGCCGGCCGAGTCGATGTCGTGGTGCCGGATGACCACCACGCGGGTCATGACGGGCCGGCCGGGCCTGAGCAGCGGGCCCGCATGCCGGTCAGCCCTTGCCGGTCAGGCGGCGGGCGGCGGCGGCGATGGCGTCGGCGTCGATGCCGGCCCAGGCGAGCAGCTCCGCGCTGGAACCGGAGCCGGGCATCTCGCCGACGGCAAGGTGATCGACGGACAGGTCCGTGCGCCCGGCGGCGAGCAGGGCGCCGGTGACCGCTTCGCCGAGGCCGCCTTCGGGGTGGTGGTCTTCGGCGATCACGATGCGCCCGGAGGTCGCCTGCACCGCCGCGGCGAGGGTGTCAGCGGCGATCGGCTTGACGGAGTAGCAGTCGATGACCCGGGCGGCGATGCCGTCGCCGGCCAGCATGTCGGCGGCGCGCAGGCATTCGTGCACGGTGATGCCCGCGCCGACGAGGGTCACCTGGTCGCTGCCGCTTTCGCGGAGCACCTTGGCGCCGCCGACGGGGAAGGCCTCGCCGGGCGGGTACAGGCCGGGATAGGAGCCGCGGGTGGTGCGCAGGTAGCTGATGCCGGGCGTGGCGGCCATGTGCTGCACCAGCGCGGCGGTGCTGGTGCCGTCGGCCGGGTACAGCACCGTGGACCCGTGCACGGCGCGCATCATCGCCAGGTCCTCCAGCGCCATCTGCGAGGGGCCATCGGCGCCGATCTCCACCCCGGCATGCGACCCGCACAGCCGCAGGTCGGCTCCGGAGACCGAGCCCATCCGGATGAAGTCGTAGGCGCGGGTGAGGAACGCGGCGAAGGTGGACGCGAAGGCCTTGTAGCGGCGGACGGCGATGCCGGTGGCGGCGGCGATCATCTGCTGCTCGGCGATGTACATCTCGAAGTACCGGTCCGGGTAGGCGGAGGCGAACTCCTGGGCGTAGGTGGAGTTCTTCACCTCCCCGTCCAAGGCGACGACCGTCGGGTCGGCGGCGGCGAGGGCGACCAGCGCGTCGCCGTAGGCCTTGCGGGTGGCCACCTTGTCGCCGACTTCATACTCCGGCAGCGACACCGCGGCCGGGGCCGGTGAGTCTTTGGCCGGCACCGGGTCCGGGCGCAGGCCGCGGACCACCAGGTTGCGCACGCCGCCGAGTTCGGCGATGGCGCGTTCGGCCATGTCGGGGGGAAATGGGCGGCCGTGCCAGCCCTCTTTGTTTTCGACCTCGGCGAACCCGCGGCCCTTGATCGTCTTGGCCAGGATCACCGTGGGCTGCTCGCCTGCTGCCTGGCCGGCCGTGGCCAGCGCGCCGTCGATCGCGGCCAGGTCGTGGCCGTCGACGATGAGGACGCGGCCGCCGAACGCATCGGTGCGGCGGGCGTAGCGGTCCAGGTCCCAGCCCAGCTCGGTCGGGCCGGACTGGCCGAGCCGGTTGACGTCGACGATGACGACCATGTTGGACAGCTGGTAATGCGACGCCTTGTCCAGCGCCTCCCAGATCGAGCCCTCGGCCATCTCGCTGTCGCCGCACAGCACCCACACCCGGTACGGCAGCTTGTCCAGGTACTTCCCGGCCAGCGCCACCCCGACACCGTCGGGCAGGCCCTGGCCGAGCGATCCGGTGGCGACGTCCACCCAGGGCAGCACCGGGGTGGGATGGCCCTCCAGGCGCTGCCCGAAGCGGCGGTAGCCGTTCATCAGCTCGTCTTCGGATACCGCCCCGGCCGCCTTGAACACCGAGTACAGCAGCGGGGACGCGTGGCCTTTGGAGAAGATCAGGTGGTCGTTGCCCGGCATCTGCGGGTCGTCCCAGTCGTAGCGCAGGTGCCTGGCCATCAGCACGGCGAGCAGGTCGGCGGCCGACATGGAAGACGTCGGGTGTCCCGAGCCGGCGCTGGTCGACGAGCGGATCGAGTCGACCCGCAGCTGCGCGGCCAGGTCGGCCACCACGTCGAGGCCGGTTTCCGGGCTGATGTCGGTCGTGGTCATAGCGGCTCCTGCAGGGCTCGGCTTCAGCTGTCGTTACGCGGCAATCCCCATCCGAACGTACTTGACGGCTGCGCAGGCGCGAGAGGCACCCCGTCGTTTGGCTACTGGGAAGCCGCCTGCCTGGAGGCGGGGACCGTGACGGCCTCCCCTGCGGCCTGGGGGGAATGCTCGGCGATCAGCACGATGCCCGTGATCATCACCAGCAGCGACACGACCTCCCCGGCGATCGCCGCGGCGCCGCTGCGCAGTACCACGTTCAGCCAGAGGATGCCGAGGCCGATGGAGAAGACGGGGTCGGCGGAGGTGATGATCGACTGGACCGGCGCCAGGAACGTGCCCCGCTGCAGCGCATCCTGGTTGAACAGGAAGCCGAGCGGGGCCGGCCACGGCGAGGACGTAGATCGGCCAGTTGGTGAACACCGCGGCGGCCCCGTGACCGAATTCCGCGGTCACCAGCTTGACCGCGAATGCAGCGACGCCGTAGTTGACGCCGCAGGCCAGCGCCAGCGCGAGCGGCCGCAGGTTCGGGCTGCGCGCGGCCACGGCCAGGCAGCCTCCGACCACCACGATCAGACCGATGGCCAGCGGCGGCAGCACGTCGATGCTGACGTCGGTGGTGCCTGCCGAGGGCCGCCCGATGACGAGGAAGCCGGCCACGCCGGCGACGGCGGCGGCGACCCCGGCGAGCATGACCGGATCCCACCGCTTGACCTCGGGGCCCATCGTGCTTGCCTGCCATCCCACGCTGCGGTTGATCAGCACGGCGAAAACCAGGTCGAAGACCAGCAGCGGCTGGACGAGGGCGAGGCTGCCGAAGCTGAGCGCGACAACCTGCAGGCCGAATCCCGCGATGTTCGCGGCGATCGCCAGCAGCCACAACGGCTGCCGGACCAGGTCCGCGAAGATCCGGGGCGACAGCGCCGCCCTGGCCTGGACCCGCTTGGTGCTGCGCTGGTCGGCGACGGCGGATATCCCCAGGACCAGCGCTGAGGCCAGCGCGGTCACCACGGCGATCGGCGTGGACACGTGCCTACCCGTAGCGCCGGTCGGCGGGCCGGCCGGCGCTCAGCGCGGACGCCTTTTCGCCCTGGTGGTCACGTATCCAGCATGGTCAGGGTCTGCGGCGCAACGGCACATGGACGAACAGCTCCTTCCGGTCTGGTGCCGCCACGGGCTTGCCGGCAGGGGGCGGCAGCAGATACCGGGCCTCGCGCTGGTGCTCTGAGTACTGGCGGTCGGCGTTGTAGACCTTGTCGAACTTCCAGATCATCCTGACGAAATTCGTCTGGCCCCGCAAGACGTGCCGCGCGGCGATCCCGGTGGTCCTGGCCAGCGCCGCGAATCCCAGGTGCTTGCGGGCCAGCACCGACTGGGTCCTGAACAGCTCGGTGTAGAACCGGTGCAGCGGCAGCCGGGTCGGCAGCACCGCGTGCTGGACGTCGAACAGCCGGTAGTCCAGCGTGGTGAGGTGGCGGGATTCGGTGAACCAGGTCTCGGTGCCCGGGTAGGGGGTCTGCACGGTGATGTTGACGATCTCCGGGACGCTCATCGCCCATTCGCGCACGAAGGCGAAGTGCGCCTCGTCCCAGTCGGGGTCGGCGATGATGTTGATGGCCACCATGAGCCCCATGGACCTGGCGACCTCCAGGGCCTTGTTGTTCACCTTCGGGGTGGTGCGCTTGCGGAAGGCCTTCAGCCCGTCCTCGTCCAGGGCCTCCAGGCCGAGGAACATGTACTCCAGGCCGAGGCGCTTCCAGCGGCGGAACACCTCCTCGTTGCGGAGGAACACGTCGCAGCGGGTTTCCAGGTAGTACTTCTTGCGGATCTTGCGCTGCTCGAGCTGAGCGGCGATCTCGTCGCCTTCCTGCGCCTTGATGAAGGCCACGTCGTCCACGATGAAGACGCCGGGTTCGGCGATGCGGGTCATGTCCGCCACGGCCGCCTCCGGCGACAGCCTGCGGTAGCTGCGGCCGTAGAAGGTCCACGCGCTGCAGAACGAGCAGTCCCAGGGACAGCCGCGGGTGAACTCGATGGAGGCGGCCGGGTCCATCACCCCGATGAAGTACTTGCGGCGCCGCCCGCCGAGATGGCGGGCCGGGAGATGGTCGTCCAGGCTGTGCAGCATCGCCGGCGGGCGGCCCGGCCCGTCGGCAGTGACCGCCCCGGGCACCTCGGCCAGCGCCCGGTCCGGCACCGCCGCGAGCAGCGCCGGGGCCCCGGTCTCGCCCTCGCCCTTGAGCACCACGTCGATGGCGCCCTCGGCATGGGCCAGCACCTGCTCGGCCACGAACGAGACGCTGTGCCCGCCGGCGAACACGAAGCAGTCCGGGAGCATGACCTTGATCTGCTTGGCCAGGTCCACGACCTCGGGGACGTTGGCCAGGTAGTTGAGGCTGAACCCGACCGCCTCCGGGGCGAATCCGGTGAGCTGGCGCTCGAGATCGTGCTTCCGGTAGACCTGCAGGTCGATCAGCCGGACGTCATGGCCGTCGTCCAGCAGGGCCGCGGCCACCCGCTCCAAGCCGAGCGGCTCCAGCCGCAGGAAGATCTCCGAATACATCAGCGCGCTGGGATGGACCAGCAGGACGCGCATGTGACAGGCCTCCTATGACGGTGCACCTATGACGGTGCACCTATGACGGTGCCGCAGGCGTGCGGGCGCGCCGGGTCAAGAAGCGCACGAACTCGCCGCCCTCGCGCAGCCGCCGGGCGGCCATGTCGGGCCGGCGCAGCATCTCGGCCGACATCTCGGCCAGCTTCCCGGCGCGGAAGTAGAACCGGCGGTAGAACGCGTCCACCGACTCCAGTATCTCGGTGTGCCCCAGGTGCGGGTACGACAGCGCGGCCACCTGGGTGCCGTCCTCGCTGACCAGCGTGGCCCCTCCTCCGTCGGAGGGCAGCCAGCCGCGCTCGATGGCCTGCCGGTACAGCTCGGTGCCCGGGTAGGGCGCGGCGACGGAAACCTGCAGGCTGTGCGGGTTTACTTCCGCCGCGAAGCGGATCGTCTCCTCGATGGTTTCCCTGGTCTCGCCGGGCAGCCCGAGGATGAACGTGCCGTGCACGGTGATCCCCAGCTCCCGGCAGTCGGCGGCGAACCGCCGGGCCCGGTCCACCCGCAGGCCCTTCTTGATGTTGATGAGGATCTGCTGGTTGCCGGACTCGTAACCCACCAGCAGCAGGCGCAGCCCGTTGTCCTTGAGCACCTTCAGCGTCTCGCGGGGGACGTTGGCCTTGGCGTTGCAGGACCAGGTGATGCCCAGCCTGGCCAGCCCGCGGGCGATGGCCTCGGCGCGGGGCCGGTTGTCGGTGAACGTGTCGTCGTCGAAGAACACCTCCTTCACCTGGGGGAACAGCTGCGGGATCAGCGCTGCCTCCTCCAGCACCGACTCCACGCTGCGGGTCCGGTACAGGTGGCCGCCTATCGTCTGCGGCCACAGGCAGAACGTGCACCTCGACCGGCAGCCCCGCCCGGTGTACAGCGACAGGTACGGGTGCCGCAGGTAGCCGATGTAGTAGTTCTCCGGCCGCAGGTCACGTTTGTACACCGGGGTGACGAACGGCAGCCGGTCCATGTCGGTGATGATCTCCCGGTCCGGGTTGTGCGCGACGCCGCCGCCGGAATCCCGGTAGCTGATGCCGTCGACCGACGACAGCGCGCGTCCCCCGGCAACCTCCGCGACGGTGAAGTCGAACTCCTCCCTGGCCACGAAGTCGATGGCCGCCGACGCCTGCAGCGAGCGGTCCGGCTCCACGGCCACCTTGGCCCCGACCATGCCGAGGAGCAGCGACGGGTTCTGCGCCTTGAGCGCCTCGGCCACCTTGACGTCGCCGGCGAAGCCCGGCGAGCTGGTGTGCAGCACGGCCAGCTCGTAGTCGCGGGCCAGCGGCGCCACGTCGGCGAGGCTGAGCCCGGCCGGGGGCGCGTCCACCAGCCGGCTGCCGGGCACGAGGGCGGCCGGCTGGGCCAGCCAGGTCGGGTACCAGTACGACCGGACTTCCCGTTTCGCCTGGTAACGGGAACCGGCTCCGCCGTCGAAGCCCTCGAAGGACGGCGGGTTGAGAAACAGCGTGCGCATCATGGGGGTCCTGCTCCTGCCAGTTCGCGGTAATCCAGGTCGAGGCCGATCCGCGCCAAGGCGGCCGCGCAAGCGGGTTCCCAGCGCGGCGCCGGGCTGGCCGGGAAGTCCTGGCAGACGCCGTCGTCGCGCAGGGCCAGCACGCTGGCGGTCACCCCGGCAGGGGTGGGCACGCAGGCGTGCGCGCGGCCCAGCTCCAGCTCGTGCAGCAGGTTGTCCCGCCCGTGACCGGGCATCACGTCGAGCAGGAGAAGGTGGCGCCCTACGACCCGTGCCTCGCTGCAGGTGGTGGCTCCGGGCAGCGCGACGACCACGTCCGCGGCGGCCATCAGCTCGGGAACCCGGTCGGTGTAGCCGAACGGGGTGACCCGGGGGGTCCTGGCGGCCAGTTCGCGGAGCCGGTGCTCGATGGTGCGTTGCCGGCCCGCCACCGCGAGCACGTGCACGCCGGCGTCCGCGAGCGCCGATACGCTCTGCACCAGCGGGCCGAATCCCCAGCCGCTGTCGATGATCAGCACGCAGAAGTCGTTCAGCGGGACGCCGAGCTCCTTCCTGGCCTGCTCCTGGGACGGTGCCGCGTAGAACGCCGGGCGCACCGGCTGCGGCACCACCGCCACCGGCGCCCGGGGCAGGTAACGCCGGACCGATGCCGCCGCCGCCGCCGAGGTGACCAGGAACAGGTCGGTTCCGTCGGCGGCCCAGATCCGGTGCACCGCCACGTCGATGCAGAGCACGACGGCGCGCAGGCCCGGCAGCTGCGCCTTGAGCTTGGCGGCCGCCGACGCGCCGAGAGCGAACACGCTGACCACCAGGTCGGCCGGCCGCCGTTCCAGCTCGGCTCGCAGCGCAGGCACCATCCTGGCGCTGGCGGCCCGGTCCATGCGGTCAGCCAGCCGGCTCCCGGTGCGCAGGTGGGCGAAGTGCAGCCCGTCGTACAGCCCGGGGACGGCGATCAGGCGGTTGAACACCCGGTCGGCGATGCCTCCGCCCCAGGTTCCCAGCAGCGACACGCTGTCCAGGCGGCGGGTGCGCCAGCCCGATCCCTCCAGCAACTCCGCGCAGCAGCGGGCCATCATCTCATGGCCCAGCCCGAACGACCCCGTCAGCAGCACGGCGTCCTTCGTCACGTCACCTCCAGCGCTGTGCTCCGGCCGCTGGCAGCGGGACTTCGCGGCCGGGCACGCGAGCGAGCTACCTGCGCTGGTCTTCCTGCATGTCTTGTATCACCCAGTCAATCATCACCGCCATCAGCGCGGCCACCGGGGAGCATGTCGGCATGCGGGCACCAGGTGCGCGGGGCCAGCTCACGCCTCAGGAGCTGCACATCGCCGGGCTGGCCAGCGAGGGTGCCTCCAACGTGGAGATAGCCAGCCAGCTGTTCATCAGCGCGAACACCGTGGCCTACCACCTGCGGAAGGTGTTCCGCAAGCTCGGGGTGACCAACCGGGCGGCGCTTTCCCGCGTGCTGGAGGCCCGTATCTGACGCTCGGTCCTAGCCGGAGCGCGCGCGTCGGGCAAGCCGCCGCGCGGCCGCTGAGTGCTGGCCAGGCTATCAATCTGGGGGACGCGAACGGCCCGGCCGCGCCGTACGGTCGCCTCGTGGGCATCATCACCGGAGCGGACAGGGCCCGCTCTCCCGCCCGCCAGGTACCGGCGCGCCGCGGCGCCCTGCCCGGCGGCGTGGCCCTGGTCACCGGCGCGTCCTCGGGGATCGGGGCGGCCGTGGCCGAATGCCTTGCCGCGAACGGCTGGCGGCTGCTGCTGTCCGGGCGGAACGAGGGCCGGCTGCGTCACGTCGCCGCCTGCACCTCCTCGGTCGCGCTGCGTGCGGACCTGGCCACGCCGGCCGGGGTGGAGCTGCTGGCCGACAGCGCGCTTGCCGGCACCGGGCGGGTTGACCTGCTGGTGGCCGGCGCGGGCGTCGGCTGGGCCGGGTCGTTCGCCGCGATGCCGCCGCGCCGGGCGGAGGAGATCCTCATGGTCGACCTGGTGTCGGCCATCCAGCTGGTCCGGCTGCTGCTCCCGCAGATGCTGGCGCGCCGCCAGGGCCAGATTGTCCTGGTCGGGTCCATAGCCGGCAGCGTGGGAGTCGGCGGCGAGGCCGTCTACTCCGCGGCCAAGGCCGGGCTGAGCACGTTCGCCGAGGCGCTGCGCTACGAGCTGCGCGGCACCGGCGTGCGCATCACCCACGTGGTCGTCGGCGTGGCCGACACCCCCTTCTTCGCCCGGCGCGGCGCGCCTTACACCCGGTCGCTCCCGAGGCCGGTACCCGCGCGCCGGGTGGCCACCGCCATCTGCGACGCCGTGTTGCGCGGACGCGACGACGTCTACATACCGGGCTGGCTGCGGCTGCCCGGCGTGGTGCGCGTCACCGCGCCGTCGCTGTACCGCCGGCTCGCGGTGCGGTTCGGCTGACGGAGCCAGGCACCACCGCCCGTTCTGCGGAACGGTTTTTCAGCCGGTCGGCGGCGGGAATGGTCCGAGCCGCGCCGGCCGCTATCGTCGGCAGAAACGTCTGTGCACCGGGCGGTGGCTGTGAGCGAACCCAAGGCAGACCTGATCCTCGTCGGAGGGAGGATACGCACGCCGGGGCACCGGTCGGGCTTCGTCCAGGCGCTGGCAGCCACCGGTGGCATGATCGCCGCGCTCGGCAGCGACGACGAGATCAGGGAGCTGGCCGGCCCCCGCACCCGTGCCGTCGACCTGGGCGGGCGGCTCGCGCTGCCGGCTTTCGGTGACGCGCATGTGCACGCGGTCAGCGGCGGGCTGGAGAGCCTGCGCTGCAACCTGCTCGGGCTGCGCGCCCGGCAGGACTGCCTGGCGGCCGTCGCGGCGTACAGCGCCGGGCTGGCGGCGGACGCCTGGGTGCTCGGCGGCGGCTGGGCGATGGAGGCCTTTCCCGGCGGGACACCAACCGCCGCAGACCTGGACTCGGTGACGGGCGGCAGGCCTGCCTTCATCCCGAACAGGGATCACCACAGCGCCTGGGTGAACACCGCCGCGCTGCAGCGCGCCGGGCTGGACGCGAGCACGCCCGACCCGCCGGACGGCCGGATCGAGCGGGACGCGGCAGGCTACCCGTGTGGCACGCTGCACGACGGGGCCATGCGCCTGGTCGCGGCGCACGTTCCGCCCGCCACCGACGCCGAGCTCACCGCCGGGCTGCTCGCCGCGCAAGCGTACCTGCACTCGCTGGGCATCACCAGCTTCACCGACGCCTGCGTCGGGCAGGCCGGGGAGCTCGGCATCCCCGACGCGTTCGGCGCCTACCGGCGGGCGGCCGCCGACGGCCTGCTGACGTGCCGCGTGACAGGCGCGCTGTGGTGGGACCGGACCCGCGGCATGGCCCAGCTGGAGGACCTGCTCACCCGGCGCGGGCAGGCCGGGACCGGCCGGTTCCGGGCGACGTCGGTCAAGCTCATGCTGGACGGGGTGTGCGAGACGTTCACCGCCGCGATGTCGGCGCCCTACCTCGACGGCCACGGTCACCCCACCAGCCACAGCGGCAAGCTGTTCATCGAGCCGGAAGAACTGCGCGAGGCCACCGGACGGCTGGCCGCCGCCGGATTCCAGCTGCACTTCCACGCGCTCGGCGACCTCGCCGTGACCGCCGCGCTCGACGTGCTCGAGGCTCTCCCGGCCCGGCAGCGCCGCGCGGGCCGGCACCACCTGGCCCACCTGCAGTTCATCGCCCCCGGCGACATGGACCGGTTCGCCGCGCTCGGCGCAGTGGCGAACTTCCAGCCGCTGTGGGCGTGCTGCGATCCGCAGATGGAGCGGCTGACACTGCCGTTCGTCGGCCCGGAACGCGCCGCCTGGCAGTACCAGATCGGCTCGCTGGCGCGGCGGGGCACCCGGATCGCGTTCGGCAGCGACTGGCCGGTCTCCACCCCGGATCCCCTGCAGGAGATGCACGTGGCGGTGAACCGGGTCCTTTCCGCGCGCCAGGGCCAGCCCGGAACTCCCGAATGCGAACGGCCGCTGCTGCCCGGCCAGGCGATCACGCTGGAGGCGGCGATCGGCGCCTTCACCTCCGGGGTCGCCTACGTCAACCACGACGACGTGGCCGGGCGGTTGCTCCCCGGCATGCGGGCTGACGTGGCCGTGCTCGACCAGGACCTGTACTCGGTCCCGGCCGCCGACATCGGCGGGACCTCGGTCGTCATGACGATAGCGAACGGCACCGTGGTGTTCGGCGATGAGTAGGGAAGGCGATGAGTAGGGAAGAACGTGCAGCAGGTGCCCGGGGAGGCGGCGTGAGCGAGCTGAGCACCGAAGAGCAGGCAATCGTGGCGACCGTCGCCGGGTTCGTGGACCGCGACGTCCGCCCGGTGGCCCGCGACCTGGAGCATGCCGACTCCTACCCCGGCGAGCTGATCGACCAGATGAAGCGGCTGGGCGTTTTCGGGCTGGCCATCCCCGAGCCCTACGGCGCGGCCGCGGTGTCCACCCCGTGCTTCGTGCAGGTAACCGAGCAGCTGGCTCGCGGCTGGATGAGCCTGGCCGGCGCCATGGGCGGCCATACCGTGGTGGCAACGCTGATCGGTGAGTTCGGCACCGAACGGCAAAAGCAGCGCTACCTGCCCCGCATGGCAACCGGCGAGGTCCGGGCCGCGATGGCGCTGACCGAGCCGGGCGGCGGCTCGGACCTGCAGGCGATGACCACCACCGCGCGCCGCGACGGCGGCGACTACGTCGTCAACGGGACCAAGACCTGGATCACCAACGCCCGCCGCTCGCAGCTGGTCGCGCTGCTGTGCAAGACCGACCCCGCGGCCCGGCCCAGGCACGCCGGCATCAGCATCGTGCTCGCCGAGCCCGGCGACGGCTTGCGCGTGTCCCGCGACCTGCCCAAGCTGGGATACAAGGGCGTGGAGAGCTGCGAGCTGTCCTTCGATGATTACCGCGCTCCGGCTGAGTCGCTGCTCGGCGGCACCGAAGGCCGCGGTTTCGCGCAGATGATGAAGGGGCTGGAGATCGGCCGGATTCAGGTCGCCGCACGCGCGCTGGGCGTCGCCCGCGCCGCCCTCGACGACGCGCTGCGTTACGCACAGCAGCGGGAGGCCTTCGGCAAGCCGATCTGGAAGCATCAGTCGGTCGGCGCCTACCTTGCCGACATGGCCACCAGCTACACCGCCGCGCGTCAGCTGGTCCTGCACGCGGCCCGCCGCTACGATTCCGGCCGGCGATGCGACCTGGAAGCTGGCATGGCCAAGCTGTTCGCGTCGGAGACGGCGATGCAGGTCGCGCTGAACGCCATGCGGATCCACGGCGGCTACGGCTATTCGACCGAGTTCGACGTCGAGCGCTATTTCCGCGACGCCCCGCTGATGATCGTCGGTGAAGGCACCAACGAGATCCAGCGCAACATCATCACCAGCCAGCTCGTCGCCCGCGGCGGCGTCGGCAGCTGAGGCTCAATGGCGTCGGCAGCTGAGGCTTACCTCGACGACCCGACCGCACCCAAGGCCAACGCGACCCGGAATGACATTGCTGCCGCATCGGCAGCGCATCACGAACTTAGCCGCGACTATGACGGCGCGGTCGCAGAAGCTTGATTGATCGGATCGGCGCGGAGTTTCCCTGACACAGAAGGCGATCACGTCCGAGCTTGACCACGCGCCTGTAGGTCGCATCGAGAGCCGCACCTCGTGCCAGCCGCGTGCCGCCTAGGCGACGGGCCTCTGCTGGCGATTGCTTCCAGCGCGGCCTCAAGCCATAGTCTTCACATCGGTCGCTGCATCTACTACCTGCTGCTCCTTCTAGGTTATGAATGGGCTGCTATGATGACGACAGTTCATGCCTGAGCCTACGAAGTTCCAACTTGATAGCGAGAGCCGAGGAACTCGGATGGGAGACCTAAGATGGACAGTAGGAGAATTCACGGTAGTCCCATTCATAGAGACCGAGGCTGGCGCGGTGGTCAACGACATTCTTACCGACGCAACCCCCAGCGCGCTGAGCGAGATAGATTGGCTGATCCCAGACTTCGCGGATCAGTCCGGTAGGTTTAGGGCCGTTATCCAGTCCTTCCTGGTCATGTCAGACAATATCCGAATGGTAGTCGATCCAGGCGTGGGAAACGACAAGAAACGGGAGGGAATGGCCGAATGGAGCTACCTGCAGACGGACTTCCTGCACCGCTTCTCCGAAGTCGGCTGTGCGCCGGAATCTATCGATTTCGTTGTGTGCACTCACCTGCATTACGACCATGTGGGCTGGAATACTCAACTAGCCGGTGATCGCTGGCAGCCAACCTTTCCTCGGGCTCGATACATCTTCTGCGAACCTGAGTTTGCCTATTGGGCATCGAATCCATCAAACGAGATCGAGG
>JAFAPY010000263.1 GCA_019246795.1 Streptosporangiaceae bacterium | reverse complement strand
ACCTTGAACGGCGCGACCCTGCGCTGCAGATCGGTAACCGGGCGCACGGCACTACCTCCTAGACGTCGGTGGACTCAACTCTAGGCCGGGAGTCCGACATTCCGGAGGGTGGCGGCCCGGGTCGGGGTGTGCGACACGAACGTAGGGATCCAGGGAAGGAGCAGGGTATCGTTCTAATCTGGAAGTGTTAAGACTTCCAGAGGAGCCGCCGGTGACCGAGCCATCCCTTCCCGGCCTGGAGCAGCAGCGGGCACAGCTGTATGCGCGGCTGGCCGCCACCGGGGACTTCCGGCCGGGCAGCATCAACGCCACCTACCGCAAGTGCGGCAAGCCGAACTGCGCGTGCGCCCGGCCGGGCCATCGCGGCCACGGGCCGCGCTGGCTGTGGACCCGCTCGGCGGGCGGCAAGACGCGCACCCGGCAGCTGGCGGCGGCCGAGCTGGACAAGGTCCGCGCGGAGCTGGCGGCCTATAAGGAGTTCGCGGTGCTGTCGGAGCAGATCGTGGAGGTGAACCAGGCGATCTGCGAGGCCCGGCCGGCCGCACCCGCTGAGCGGTCCCCGGCCGGGCCGGCCGGGGAAAGGGGGGGCTCTGGGCGGCGCTCGCCGCGGAGGCCGCGGCCGAGGTAGAGCAGCTGGCCGCGGTGGCGGCCCGCTCGCTGGGGGCCGGCGGCGGCCTGGAGGCGACAGAGCTGGCCATCCGCACCGCGGTGACCCGGCTGGGCGCCAGCCTGCTGGAAGACCTGCTGGCCGCCGACGCCGGCTACCGAGGTCCCCGGATCGGCTGCGGGTCCGGCCATCAGGCGGCCTTCGTGTCCTACCGGGACAAGGCCATCGATACCGCGCTCGGCCCGGTCACGGTGCGCCGGGCCTGGTATCACTGCGCCGCCTGCGGGCACGGCCTGGCCCCGCGGGACGCCGAGCTCGGCGTGGCCGGCGCCTCGATGTCGCCCGGCCTGGCCAAGATGACCGCCCGGGCCGCGGCGGCGGTCCCGTTCGCCAAGGCGGCCGGCCTGCTCGCCGAGCTGGCCGGCATCGACCTGACCATCAAGCGCGTCGAGCGATCCGCGGAAGCCGCCGGCACCACGGCCGCCACGGCGATCGGCGCCCAGGCCGATGCGATCCGCGCCCGCCAGGTGGTGCCCCTGCCGCCACCCGGGCCGGCCCCGGACATGCTCTACATCGCCGTCGACGGCACCGGAGTGCCCATGACAGCGGCCGAGACCGAAGGCCGCAAGGGGAAAGCAGACGACGGCAAGGCCCGCACCCGCGAGGTCAAGCTGGCCTGCCTGTTCACCCAGACCACCCTGGACCACGACGGCCGGCCCGTCCGCGACCCGCGCTCCTCGTCCTACCTGGCCACCTTCGAACCCGCCGAGCGGTTCGGCCAGCTCCTGGACGCCGAAGCCCGCCGCCGCGGCTACGAGCACATCCGCCAGCCCGTCGTCCTCGGCGACGGCGCCGCCTGGATCTGGCACCTCGCCGAGGAGCACTTCCCCGCCGCCACCCAGATCGTCGACCTCTACCACGCCCGCGAGCACGTCCACGAACTGGCCACCCTCGCCGCCCGGCTGCTCCGCGGCCACCGCCCCGACTGGCTCGCCCAGCGCCTTGACGAACTCGACAACGGCGACATCCCCGCCCTGCTCGCCGCCGGCCGCGACCTGAAGTTCACCGGCTGCCTGGCCACCGACCGCGACAAGGCCCTGGCCTACTTCGAGACCAACGCCCACCGGATGCGCTACAAGCACTTCCGGTCCCTGGGCATGTTCGTCGGCTCCGGCGTGGTCGAGGCCGGCTGCAAAGCCATCATCGGCCAGCGGCTCAAGCTCTCCGGCATGAGATGGACCGTCCCCGGCGCCGCCAGCATCGCCACCCTGCGCTGCCAGGAAGCCAGCAACCGCTGGGATGAAATCTGGCAGCGGCCCCGCAACCAGGCGGCCACCAGCGAACCGGGCATCTGCCAGCAGCACCACACTCAGACAGCCACAGGCTGACCCGGCTACCTACAAAATTGGCTCACACCCCCTTTCCGCGCCGACCACGGTGAGGGCAGGGGGATGGGTGGCGCAACGTGTCCCATCGCGGGGGATGGGTGGCGCATTCATCCCCTTGCCGGGTCTCGGCCCGGCCCCGGACTTCCGGGGATGCGCCGACGATTCCGGGGTGCCGTGGCCGGGAACGTAGAGGATGCGGTGGAATA
>JAFAPY010000194.1 GCA_019246795.1 Streptosporangiaceae bacterium | reverse complement strand
CCCCAGGACAACGAGCACAGGTAAAATTGCCTGGTGAACGCACCACGCAAGTCGGCCCTTGACACCTCCCCTCCCGGCGAATAGGGCGGCAGCAGCCATCATCGCATGTAGCCGGTGGAGGCGTCCTCCTCGCAGGTTAGGCTGCGCTAGGCGCCCGCCCGGCACGGGCGGGCCGCGATGGCCGGGCTGCTGCAGGTCAATCCGGCTCACTGAGTGAGTGATTTTATGCGCGGTCGCAACGAGGCGCCGGGTCACGAGGGCGATCATGGCCCGCAAGATCATGACGTCGCCGGGCGACACGCCGAGGCGCGTTGTTGATTGGAGGGCTGGGATGGTGATCATTGCCAGTTGTGTCCGCCGTTCCTGGCCTGCCCTCAGCTGAGGAGCTGTCCGCGCTGCCGGCTGCCGGGCTGCCGGGCTGGCGGTGCGGCTGGCGGTCGCGCACGGTTTCGGAGTGGTGCCCGGCTTTGGCGACGGGCCGCCGAAGTTGTTCCGCGCCAAGCACCGGGTCGATGACGGACAGGAGACGGCCATGAAGCGGAAGACGTTCGTCCTGGGTGCGCTAGCCGAGAGCAAGCCGTCCTATGACGAGTTGTGCCGGGCTGTCATCGAGGCGTTCCCAGGAGATCCTGAGAAGGTGAATAGCCCTCGGTCGATGATCTCTTGTACCGCCAGGTGCCACGCCAGGGTGAAGGCGGTCCGCGCTGTCCGCAATGTCCTCTGGGACGAGCTGACGGTCATCGAGAGCGATGAGACGCTCTGGCTGACCCGGCCGGATGGGCGAAGGTCAGGGAGCTTACCCAGCTTGGCGCATTTGTTGCGGGAGGTGTTCGGTGAGCGCACGCAACACGCGGGCAGCGAAGGCCGCGCGGCGGAAGGACGGGGCCCCCCTTAGCCGGGTCGGCATGGCGCAGCTCGGACCTGACCGCCGCCGGAAACCAGGCCGACGCGGGCTGAGCGGGCGGTGGGCAGGGACCAGGAGGGTTAAGCGCGGGGACGAGGGTACCTGCTTATTAGGTACGCCGAGAAGCGAGAAGAAGGAGTTACCGGGCAATGACAGTAGCAGGAGGAGGACCGAGCTCGTCTGGGCTGGCCGATGTCATCGACACGATTCTGGACAAGGGCCTTGTCATCGACGCCTACGTCCGGGTGTCGCTGGTGGGCATCGAGCTCCTGGCTATCGACGCGCGGGTGGTGGTCGCCTCGGTGGACACCTACCTGCGGTTCGCTGAGGCCATCGACCGGCTGGGCGCTGACGTCGGCCACCCGGAGCCTAAGAGCCTGGGCGATAACGTGGGCGGCCTGGTCAGCGGCCCGACCAAGGGCGTGGCTAGCGGGAAGTCCCAAGGTGCGATCGAGGGTGCGGGCAAGGCCCTCAAGGGGTTCGTGGATGATCTGTCCGGGGATAAGCAGCCCGCCCGCAGCCGGAGGGACTAGTGGACGACCCGGCGGACTGCATGCGCGACGTGCTGGCGCTGGCTGAACTGGTCACAAGGCTGGACGGCGCCACGCCGGAGGAGTACCAGCGGGCCGCGCGGGACGCCAAGGTCATCCTGGATAACACGGACCTGCGCGGCTGCCTGCTCGCGGCGCTGGGGCTGCTGAACGGGGCGTGGCGGCAGATAGCCACGTTCACCGCCGCGAGCGGCGGTGCGAGTGAGCAGGGGGCCCTGGCTCAGCTCCTGTGCGAGTACCGCAGCCGCGTAAGCTAGCCCGGTGCTGAACCGCGAGCTGGGACGCTTGTAATACCAGCCGTTACAAGCTGGATCTAAACGTTTGCCGTTACTTCTTTGCCGCCCAGATCCGCGCCTGCACCCGGGCAGCCACGTTCGGCCCCTCGTGCAGCTCGTGAAGCAAGGCGCGGAGTACCTGGGCGCCGCCGACCCCCGGGCCGCACTGCACCGCGAATTCCTTGAGAAACTGGTGGTGCTCGCGGTCAAGACATGACGCCCGTCCGGGCTCCAGTGGTCAGGGCTGGACGCCGTAGGAAACAAGCAGCGACAAGGGAGGGGAGGCTGGGACGACCGCGGTCCTGCTTCCTGGGGATCGAGCCGGGCCACTGAGGTCAGGTCAAGATCTCACCGGTTCCGCCGTCCTGGCTGTGCCGCCTTTGCTGCTCGCGCATCGTGACCAGCCATTGGCTGACGGCAGCGACCGGTGACAGCGCATAACGCTCGCACGATCCCCGCCAACTTGGGTGCGCTGGGTGGAGGAGGCCAAGAAGGCCGAAACCCGCGCGGCCCGCATCGCCCGCGCCGTCGAGGCCCTGCACGAGGGCAAGGGCGCACGTTAGGCGCCGGGCACGGCCGGACCGGGCGCCACGGCCGGACCGGGTCCCACGGGCCCGGGCTAGTGGAGGCTTTCCTGCCAGGAATGCCAAACTACGGTGGCACGGAAGCGAGCCTCGATGGTGGCGATGAGCTCCTGCGGCACGGGATCGAGCGCCGGGGTTCCTGGCTGCTCCAGGCCGCCACGGAGCGACTTGGCCGGGATGCGGCCCGGTTGGTATGGAGTGGTCTCGCCGCCCAACAGGCCGACGTCGGCGATGTGCTCGACTTGCCGCAACGTGCCGCCTAGCGCGGCGGCGTAGTCGCGAGCCTTGCGGATGGCGGCGCCGATCGCGGCACTGCGGACCTGCGGCCACGCCGGGTTATCCCAGTCAACATGCCAAATCACGCCGTGCACGTTCAGGCTCGGGGAAGCCGCCAGCACGCCGCTGAGATCGCCTAGTGAGTCCAGGTCCCGGACCGTGACCCGCAACGCCACCGTGGCGGTGACCAGCCCGCTCCCCTGAACCCGCCCGGTTACCTGGTCGTGGTAGCGCTCCTCCCGGGTTGTCCACGAATGCACCGACCACGTCAGCGGTCGGCGTCCCGCGTCTTCATCGAATGGCACCGCGCCACGGGCAGCCAGGTCAGCGGTCAGGCCCTCTACGCTTGCGGTGACCAACTGCAGAGCCTCCACTTTGGACGGCGCGGTGTGTTCGATCAGCCCGTCCAGCACGGCATAGTCAGGGGCCACCAACTGCCGGGCGTCGGCTCGGACCGACAGCAACGCACTGTTCGCATCGTTCATCGCTCACCTCAAACAGACTGACGCCGCTCCTTCAGCGCTGCGAGCAGCCTCGGCGCGGCCGGATGCGATCAGCGTAAGGCCGACCACACACCAGTCCGCCGAGGAGTCGAGACCCATCCTGCGAACACCAGCTCATAGGGCGGTGCCGTTGAACCATCAGCCGGAGTCGGGCAGATGCCTGCCGCCGGTGCGGCTCGGGTGCGGTCGGTGCGGTCGGTGTGATCCGACAACTGATCGGTGACGCATGTCCGCAGTTGATGTGCGACACATGGTCTAGGAAATGGGAGTAGCGGTCCGCGGCCGTGGCCTTTGATGCTACGCACCGGCTGGATGGTGGTGCGGCGGATGACCCAGGTGTCGCCGTCGTTGAACTCGACGGCCAGGGGGTGTCAAAGACCAGCACGGTGACGGTCTGCCCAGCGTGGACGCCGCCGAGGGCGGCGTTTTGCCCGGCGACCATGATCACCCCGGTAGCGGAGACGCGGCGCTGGACCCGGATCGGCTCGGTCGGCGGGCGTGGCGGCGAGGGCCAGGCCAGGGGGCCTGGCCCGATACGCGCGGCGAACCTCCCGTGTGTCCGGGGTCGGCCAGGATCATCGGGGGTCAGGGTCAGATGGCATGATCTCGCAGGCCAACGCAATCGTGGCGCCAGAAGGGGTCGGCGTATACCACCGTCCCGGTCATCCACGGTTCAAACGCAGGCAGCAGCCTGACCATGAACGCTGGTTCGGGAATCCGCAGCGACGGACGACGGAATCCCTTCGGCACAGCAGGCTCGAAGCCGAACCTTGAGTAATACCCAGGAGGACCCTCCAGGAAAGCCAGCGGCTGTGGCCCGGAGGCCATCACCTGGAGCGCGCGTCGCATCAGCCGGGAGCCGACGCCGCGGCCCTGACAGGTGGGCAGCACTGCCAGCGGGCTTACCACTAGGACGTCGACCAGCCGACGCGGCGCATCAAAGCAGATTTCGGGTGGCAAGGATATGGCCGATGACCTGCCGAGCGCTGGTTCGGGCAACGAATGATAGTGCCGGGTCCCAGGCGGGGCTATCCCGAAGCGATTCGACAAGCTGGGCCACCACCTGGCCGTGCTCGCCGAAGGCCTGGGTAACCACCTCGGCAATCGCGGTCTTGTCAGCCGCGCACTCGACGCGGATATCAATGCTGTCTCGGTCTGGCATACAGCACAGTCCTTCCGGGCATGGGCGGCGTGAGAGTATGCCGTTGCTGCGCGCGAAGTCAACGGAATTACTGTGCAAGACAAATGCGGACCAGGCGTGGACCAACCGTGATCGGTACCGGTTGTCAAGGCAGATCGGCAGGTTTGCCGCCTACGGCCTGGGTATCCAGGCCAGCGCTGACCGGCCTGTCTATTTGAGGTCAGGCCAGTTACCTATCGAGTAGCCATGCGTAAAGGCGATGCAGGCTTGCCTGGTCGAGAACGTGACCGCCGGGCAGTTCGCGGGCTTCCGCGCCGGGTATGTGCCGGAGCAGCCAGTCGGTATGTGCGCCGGGGCACAGCGCATCATCGGGCCCGTACCAGACGGACGTGGGTACGCTGATGCTTGCGACATCGAAGTTCCACGACCGGGTGAACGCGATCATGTCGTCCACGCACCCGTCGATCCCGCCGGTATAGGCGGCCTTGACGCGGAACAGGTGTCCGGGTGCTCGCGCTTGCGCGGTGAGCTGCGCGCGGTCCGATTCAGCGAGAGCGTAGTCGTCGGCGACGGCCACGCCGCCGCGTTCGGCCACGGCGACGGCATCGCGGGCAAGCTGCTCGGCCATCGGCCGGTAGGCAGCTTCCCCGGCCACGGCGCGGGTGAATTCCTCCACATTCAGCGCCGACATACCATCCAGCCAGTCCAGCCCATCGGCGTCGAAGGGCGCCGGGGATACGACGCTGGCACAGCGCGTGATCCGGTCGCCCAGGCACGCGGCACAGGCTAGGGCGTGCGGACCGCCGCCCGAAGCCCCCCACACCGCAAAGTGGTCCCAGCCCAGATGACCGGCAAGGACGGCCAGGTCATCGGCGGCTGCCGCGACGCTGCGGCCGGGCAGCCGGGTCGAGGCGCCATAGCCCGGCCGGTCCACTACCAGCAGGCGAACTGCCAGCTCTTCCACCGGCACCAGGCGATCCGGAGCGAGGAACATCGTGCCGGGCGTGCCGTAGAAAAATACG
>JAFAPY010000354.1 GCA_019246795.1 Streptosporangiaceae bacterium | reverse complement strand
CCGCCGTCTGGCTGCCGGTTCCGCACCCGCTGCCCGCGCGCGCAGGAACTGTGCGCCGAGCAGGAGCCGCCGCTGCGGCCGTTCACCGCCGACGGGCACCTGGCCGCGTGCCACTTCCCGCTGCGCGATCCTGCGCGAGCCGCTGTCCATCCAGAACGTGGGCAGCCGGCGCGACCAGCAGGCCAAGATCAACGCGATGCTGGACGAGGTGGGGCTGCCCAGGGCGGCCGTCGAGCGGTACCCGCACGAGTTCTCCGGCGGCCAGCGGCAGCGCCTGGGACTGGCGCGGGCGCTGATCCTCAATCCGAAGCTGCTGGTGGCCGATGAGCCGGTGTCGGCGCTTGACGTGTCGATCCAGGCGCAGATCCTCAACCTCATGCAGGACCTGCAGCACGACCTGGGCCTGACCTACCTGTTCATCTCCCATGACCTGTCCGTGGTGCGGTACATGTCGGAGACGATCGGGGTGATGTACCTGGGCAAGCTGGTGGAGATCGGGCCCGCCGACGACGTCTACTACCTCCCGGTCCACCCCTACACCAAGGGCCTGATCGACGCGATCCCGGTTCCCGACCCGCTCGCGGAGCTCGAAACCAAGCAGAAGGGCGTCGCCGGGGAGCTGCCGTCGAACATCAACCCGCCGTCTGGCTGCCGGTTCCGCACCCGCTGCCCGCGTGCACAGGAACTGTGCGCCGAGCAGGAGCCGCCGCTGCGGCCGTTCACGGCCGAGGGCCACTTCGCCGCCTGCCACTTCCCGCTGCGCGAACCACAGGTGACGGTGGCGCCCGATGCCGCCGTGCTGCCCGGCGAATCCCTTGCCTGACCGGCCGACGACGCCGATACTCCTGTCATGGGAGCGTCGGCCGCGGACACGCCGGTCCCGGTCCGGCCCGGCGACCGGGTGGAGTTCGGCTCCGCCGCCTTCGTCCTCACCGACGACGCGTGAGCGAAGAGCCCGCCTGTCCGCACGTGCATTACGCTCGGAAAGCGTGACGACGGTTCTGCTGGTGCGGCACGGGCTTACCGCCACCACCGGCCACGTGCTCACCGGGTGGCTGCCGGGCATCGGCCTGGACGACCGCGGCCGCGCGCAGGCGGCCGCGGTGGCCGCAAGGCTCGCCCCGCTGCCGCTGGCCGCCATCGTCAGCAGCCCGCTGGAACGGTGCATGCAGACCGCGGCGGCGATCGCGGCCACCAGGGACGGCCAGCAGGTCCTCGCCGACGACCGGGTGGGCGAGGTCCGCTACGGCGACTGGACGGGCAGACGGCTGAAGAAGCTGGCCCGCGAACGGCTCTGGCGCGTGGTGCAGGCCCACCCGAGCGGGATGACGTTCCCCGGCGGGGAGTCCATGCCCGACATGCAGCACCGGGCGGTGACCGCGGTCCGGGACTGGAACGCCAGGCTGGGCGCGGATGCCACCTACCTCATCTGCTCGCACGGAGATGTCATCAAGGCGATCATCGCGGATAGCCTGGGACTGCACCTTGATCAGGTCCAGCGGATCCAGGCTGATCCCTGCTCGCTGACCGTGATCCGGTATACGCCGCTGCGGCCTTTCCTGGTCCGGATGAACGACAGAGGGGGTGGGATGGATGACCTCATGCCACGCGCCCGCGGGCACGGTGCCACCCACGGCCGCGGCGGCGCGGAACGGGTCAGCGACGCGGCGGTCGGCGGAGGCGCCGGCGGAGCGCTCGAAGACGAGCTAACCCGAGGATGAGACTATGCCGGTCTACTTCTATGATCCGCCGGACAGGTTCGTCGCCGGGGCGATCGGACAGCCAGGAGAGCGGGTCTTCTACCTTCAGGCCACCTCCAGGGGGCGTACCACGAGCGTGGTCGTGGAGAAGTTCCAGGTGAGCCTGCTCGCCGAACGCATCGACGAGCTCCTGGACGAGGTGCTCAGGCGCACCGGAGGGTCGCCGGAGGTGCCGACCGCTGCGCCCGCCGGGACCCTGGACGACGAGCCGCTCGAGCTGCCGTTGCTCGAGGACTTCCGCGTCGGCGCGATCGCTTTGGCCTGGGACGGCGACGGCGGCATGGTGGTCATCGAGGCGCAGGAAGAGTCGGACGAGCCGGTGGAGCCGCTTGCCGAGGACATTCCGCCGGACGGGCCCGGGGTGCTGCGGGTCCGGATCACACCGGGCGCTGCGCGTGCCTTCGCCCAGCGGGCCGCCAGGATCGTCGCGGCCGGGCGGCCGCCCTGCCCGCTGTGCGGCCTGCCGCTTGATGCCGACGGGCACGTCTGCCCCCGGCAGAACGGTCACCGCATCGGCCATGCTTGAACCGGAACGGTCGGCGCCGGAGAGCGGGAACGGCGAGGATGCGGTCCTTGACCTGCTCGGCACCGGGAAGCTGGAGATCGAGGGCCGCCTGGTGGACGCGTCGAACGCGACGCTGTACTGCACGATAAAGCCAGGCCGGAAAGGGGGGACGGGCAGTCCCCCCCGAGGGGGACCCAGGGGCTCTGGGGGGACGGGCAGTCCCCCCCAAGGGGGGCCCAGGGGGTCTGGGGGGACGGGCAGTCCCCCCAGGCGCAGGGGGGGTCTGGGGGGGATCCTCCCCCCGAGACAACAGGGCATCGCGTGCGTGTACAAGCCGGTCGCGGGGGAGCGGCCGCTGTGGGACTTCCCGGTGGGCACGCTGGCCGGCCGGGAGGTCGCGGCGTACGCGGTGTCCCGCGCCGCCGGCTGGGAGGTGGTCCCGCCGACGGTGATGCGCGACGGGCCGTTCGGGCCCGGCATGTGCCAGCTGTGGATCGACCATGATCCCGGCGTGGACCTGATCGCCCTGTCGCGGCGGACCGACCACCCCGGCCTGCGCGACATGGCCGTGTTCGACGCGGTGGTGAACAACGCCGACAGGAAGATAGGCCACCTGCTGCCGGTCCCCGGCGGGCATGTCTACGGCTGCGACCACGGGGTGTGCTTCGCCGAGGATTACAAGCTGCGCACCGTGCTGTGGCAGTGGCGCGGCAAATCCCTGCCCGGGCGCGCGGTAGAGGCGCTGCGCCGCCTGAGCGCCTGCTTCGCCGACGGAACGCTGGCCGCCGAGCTCGCCCCGCTGCTGACCCAGCGCGAGATCAAGGCGACGAAGACCAGGGTCGAGGCCCTGCTCAAGCACCGCGTCCATCCCTACCCGCCTGCGGACTGGCCGGCGGTGCCCTGGCCGCCCGTGTAGGCGTCAGCCTCCGGCGGGGTCCGCGCCGCCATGGCGCCGGAAATAGCGCTCGAACTCCCTGGCGATGGCGTCGCCGCTCGCCTCGGGAAGCTCCAACGCGTCCTTGGCCTCCTCCAGCGTGCGCACGTAGTCGGCCACCTCGGCGTCCGCGGCGGCCAGTTCGTCGACGCCGCGCTCCCAGGCGCGCGCCTCGGCGGGCAGGTCGGCGAGCGGCAGCGGCGCATCGAGGATGTCCTCCACGCCTCGCAGCAGCGCGAGCGTGGCCTTGGGGCTCGGCGGCTGCGCCACGTAGTGCGGCACCTGCGCCCACAGCGACACCGCCTGCATGCCTGCGGCGACGCAGGCGTGCTGCACCACGCCGAGGATGCCGGTGGGGCCCTTGTAGTCCACCCGCCCCGCGCCGCGCGCTGCGGCGTCCGCGGTCAGCTTCATGTTCGACGAGCCCACCGACACCGGCACCGGACGGGTGTGCGGCGCATCGGCGAGCAGCGCGCCGAGCAGGATGACCAGGCCCACGCCCAGGCTCTCCAGGCCACCGACCAGCTCCTCGCTGAACGCCCGCCAGCGCATGTTCGGCTCGATGCCGTGCACGAGCACCACGTCACGGGACAGCCCGGTGGCCGGGCCCGCGGCGCCGGGCGGCCCGGACGGACCCGGGGGCATGCCGCGGGCCAGCGAGATCCTGGTGGTCGGCCAGATCAGGCGATGCGTGCGCCCGCCCTCGATCTCGATCACCGGCCTGTTGACCTGGAAGTCGTAGTAGTCCTCGGGGTCGATGGCTGCGATGGGGCTCGCCTGCCAGGCGATGCCCAGGTGGTTGAGCACGCCGCTGGCCGCCTCGCCCGCGTCGTTCCAGCCCTCGAACCCCGCGATGGCGACCGGGGAGGAGAGTTCGCCGATGTCACCGAATTCCACGCCGAACAACCTCCCTCCGACTC
>JAFAPY010000186.1 GCA_019246795.1 Streptosporangiaceae bacterium | reverse complement strand
GCTGCAGCTGGGCCATAACTACATCGGCACCGAGCACATCCTGCTCGGGCTGATCCGCGAGGGCGACGGGGTTGCCGCGCAGGTGCTGGTGAAGCTGGGCGCTGACCTGAACCGGGTGCGCCAGCAGGTGATCCAGCTGCTGCACGGGTACCAGGGCAAGGAGCCGGCGTCGGCTGGCACCGCCGCGGAGTCCGCGCCGTCCACGTCCCTGGTGCTGGACCAGTTCGGCCGGAACCTCACCCAGGGCGCGCGGGAAGGCAAGCTCGACCCGGTCATCGGCCGGGAGAAGGAGATCGAGCGCGTCATGCAGGTGCTCTCCCGCCGCACCAAGAACAACCCGGTGCTGGTGGGCGCTCCTGGCGTGGGCAAGACGGCGGTTGTCGAGGGCCTGGCGCAGAAGATCGTCAAGGGCGAGGTTCCCGAGACCATCAAGGACAAGCAGCTCTACACGCTGGACCTGGGCGCTCTGGTGGCCGGGTCGCGTTACCGCGGCGACTTCGAAGAGCGGCTCAAGAAGGTGCTGAAGGAGATCCGCACCCGCGGTGACATCATCCTGTTCATCGACGAGATCCACACCCTCGTCGGGGCAGGCGCTGCCGAGGGCGCTATCGATGCCGCCTCGATCCTCAAGCCGATGCTGGCCCGCGGCGAGCTGCAGACCATCGGCGCCACCACGCTGGACGAGTACCGCAAGTACCTGGAGAAGGACGCCGCTCTCGAGCGCAGGTTCCAGCCCATCCAGGTCGCCGAGCCGACGATCTCCCACACGATCGAGATCCTTAAGGGGCTGCGGGACCGGTACGAGGCTCACCACCGCGTGTCCATCACTGACGGCGCGCTGGTCGCCTCGGCGCAGCTGGCGGACCGCTACATCAGCGACCGCTTCTTGCCGGACAAGGCCATCGACCTGATCGACGAGGCCGGCTCCCGGATGCGGATCCGCCGCATGACGGCACCGCCGGACCTTCGCGAGTACGACGAGAAGATCGCCCAGGTGCGCCGGGAGAAGGAATCGGCCATCGACTCCCAGGACTTCGAGAAGGCCGCTGCGCTGCGGGACACCGAAAAGCAGCTGCTCGCGAAGAAGACAGCCAGGGAGAAGGAGTGGAAGGCCGGCGACATGGATGTCGTCGCGGAGGTGAACGAGGAGCTCATCGCCGAGGTGCTCGCCACCGCGACCGGCATCCCCGTGTTCAAGCTCACCGAGGAGGAGTCGCAGCGCCTGCTGCGCATGGAGGATGAGCTGCACAAGCGGGTGATCGGCCAGAACGACGCGATCAGGGCGCTGTCCCAGGCCATCCGGCGCACCCGGGCCGGCCTGAAGGACCCCAAGCGCCCCGGCGGGTCGTTCATCTTCGCCGGGCCGTCCGGTGTCGGCAAGACCGAGCTGTCCAAGACGCTGGCCGAGTTCCTGTTCGGTGACGAGGACTCGCTGATCCAGCTGGACATGAGCGAGTACATGGAAAAGCACACGGTGTCCCGGCTGTTCGGCTCCCCGCCCGGCTACGTGGGCTACGAGGAAGGCGGCCAGCTCACCGAGAAAGTCCGCAGGCGGCCGTTCTCGGTCGTCTTGTTCGACGAGATCGAGAAGGCGCATCCGGACATCTTCAACTCGCTGCTGCAGATCCTTGAGGACGGCCGGCTCACCGACGCCCAGGGCAGGACGGTGGACTTCAAGAACACCGTCATCATCATGACCACAAACCTGGGCACCCGTGACATCTCCAAGGGCCTGCGGATGGGCTTCACCCGGGACGGTGACGCCGCGGGCACCTACGACCGGATGAAGTCCAAGGTGCAGGAGGAGCTGAAGCAGCACTTCCGGCCCGAGTTCCTGAACCGGGTGGACGACATCATCGTGTTCCACCAGCTTGACCGGGACGAGATCTTCAGCATCGTCGACCTGATGACCGCCAAGGTGGACGAGCGCCTCAAGGACCGCGACATGGCGCTGGAGCTGCGGCCCGCGGCCAAGGAGCTCTTGGCCCAGCGCGGCTATGACCCGGTCCTCGGCGCCCGGCCGCTGCGCCGGACCATCCAGCGGGAGATCGAGGACAGCCTGTCGGAGAAGATCTTGTTCGGCGAGGTCCGGCCGGGGCAGATCGTCATCGTCGATGTGGAGGGCAGCGGCGAGACCGCCACGTTCACCTTCAACGGCGTGCCGAAGCCGGACGTGGTCCCGGACGCTCCGGCGGCGGAGATAACCAGCGAGCCGGTGGCCACCAAGAGCAGCACCGTGAGCAGCTCGGCGGGCGGCGCGGGAAGCCAGGACGGCGGGACGGCCTCCGCGCTCACCTGATCGGCACAGGCCCGGGTTCCGCATCGCGGAACCCGGGCCTCCTGCTGACCGAGGCCGGCGCCGGGCAGCGCGTACCGGCCGTCCGGCAGCGAAACGATCAGGCCGTCGGCGGCCAGTGCGTGCAAGGCGCGGCTGCGCTGCGCCCGGTCGGCCCAGGCCGCGCTGAGCTCGGCGAGGGTGACCGGGCTGGCCGAACCGCGAAGCACGGCGAGCAGGCGGCCCCGGCACTGCCGGTCCGTACCGTGGTAACGCTGCGCCGGGCGCCTGGCGGCCTGCTGCTGCCCACCCTGCTGTTCCTCACCGGGCAGGCCCGCCGCAAGCCACGCGCAGCCGCGCGCCACCGGGCATGCCGCGCAGCGCGGGCCGGCGGCGGTACAGACCAGTGCGCCGAGTTCCATCACCGCCACCGACCAGCGCGCCGCGATCGCCGGCTCGGCCGGCAGCAGCGACTCGGCTAGCCGCCGCTCCGCCACCGACGGCACGGCGGCCTGCCGCGCCCGGCCGCCGATGAGCCTGGCCAGCACCCGGCGGACGTTGGTGTCCAGCACCGCGTGACGCTGGCCGAAGGCGAAGCTGGCCACGGCGGCCGCGGTGTAGCTGCCGATCCCCGGCAGCGCGAGCAAGGCCGCGTGATCGGACGGCACGGCCCCGCCGTACCGCGTGGTCAGGATCGCCGCGGTCTGGTGCAGCCGCAGCGCCCGCCTCGGGTAACCCAGCGTCCCCCACTGCCTTATCGCCTCGCCCGCCGGCTCGGCGGCCAGCGCGGCCGGAGCGGGCCACCTGGCGAGCCATTCCCGGTGCGCGGGGACCACCCGCGCCACCGGCGTCTGCTGCAGCATGATCTCGCTGACCAGCACCGACCAGGGCGTCGTGCCTGGAGCGCGCCACGGCAGGTCCCGGGCGTTGCGCACGTACCAGGCCAGCAGCGGCTCGGTGTATCGCATGGTCATGATGGGCTCATCGTGGCACGCCGGGCGGCGGGGTCTGCACAGAACCCGCGAGCGGTGCTAAGGGGGGCTGCCCAGCACGGCGGAAAGCGCCTGGCGGATGTCTTCTGCCTCGACAACCTCCATCAGCTGCGAGGGCCCGTCATCGGCCGTCGTGCCCGCGGGCGGGGACACGGCACCGTCGAGGCCCGCCGAGCCGGCCGGGACGACGGCGCGGCGGAAGCCCATCCGCTCGGCTTCGGCCAGGCGCCGCCTCAGGCCGGGTACCCGCCGCACCTCGCCGGCCAGGCCGACCTCGCCGACGGCGACCACGCCGCGCGGCACGCTCAGGTTGGCGGCAGAGCTCGCCAGCGCGACCGCAACGGCCAGGTCCACCGCGGGCTCGGTCAGGCGCACGCCGCCCACGGTGGCCGCGTACACGTCCTGCCTGCCCAGCTTGACCCCGGCGCGGCGCTGCAGCACGGCGAGCACCATGCCGACGCGGGCGCCGTCAAGCCCGGAAGTCGCCCGGCGGGGAACCTCGAGCGCCGAGTATCCCACCAGCGCCTGCACCTCGGCGGGCAGCGGCCTGCGGCCCTCCAGCGTGACGGTGACGCAGGTTCCGGGCACCGGTTCGCGGTGCTGTGACAGGAACAGCCCGCTGGGATCCGGCAGCCCGATGAGCCCGTACTCGCCGAGATCGAAGCAGCCGACCTCGTCGGTGGCGCCGTACCGGTTCTTCACCGCACGGACCATGCGCAGCTGAGAATGGCGGTCGCCGTCGAAATGCAGCACCACGTCGACCAGGTGCTCCAGCGCCCGCGGCCCGGCCACGGTGCCGTCCTTGGTTACGTGGCCGACCAGGATGGTGGCAAGCGAGCGTTCCTTGGCGACCGCGGTGAGGGCGCCGGCGACCTCCCGCACCTGGGTAACCCCGCCGGGTGTTCCGTCCACCCCGGCGGCGCTGATCGTCTGCACCGAGTCGATGATCAGCAGCCGCGGCTGAACTTCGTCGATGTGGTCGAGGATGGCATAGAGGTCGGTTTCGGCGGCCAGGAAGAGCTGGTCGCTGACTGCGCCGATCCGGTCCGCGCGCAACCGCACCTGAGCGGCGGACTCTTCCCCGGTCACGTACAGCACCGGCCCGGATTCCGAGACCAGCGCGCCCGCCTCGAGCAGCAGCGTCGACTTGCCCACGCCGGGCTCGCCCGCCAGCAGCAGGACCGCGCCGGGTACCAGCCCGCCGCCCAGCACCCGGTCAAACTCATCCAGGCCGGTGGGCCGGGCGCTGGCGTCGGAGGCGTCGACCTTGCCGATCGGCATCGCGGGCGTGCTTGCCGGCGCCGCGCCGCGGCGGCCGACGGTCCGGATGCCGGACCTCGAAGTCCTGCCCAGCCGGGGCGCTTCGGCCTGCTCGACCGTTCCCCATGCCTGGCACTCCCCGCACCGCCCGCTCCATTTGGCTGCCTGCCAGCCGCATTCCGTGCACCGGTAGCCGGCCCCAGCCGATGACCTCGCCATGGCACGCACAGTAACGGCTGCCTGTGACAATCTCGGCACTAAGCTGGAGCCGAGCCTCGGACCAGCGGAGGCCGACGGAGGGAGCGCTGAAATGAAGGGGGAACGGCCGGGGGGCATGGGGAGCGGGGCCCCCTCGGGTCCCCCGTGCGCGGAAGAGGCGGGGGATGCGCCGTACGCCGCCCAGGTCCCGGTGGCCATGTCCACCTCCTCGGTGTACCCGGAACGCACGCCCGACGCTTTCGAGATCGCCGCACGGCTCGGATACGACGGAGTCGAGGTCATGGTCTACGCCGACCCGGTGAGCCAGGACGCCGACGTGCTGTGCCGGCTCCGTGACTACCACCAGATCCCGATCCTGGCCGTGCACGCGCCGAGCCTGCTGCTCACCCAGCGGGTCTGGGGCCGCGAGCCGTGGGAGAAGCTGCGGCGCGCCACGGTGCTCGCCGAATGTGTGGGCGCGCGCGCGGTCGTGCTGCACCCGCCGTTCCGCTGGCAGCGCGACTACGTACGCGGCTTCGAGAAAGGCCTGGCCGCCATGGCGGCGGAGACCGATGTGATGTTCGCGGTGGAGAACATGTACCCGCTGCGGGCCGGCGGCAGTGAGGTGGTGCCGTATGCCCCGCACTGGGACCCGACGGCGCTCGACATCCCCCATGTCACCCTGGACCTGTCACACACGGCCGCCTCGGGTTCCAGCGCCCTGGCCATGGCCGCGGAGCTCGGCGGCCGCCTGGCGCACGTACACCTCGCTGACGGCACCGGCACGCCCGCCGGCCCTATCCCGGACGAGCACCTGGTTCCTGGCCGTGGCGGCCAGCCGTGCGCCGAGCTGCTCGGCGGCCTGTCCGCGGACGCATACCGGGGCGTGGTCGTGGTCGAGGTGAAGACCAGCCGGGCACCGGCCCGGGAGGACAGGGTGGCGGACCTTGCGGAGTCACTGGCTTTCGCCAGGCAGCACCTGTCTCTCGCGGCAGGCCAGGCGGCACGGGGGTAACCTCCTTGCCATGGCAGCAACCACGGCGGCACAGACCCTGATCACCGTGGCACCCACAGGTGCCGAGGCCGACAAGTCCGCGGTGCCGGCCCTGCCGGTCACGCTGGACGAGCTGGTCGCCACGGCCAAGGAATGCGAGGCCGCAGGGGCGGCGGTCATCCACGTGCACATCAGGGACGAGGCAGCCCGGCCCACGCTGGACCCCGGCAGGCTCGCCGACACGGTGGCGGCGCTACGGGAGAGCACCGACCTCGTCATCCAGCTGTCCACGGGGGGCGCGGTGACCGACAGCTTCGCCGACCGGCTGGCCGTCCTCGACGCCAGCCCGGATGGCTGCTCGCTGACGTGCGGCACGGTCAACTTCGGCGATGAGGTGTTCGCCAATCCCTGGCCGTTCATCAAGGACCTGTACCAGCTGACGCAGCAGCGCCAGGTGGTGCCGGAGTTCGAGCTGTTCGACCTCGGGCACGTGGCCACGCTGCACCGGTTGCTGGCCGACTCCGGGCCGCCGGCCGGCGGCCATGTGCACTGCGACCTGGTCATGGGCGTACCCGGCGGCATGCCGGGTGACGTCCATGCGCTGGCCGCCGCCGTGGCCGCGCTGCCGGAGGGCGCGACGTGGTCGGCTACCGGGATCGGCAGGACCGCGCTGCCCGTGATGTTCGGGGCGCTCGCGGCCGGCGGGCACCTGCGGGTCGGCATGGAGGACACGCTGTCCTACGCACGCGGGCGGCCGGTGACCCGCAACGCGGAGCTCGTGGAGCGGGCCGCGGAACTGGCCAGGGCCGCGCAGCGGCCCCCGATGCGTCCCGATGCCGCGCGTACCTTGCTCGGCATCCCGGAACGCCGGTAAGACACCCGCTCCGGACCCCCGGCGCTTCCCAGCGCCAGACCGCTTGCTGATGGTTTGCAGTTGCAAGCAGACGCTGCCATAATCGGAGCATGCGCAACGTGACAGTCAACTCGATCGGCCAGTACATCCGGGAGCAGCGTGAGCAGGCGAAGATCTCGCTGCGCCAGCTCGCTCAGACGGCCGGCGTGTCCAATCCGTACCTGAGCCAGGTGGAGCGGGGCCTGCGCAAGCCGAGCGCCGACATCCTGCAGCAGATCGCCAAGGGCCTGCGCATCTCGGCCGAGGCACTGTATGTGCAGGCCGGCATCCTCGACGACAGGCCGCCGGACTCCGGGGTCCGGTCCGCGCTGCTCGCCGACCCGCAGCTTTCCGAGCGGCAGAAGCAGGTCCTCATCGAGATCTACGAGTCGTTCCGCAGGGAGAACGGGGCGGAGGCCGAGCCCGCCGGCGCCGCGGCCGAGTCGCCGCGGGACCCGCAGCCGCAGGACCCGCAGCCGCAGGACGCGGGGTCCCAGGACGCGCCGGCTCCGGGGACGCCCGCATCGGGCGGGGAACGCATCGCGGTACCGGACGACATGCCCGGCGATTCGGTAGCCTGATTCCCGTGTTCGGTGCTTACACCCCGCTCAGGGACTTCTTTCTCGCCCTCGGCCTCGCGGCGTTCGCCGTCGAGGCGTGGGCGTTCATCGACGCGATCACCCGGCCAGCCCAGGCGTTCGTGGCGGTCGGCAAGCAGACCAAGCAGCTGTGGCTCATCATCCTCGGCGTGGCCGCCGTCGTGGGGCTTGCCGGGGCCGCTTACGGCGTGGGGCCGACCTCGATCCTGCCGGTCGCAGCGTTCGTCGCGGCAGCGGTCTACCTGGCCGATGTCCGGCCCAAGGTAAAGGAGTTCCGCAACAGCGGGACCAGTTCCGGCCCGTACGGACCCTGGTAGCCGGGCGCCGCGCGGCCGCTGGGTGCTGTCCGGAGCGCGCGCGTCGGGCAAGCCGCCGCGCGGCCGCTTACAGGACGAGCAGCGTGACGGGGGCAGCGGCCAGCAGCGCGGCGGCCAGGCAGATCCCGGCTACGACCGGGCCCGGCAGCGGCCGCACCGGCTGCAGCAGCCGGACCACCCGCGCGGCCACCTCGCCCTCGCCGACGGCCAGCGCGCCAGCCGGAGCAGCGCAGGCGCCGGCGGTGCCGAACCGGACCAACGCGGACGCCAGTTCCCGCGCCGGCCGTGCCCGCAGCGCACGATCGTCGGCGAGCATCTCCACGAGCAGCGCGACCGCACGATGGGCTCCGGCGCACGTCGCGGACCGGGGGAACGCGCGCCGTAGCGCGGTGAACGGCAGCAGCACCAGGTCATGGCGTTCTCGCAGGTGCGCGCGCTCGTGCGCGAGAACGGCCGCGAGCTCGGCCGGCCGGAGCAACTCGAGGGTGCCGACGCTTACCACGATCTTGGAGCGCAGCCCCGGCAGGCAGTATGCGGCCGCGGTCGGGTAGTCGACGACCAGGGCGCCAGGTACCTTCGGGTCGCCATGGGCGAGCAGGGACAGCAGGGCACGCTGCCGCCGCCTGGCCTGCACCGCCGCGGCGGACGCGGCGACGAGCACCCAGCACAGCGACGCGAACAGCGTCAGCCCCGCGGCCACGCAGGTTAGCCGGAACGCGGCAACGAGCGCCGGAACCGAGCCGATGTGGGCCGGGAGGAGGAATGCGGCGCCGGCCTGCGCCGGGGTCCCGGTCCTGAGCAGGATATGGCCAAGTCCCGGGCCGCCACCGGGCGTGCCGAGGCAGATCAGTGCGCCGACCGTCGCCAGCCCGGCGGCCAGCCCGAGCGCCTGCCACAGCAAGATGGCCGCGGCCGGCGACCGGCGCGGCCAGCCCGCCCGGACCAGGGCCGCGGCACCGAACACGCTCCCGACGGCGACTACGGCAAGAAGCGCCGCGTCAGCCAGTCCGTTCATCTCCTCCGCCGTCACCTTCGATTACGTCCAGAGCCTCGCGCAGCACGTCGGCCTCAACGCCCGAAACCGACTGGGCAAAGCGCGTCAGCGCGGCAGTCCGATCG
Organism: Streptosporangiaceae bacterium; assembly: GCA_019246795.1. Taxonomy (GTDB): domain Bacteria; phylum Actinomycetota; class Actinomycetes; order Streptosporangiales; family Streptosporangiaceae; genus Palsa-504. The sequence continues at coordinate 9,715 of JAFAPY010000186.1, read as the reverse complement.
CCCGTCTGGTCCAGCGCGGTCAGCATCAGCTCGGCCACGTACGTCTCGCGGGTTGCAGCAGGACCATAGCGCCAGGCACGTCCGTCACGCTGGCGCCTCGCGAAGCCCTTCTTCGCGAGCCTGTCGAGCACCGTCATCACGGTGGTGTGAGCTAGGTCACGTTCGGTCAGCCTCGCACTGACCTCCCGCACGGTCAGCGGAGTAGCCGTTTCCCACAGCACGTCCATGATGGCACGTTCCAGATCGCCCAACCGTTTCACGGTGGTCAATGTACCCCTAATACCGGTAACCACTAAGCGCGGGCCGTACTGTATGCAGGAGGCCGACGATCGTGGAACGTCACAACGCAGCGCGGATCACGCTCGTGCAGGGGGACATCACCCAGCAGCAGGTGGATGCCATCGTCAACGCTGCGAACTCGTCGCTGCTGGGCGGCGGCGGGGTGGACGGAGCGATCCACCGACGCGGCGGCCCGGAGATCGGGGCCGCGTGCCGGCGTCTGCGCGACAGCAGCCATCGCGGCGGGCTGCCCACCGGACAGGCGGTGGCCACCACCGCCGGCCGGCTGGCCGCCCGCTGGGTGATCCACACCGTGGGACCGGTGTATTCGCGCACCGAGAACCGGTCCGCGCTGCTCGCCTCATGCTACCGGGAGTCGCTGCGCCTCGCGGGCGAGCTCGGCGCGCGCACCGTGGCCTTCCCGGCGGTGTCGGCGGGAATTTACCGGTGGCCCGCCGATGACGCGGCCCGGATCGCGGTCGGCACGGTGCACGCGGTCACCGCGGATCCTGCGATGAGGCCCGCGTCGGTCACCGAGGTCAGGTTCGTCCTGTTCGGCGTCGGCATGTACCGGGAGTTCGAGCGCGCCCTTGCCGCCGCGGGCGGCTGACCGCTTAGTGCTCTCTGGAGCGCGCGCCGGGCAAGCGGCCACGCGGCCGGTTAGTGCCGGTCCGGGTCGGCGAAGCCGGCGAACGCGCGCAGGTTGGCCAGGCTCTCGCCGCGCTTGGCGCGCCACGCCCATTCCCTGCGGATCGAGGAGCCGAAGCCGAGCTGCAGCGCCATGTCGAAGTTGTCGTCGGCGTAGCTGAGCACGCTGCCGAGCAGCCGGTCGATGTCGGCGGTGCTGACCGCGCACAGCGGCAGCCGCCCGGCCAGGTACACGTCGCCGACCGGGTCCACGGTGAAGTGCACGCCGTACATGTGCCCGCTGCGCTGCAGCAGGAACCGGTAGAAGGCCTCGTGGTTCTCGTCCGGCTTGCGGCAGAAGAACGCCTCGATGCCCAGGCTGTGCGCGCCCACCACCAGCCATGTCATGGTGGCCAGCTTGTGCTGTCCTTCCAGCTTGACCAGGTACGCGCCGGGCCGCGGGCTCTCGTAAGCCAGGCCGAGCTCGGCCAGGGCAGCCTCGACCGCGGCGGCGGGGGCCTGAGGGTCCTGAGGGTCCTGAGGGGCTGGGTCGCTCATACTGATGCCGTTGCAGCTGCCTCGGCCATGGCACTGGTATACCTGGCGTGCACGGCGCGGCCGGGCCGGGGCGAGTTCATCGCATCGGTGTAGACGGCGATCAGCCGGTCCGCGGTGGCGGGCCAGCCGAAACCGGACGCGTGCTCCAGCGCGCCACGGGACAGCGCCGCCAGCCGCGCCGGCGACGCGATGAGGCCGGCCAGCACCCGCGCCCACACGACCGGGTCGTGCCCGTCCACCAGGATCCCGGAGAAACGGTCCCGCACCGCGGTCCTCAGGCCGCCGACCGCGGCAGCCACCACCGGGGTACCGCACGCCTGAGCCTCCAGGGCTACCAGGCCGAACGACTCAGAGTGCGACGGCACCAGCACCACGCTGGCGGCGCGGTACCACTCGGCCAGCTCGGCTTGCGGGCACGGCGGCTCCATCCGGACCTGATCGCCGATGCCGAGCGCGGCGGCCAGGGTGCCTAGCCGGCCGGGGGCGCCGACCTCGGAACCGCTGGGGCCGCCCACGAACACCGGCACGAGCCGGCCTGCCAGCGCCGGGACCGACCGCAGCAGGTGCGCCGCGGCGCGCAGCACGACGTCCGGTCCTTTCAGCGGCTGGATCCTGCCCGCGAACAACAGCACCACCGCGTCGGCGGGCAGGCCGAGCTTGCGCCGTGCAGCGGCCGCGGAACCTGGCCGGAACACCCCCAGGTCGACGCCGGGGCTGACGGTCTCCACCCGGGTGCTGTCCGCGCCGTACAGCCCGACGAGCTGGCGCGCCTCCTCGGCGGTGTTCGCGACCAGCCGGTCGGCAGCCGCTACCACCTCAGCCTCGCCGCGGATCCGCACCGCGGGCTCGGCGCAGTCGCCTTCCGCCAGGGCGAGGTTCTTGACCTTGCCCAAGGTGTGCATGGACTGGATGAGCGGAACGCCCCAGCGCTCCTTGGCCACCGCAGCCGCCTGCCCGGACAGCCAGTAGTGCGCATGCAGCAGGTCGTACCTGCCCGGGGCGAACGCGGCCTCGGTGCGCAGCACCTCGAAGGTGAACGGGCAGACCTGCGCGAGCAGCGCGTTCTTCTCGAGCTCCTCGAACGGGCCGGCCACCACGCTGCGGACCAGGACGCCGGGAACCAGGGTGAGCGCCGGCGGGGTGTCCCGGCATACCGCGCGGGTGAAGATCTCCACCTCGATACCGCGCTCGGCCAGCTGCTTGGCCACCTCGACGACGTAGACGTTCAGCCCGCCGGCGTCACCAGTACCCGGCTGGTCCAGCGGAGAGGTGTGCAGGCTGATGGTCGCGATACGCCTCGGGGTCCGCCGCCGAGGGCTCCGATGCGCCGCTGCATGCACGTTCTAACCAACCCCGCCGGGCAGCGCCCTGTTCCCGGGCTAGTCTGGACGCCATGAGGACCCTCGTGCTGCTGCGGCATGGCGAGAGCGAGTGGAACGCCAAGGGGCTCTTTACCGGCTGGGTCGACATCGGCCTGTCGGCCGCGGGCGCGCAAGAGGCCGTCAACGGCGGCAAGCTGCTGGCCGCCTCGGGGCTGTGCCCCGGCGTGGTGCACACCTCGGTGCTCACCCGCGCCATCCAGACCGCCGACATCGCGCTGGAGGAGGCGGGGCTGCTCTGGCTGCCGGTGCGCAGGTCCTGGCGGCTGAACGAGCGGCACTACGGCGCGCTGCAGGGCAAGGACAAGGCCAGGACCAGGCAGGAGTTCGGCGACGATCAGTTCATGCTGTGGCGCAGGTCCTACGACGTGCCGCCCCCGCCGATCGCCGACGACGACCCCCTTTCCCAGTCAGGCGATCCCAGGTACGCCGGCCTGCCCCCGGAGATCAGGCCGCGGACCGAGTGCCTGAAGGACGTGGTGGCGCGGATGCTGCCCTACTGGTACGACGCCGTGGTACCGGATCTTGCCGACGGCCGGACGGTGCTGATCGTGGCGCACGGCAACTCGCTGCGCGCTCTGGTCAAGCACCTGGACCAGATCGGCGACGCCGCCATCGCGCAGCTGAACATTCCCACCGGCATCCCGTTGGTCTACGAACTCGACGACGCGTTCCGGCCCGCGGCTGCCGGCGGCCGCTACCTGGATCCCGAAGCCGCCGCGGAGGCGGCGGAGGCGGTCAGGAACCAGGGACGCTGACAGCTGCAACGGCGCAGCACGGGGAAGCTGGCACTGCGGGACGTTGGCCGTAAGGTGAACAACCGTCGAACATCGGCCAATGGTCTGGTTCACGCTTGTTCTCCGGCGGCCGGCACCGTTTACCATGAAGCTGTGAGTCGTCACTGGCCACTGTTTTGGCCTGCGCGCACGGCGGAGATTGCGTGGCGATAAGAACGAGAGGCGGCGCGCTGGGCCACCAGGCGCACGGCTCGCGGCTCCGGTCCGTCCAGCAGCCCGGCAGGCTGCCGCCCGGCGTCGCATCGGTCCTTTCGGTGCTCTCCTCGTCGGCCGTGGTCGTCGACAGCAACGACCGCGTGCTGCGTGCCAGCGCGGCTGCACGCGCGTTCGGCCTGGTCAAGGGGGACCAGCTCATGGTCAGCGAGCTGCTCGCGCTGGCGCGCCAGGTGCGCAGGGACGGGGAGATCAGGGAAGGCGTGTTCGAGGTGCCCGTGCCGAGCGCGAGCGGGCGGACCACCTCCTTCGCGGTCCGGGTTGCCCCGCTGGGCGGCGTCGGCGGCGGCGGCCTGGTGCTCGTGCTCGCCGACGACCAGACAGAAAGCCGGCGGGTGGACGAGGTCAAGCGGGATTTCGTGGCCAACACCAGCCACGAGCTGAAGACGCCGGTGGGCGCGCTGGCGCTGCTGGCCGAGACGATCGAGGATGCCGCGGACGACGCCGAGGCGGTGCGCAGGTTCGCCAGCAAGATGCGGCAGGAGGCGCAGCGGCTGACCAGCCTGGTGCAGGACCTGATCACGCTGTCCAGGATCCAGGCCGTCGAGCCCGTCCCGGACCCGCGCCCGGTCAGCCTGGACGCGGTGATCGCCGAGGCGGTGGACCGGTGCCGGATGAAGGCGAACGCACGCGGCATTGCCCTTGCCTCCGGCGGCAGCCGCGGCCTGGTGGTGCTCGGCGACGAGGACCTCCTGGTCACCGCGCTGCTGAACCTGCTGGAAAACGCCGTCGCCTACAGCCCTGAGCGCACCCGGGTGGTGGTAAGCGCCAGGCGCGCCGGCGAAGGCAACGCCGAGCTCAGCGTGGCCGACCAGGGGATCGGCATTCCCGAGCGGGACCTGGAGCGGATCTTCGAGCGCTTCTACCGGGTCGATCCGGCGCGCTCCCGGGCGACCGGCGGCACCGGTCTCGGCTTGGCCATCGTCAAGCACGTGATGGCGGCACATAACGGGAAAGTGACGGTGCGCAGCACCGAGGGCGCCGGCTCCGCCTTCACCCTGTCCTTCCCGCTGCGGGGCGAGCGCCAGGAGGAACCCAAGTGACACGCGTGCTGGTAGTTGAGGACGAGGATTCGTTCAGCGATGCCATCTCGTACCTGCTCCGCAAGGAAGGGTTCGAGGTGGCGGTCTGCTGCACCGGTCCTGAGGCGCTGAACACCTTCGACCGCACCGGGGCCGACCTGGTGCTGCTCGACCTGATGCTGCCGGGCCTGCCGGGCAGCGAGGTGTGCCGGTCACTGCGGGAGAAGTCGAACGTGCCGGTGATCATGCTGACTGCCAAGGACAGCGAGATCGACAAGGTGGTCGGCCTTGAGCTCGGCGCCGATGACTACGTGACCAAGCCGTTCTCCTCACGCGAGCTCGTGGCCCGGATGCGCGCCGTGCTCAGGCGCCGGGGCGAGCCCGACGACGCGGCGGGCGCGGCGCTGGAGGCCGGGCCGGTCCGCATGGACGTGGAGCGGCACGTGGTGACCGTCCGGGGCGAGGCGGTGCAGCTGCCGCTAAAGGAGTTCGAGCTGCTCCAGGTACTGCTGCGCAACGCGGACCGGGTGCTGACCAGGATGCAGCTCATCGACCGGGTCTGGGGGGCCGATTACGTCGGCGACACCAAGACGCTCGACGTGCACATCAAGCGGCTGCGCGCCAAGATCGAACTCGACCCCGCCCGCCCGCGGCACATCGTCACCGTCCGCGGCCTGGGCTACAAGTTCGAATCATCCTGAACGGCCGATGCTGCCCGGCCACGGCCCGCCGGGGGGCCTACGGGCTTGCGGATGGAGTGGGCGAGGTACGGGCCCTGGGGGCGGTCGTCGGCGCCGGCGGCAGCCGTGGCGGGGAGTAGGTCGCGTACTCATAGGCGTGCGGCATGACCGGGACCTGCAGCGCCACCGCTCCGGCGTTCGCGAAGTCCAGCACGAGGGCGATGGACTGCCCGCCGGTCAGCGGCCTGGTCAGGCCGGTGAGCACGATCCTGGGCGCGGGGCCGGTCAGCGTCACCAGCGTCTGCGGCGCCAGCGTCACCGGGCCGCCGACCAGCCGCACCGAGGCTGCGGCCCCCGGGGCGGTCACCGACTCCAGCCGGTCCCCGTCGGCTGCGTACAGCGCCAGGAAGGCTCCGGCCTGGCCGCCGGCCGGCAGCACGGCCCCGGGCGCAGGCCCGAGCACGAACGCGTTCTGGATGCTGAGGTGGCTGGGGCTGGCGTAGTTGCCGAAGGCGGCCGGGTGGTATTCCTGCGTCGGCGCGTTGAAGCCTGCCTCGCACCCGGCCAGCGCCGGGGCCAGCACGGCTACGGCGGCGAAAAGCAACCGGCGTGTCCAGCGCGTCACCGTCACGGCCTCCTGTCGTTGCTCCCGGCGGACGCAAGAAATGGTAGCCGCCGGCCGCCGCGCCGGCTTACCCGGGGGCCGGGCGGCTAAGGGCGCGAGGAGTGCGGCCGCGGGCGGCGGACCCGGTCCCCGGCGGCCTGGCCGCAACCGAACGCGGCGGCCCTGCGGGGGACCTGGTAACCGATCGCCGCGGGGCGGGCCGCGAACTTGCGGCGGTCACGGCCGGGCTGCTCAGCGTCGAGTGGGAGGGCTGCAGCCGGGCCGGCGCCGTCGCCGGGCTGAACGTGGCCACCGACAGCATCGCGCCCGCGACCAGGCACACAGCGAGGATGCTCGCCAGCAGCGGCAGGATGGCCCCGTTGTCGGCGATCGGCCCGGCCAGCCGCCGCAGCCGGGTCCTGCGCCGCTCGGCGCGCAGCTCACGGCGGTAGGCGAGCAGGTCACGGTCGAGCTCCCGCGCGTCATCCGGGATCTGGATGCCGAGCGGGGGTTCGTCCCGCCCTGCTCCGCCGCCAGGATCCACCGTCACCTCCGGCGCGTTCGGGACCGTGTCTCTTTAGTATGAGCCCACCGGCAGGCGCTGCGGACCGGTGCCGCCGGATGTGCAGCCGGCGAGATGGCCGGCCCCGCTGACCGGCTCAGGTACACTACAAGCAACGCTGAATCAGCCCTCGCGTGGCGGTGCCGGGCCTGGCACCGCCGGCTGAATGGCATGGGCAAGGCCGGTGATTGGCGTACTGACCTGCACATTTACCGCTAAGGACGTTTTATGGATCAGGTCCGGCGTGGTAAGATGGATTCAGCGGAAGGGGTACTTGCCACATGTCTTTCAAGGTCGGCGATACCGTCGTCTATCCCCACCATGGGGCTGCTCGCATCGAAGCGGTCGAGACTCGCACCATAAAGGGCGAGGATAAGACCTATCTGGTCCTGAAGGTCGACAAGGGAGACCTGACAGTACGCGTTCCCGCGGACAATGCCGAGCTGGTAGGCGTTCGGGATGTGGTAGGCGCGGAGGGGCTGGAGCGGGTTTTCGAGGTGCTCCGCGCGCCGCACACTGAGGAGCCGACCAACTGGTCCAGGCGCTACAAGGCCAATTTGGAGAAGCTCGCGTCCGGCGACGTGAACAAGGTGGCCGAGGTCGTGCGGGACCTGTGGCGGCGCGACAAGGAGCGCGGCCTGTCCGCGGGCGAGAAGCGCATGCTGGCCAAGGCGTGGCAGATCCTGGTCAGCGAGCTGGCGCTCGCCGAGAAGACCAACGAGGACAAGGCCGAGGCCCTGCTCGACGAGGTCCTGGCCACCTGATCCGGGTCCCCGCGAAGCTCAGTGCTTTCTGGAGCGCGCGCGTCGGGCAAGCCGCCGCGCGGCCGCTTAGCCGTGGCTGACCGGCCGCCGGGAGGCCCGGCCGGTTTCCTGGTGCCACGGGTGGGCGTTGGAACCGACGTGCACCCGCTGCGCAGCGGACGCGAGCTGCACCTGGCAGCCCTGCTCTGGCCGGGCGAGACGGGCCTTGACGGCCATTCCGACGGCGACGTGGCGGCGCACGCGATCTGCACCGCGCTGCTGTCGGCGGCAGGACTCGGTGACCTCGGCGACACCTTCGGTACCTCGCGGCCGCAGTGGGCGCACGCATCGGGTGACTCGCTGCTGCGCGAGACGTTCCGGCTGATCAGCGAGGCAGGGTTTGCCATCGGCAACGTCGCGGTCCAGGTGATCGGGAACCGGCCGCGGATCGCGCCGCGCCGCGCCGAAGCCGAGAAGGCCCTCGCCGAGGCCCTGTCCGGCGCCGCGGTCAGCGTGTCCGCCACCACCACCGACGGGCTCGGGCTGACCGGCCGCGGCGAGGGCATCGCCGCGATCGCCACGGCCCTTCTCCTGCCCGTGAAAGGGACTAGCCTTACACCGTGACGTTGCAGTTCCACGACACCGCCGCGCGCGCCGTGCGCGAGTTCACCCCGATCACGCCGGGACAGGTGTCGGTATACCTGTGCGGCGCCACGGTCCAGGCGCCCCCGCACATCGGCCACCTGCGGTCGGCGGTGTGCTTCGACGTGCTGATCCGCTGGCTTGAGGCCAGCGGGTACCGGGTGACCTTCTGCCGCAACGTCACCGACATCGAGGACAAGATCCTCCGCGTCGCCGCGCAGCAGGGCGTACCCCCTTGGATCGTCGCGGAGCGGAACCAGCGCGCGTTCACCTGGGCCTACGACACCCTCGGCTGCCGGCCGCCGGACATCGAGCCGCGCGCCACCGGGCATATCCCGGAGATGATCGTGCTGATCCGCCGGCTGATCGAGGGCGGCCAGGCCTACGCGGCCGGCGGGGACGTGTACTTCGGCGTGCACTCCTACCCCCGCTACGGCGCGCTTTCCGGGCAGCGGCTGGACCAGATGCGGCCCGCCGAGGACGCCGACGACACCGGCGGCAAGCGGGACCTGCGGGACTTCACGCTGTGGAAGGCCGCCAAGCCGGGCGAGCCGTCCCGGGAGACGCCGTGGGGGCCCGGAAGGCCCGGCTGGCACCTGGAATGCTCGGCGATGTCCACCCGCTACCTCGGCACCACCTTCGACATCCACGGCGGCGGGATGGACCTGATCTTCCCGCACCACGAGAACGAGATCGCGCAGTCGGTTTGCGCGGGGGACGGCTTCGCGCGGTACTGGCTGCACAACGGCCTGCTCGGGCTGGCCGGGGAGAAAATGAGCAAGTCCCTTGGCAACTCGCTGCTGGTCACCGAGGTGCTGCAGCGGGTCCGCCCCGCAGAGCTCCGCTACTACCTGGTGCAGGCGCACTACCGGTCGCAGCTGGAGTTCTCCGAGGACTCGCTGGAGGAGGCGGCCGCCGCCTACCAGCGGATCGAGCGGTTCGTGGTCCGCGCCGCCGAGATCCTCGGCAGCCCGGGCGCAGACGCCAGCCCCGCCGCGCGCGGCGGCGAGGACCTGCGCGAGCTGCCCGCGGCGTTCGGTGCCGCCATGGACGATGACCTCCGCGTCCCCGAGGCCCTGGCGGAGCTGCACGCCGGCGTCAAGGACGGCAACCAGGCGCTTGCCGCATCGGACAAGGCGGGCGCCCGCGCCAGCCTGGCCCAGGTGCGGGCGATGCTCGGCGTGCTCGGCCTCGACCCGCTCGCGCCGCACTGGTCCGGTTCGGCCGGCAGCACCGGCGGCGGGACCGCCGAGCGGCTGCGGGACGTCGTCGGCGCGCTGGTGAGGCTGACCCTGCAGCAGCGGGAGGCCGCCCGGGCCCGCAGGGACTACGCCAGCGCGGACGCGATCAGGAACGGGCTGGAACAGATCGGCGTGGCCGTCGAGGACACGCCGCAGGGCCCGCGCTGGGAGCTGAGGCGTTGACCGGGCCGGGCGGCTCCGGCCGGGGCGGCACCGGCAAGGGCGCGGCCAACGGCAAGGGCGGCCGCACCAAGACCGGCAAGCCGCGGCCCGGCACCGGCGGCCACGGCAGGCGCAGGCTGCAGGGCAAGGGACCCACCCCGCCGGCCGCCATGCGGCCCGGCCACCCGGCCCAGCGCCGCGCCGCC
>JAFAPY010000182.1 GCA_019246795.1 Streptosporangiaceae bacterium | reverse complement strand
CTGGCGCCGGACTGGCGCACGATCACCTGGACCGAGGCCGAGCGTGCCAAGGGCCAGGCCTGGGGGCTGAAGACCATCGAGTCGTTCCACACCCACGGCACTCCGCCGGTCCCGTGAATCACGCCGTCAGGCAGCGGCTGACGCTCGCAGCGGCATGCACGACTCAGGGCATGATGGTGCTCGACGTCCTGATCGTGAGCGTTGCCCTTCCATCGATGCAGCACGAGCTGCGCCTGTCGCCCGCGGGGCTGGAATGGGTTGTCAGCGGCTACGCCCTGGCTCTGGCCGCCTTGATACCGACGGGCGGAGCGCTGGGCGATCATTTCGGGCGCAAGCGCATTTTCATCAGCGGAGTCGCCCTGTTCACGCTTGCCTCAGTCGGTTGCGCTGTGTCGGTTTCGGGAGACATGTTGATCGGCTTCCGGGTGATCCAGGGAATCGGCGGCGCCGTCATGTCATCCTTGACCCTTTCGCTGATCGCAGAGGCCTACCCTTCGGATGCGCGGACCGGCCCGATCGGGCTGTGGGCCGCGGTAAGCGGCCTGGCCGTCGCGGGGGGCAGCGTGCTCGGCGGCTTGCTGCTCAGCGTGTTTCCCTGGTCCTCCGTCTTCTGGGTCAATATCCCGATCGGAGTGGTAACCGTGGCCATCTCCCTGGCCGCGGTCACGGAGTCCCGCGAGCCGGTACCCCGCTCCTTCGACATCGCCGGGGTCGCGCTGAGTGCCGTGGGCCTGCTGCTGCTGACCTTCGGGTTCATCGACTCCGCGGACGCCACCTGGCGTTCGCCCGTCGTGGCCGTCTGCGTCGCAGGCGGCATCGCGGTCTTGGCCGTGTTCTTCTGGCGGGAACGCACGGCCGCGTCGCCGATGGTTCCCCCAGCATTGCTGCGAACCCCGGGCTTCGGCTGGGCGTGTGCCGTATACCTGCTGGCCTACCTGGCCTTCTCCGGATTCATCTACTACGTCACGCTTTTTTTCCAGGATATTGACGGGTGGTCCGCGCTGCGCACCGGCTTGTCCTGGCTGTTCTTCTGCGTCCCTTACTTCGTGGTAGCCCAGCTCAGAAAGCGCCTCGCCCGCTGGCTGCCGGTGGCGTGGGCGGTGGGCTCTGGCTGCGTCCTTGCTGCGACGGGCATGCTCGGGATGAGCCAGGTGACAACGCAGACACCATTTGCGTGGCCAGCAGCGTGCTACCTCGTGGTCGGAGTCGGTTTCGGCCTGATGGTCCCGGCGGGCTCGGCTGCGGCCATGGCCGAGGTTCCGGAGGGATCGTCCGGGATCGGGTCGGGGTTGTTCAACGCCTGTCGCCAGATCGGCACCGCGATGGGACTGGCGATCCTGGGATCCGTCGCCGCCAGCGTGACCCTGGCCGACTGGCACCGGCGTGCCGGATCGCTCCCGTCGGCCGAACGCCAGCCGGCTGCGCAGCTGGGCGCCGACGTCGCCGGCGGCCAGGCCCACCTGGTCGCCGCGTCCGTCGGGCGGGACGCGCTCTACCCAGCGGTTGCCTCGTTCCTGCGCGGCTTCGAGCTCGCCGTGCTGCTGGCTGGCGTGATCCTTGCCGCCGCTGGTGTCATGGGCTTCCAGGGCCTGCGACATCTGCAGACCCTCGAGTCCTCCCAGCACGAGATGACCGGCGTAAGCGCGGACCGGTTAACCCCGCTGTTCCCGGAAGTCCTGAGGATCAGCCTGGCCGCGTCGCGGCCGCCGCAGCGATGAGTTCGGCGACCGTGTCGCGGGGCAGCGCCGGCGTCCGGTGGCCATCGCGTCCGGTCATGTCCTCGTTGGCGACCAGCGCGTTGGCGACCGCCTCTTCGACCGCCTGGACCACGGCCGCACAGAACGGATTGAGGTTGCCCCAGGGCACGAACAGCAGCCGGTCGTAGCGATCGTCGCCGTGGCCGGGCCTGGCGGGGGCGGTGGTGAAGGCGCCCTCGTTGGCCGTGGAGAACGCGAGGAACAGGTCGCCGGAATAGTGCGATCCGCTGGTGCCGGTCCGGGCCAGGCCCAAGGTGACGCGCCGTGCCAGCGCCTTGCACTGGTGGGGGAGCAGCGGCGCATCGGTGGCGATGACGGCGATCACCGATCCTGCTCCCGGCGGGGCGGCAAAGAACTCCTCCATCGGGTTGTCTGCGGCAAGAGCCTCGCCGAGCGGCACCCCGGCCAAGACCAGCTCCCGGCGGGACCCGAAGTTGGCCTGGACGAACGCGCCGACGGTATACGTGGTGCCCGCGTGGCCGACCAGCCGGGACGCCGTTCCCGAGCCGCCCTTGAACTGGTAGCAGTTCATCCCGGTGCCGCCGCCGGCCGATCCCTCCTCGACCGGGGAACGCTCGGCCGCGTCCAGCGCGGTCACCACCGTGTGCTCGCTGACGTGGTGGCCGTTGGGGTCGTTCAGGTAGCCGTCCCAGGTCTCGGCGGCGACCGGCAGCAGCCACGCGTCGGTCAGGCCGGGGTGGCGGCGGGCGGTCCACGCGACGATGCCTGCGTGGGCGATGCCGACCGCATGGGTGTTGGTGATGACGACCGGCCCGGCGAACGTCCCTGATTCCTCGATCCACGAGACCCCGGTCATCTCGCCGTTGCCGTTCTGGTTGTGAAAGCCGGCCGCGACCGGATCGCCTGCGTTGTCCTTGCCACGGGGATGGATCGCGGTGACCCCGGTGCGCACGTCGCTGCCCTCGATCAGCGTGACGTACCCCAGCTCGAGTCCGGGAACGTCGGTGATGGCGTTCCAGCGGCCCGGTGTACCGCCGAAGGGGATGCCCAGCGCACGCGCCCGCGGCTTTCCGCCGGGGGTGCGCAGGTGCGGGTCGCCGACAGGGTTTGGTGGCTCATCGACGTCCATCGGCTATCCCTCCTGCCGGCCCTGGCGCCTGCCGTTGCCGCAATTCCAGCATCTGCACGGCATGATAGGAGTCGTGAGCGGTCTGCTGCCCGGCGGCCTGGCGACCCCCGCCACGGTGGTGTTCGCCGACCGGCTGGAGGCCAACCTCGCGGGCATGGCGGCGTTCGCGGCGGAGGAAAGGCTGGCGCTGCGGCCGCATGCCAAGACGCACAAGTGCCCGCAGATTGCCGGGCGGCAGCTAGCCCTGGGCGCCCGGGGCCTGAGCGCCGCCACCGTCGGCGAGGCAGAGGTCCTGGTAAGCCGCACGCGCGCAGCGCTGGCAGGGCCTGAGGTGGAGGACGTCTTCATCGCCTATCCGCTGTGGCCGGCCGCGGACCTGGTAACCCGGCTGGGCAAGCTGGCCGAGCGGGCCACGGTCACCGTCGGCACCGATTCGGCTGCGGCAGCACGGCTTCTCGCCCCGCTCGCAGGCCGGGTGGCGGTCATGGTCGAAGTCGACTGCGGCCTGGGCCGCAGCGGCGTGCCCCCGGCCGAGGCCGCCGGTGTCGCGCTGGCGGCACGGCGAGCCGGTGTGCAAGTACGCGGAGTGTTCACCTTCCCGGGCCACAGCTACCGGCCGGGTGCCGCTGCGCAGGCAGCAGCCGATGAAGCCGCCGCCCTGGCTGAGGCGGCCGCCGGCCTGGCCGCCGCCGGGTTCGGCACCGTGGAGCGAAGCGGTGGCTCCACCCCCAGCGCCCGGCTGTCGGTGCCCGGCGGCCTGAGCGAGCTGCGGCCGGGGGTCTATGCGCTCAACGACGCCCAGCAGGTGGAGCTGGGTACCTGCTCGATGAGCGAGGTAGCGCTGATGGTGGCGGCGACCGTGGTGAGCCGCCCGGCACCGGGACGCATCGTGCTCGATGCCGGGTCCAAGGTGCTCGGGCCGGACCGCCCGGCCTGGGCCACCGGCTACGGGCGGCTCGCCGACTGGCCGGGCGCCCGGATCACCGGCCTGTGGGAGCACCACGCCGTGGTCGCCGTCGAAGGTGACTCGCCGGCGCTCGGCGAGACGGTCGCCGTGGTGCCGAACCACGTGTGCACCGCCGTCAACCTCGTCCCTGAGCTGCTCGTGGCCGACCGGGGGCAGGTGGTGGACCGCTGGCCGGTCGCCGCCCGGGCCGCGAACCGCTGACAACCCGCACCGGACGAGGCTGCGGGCCCGGACGGTCCGGGATCCACTCCAGGTGCTCGGAGTCGACGTGGCCGCGCGCTTCCGGGTTCCTCCGGCACGGCGCTGATCATAAGCTGCCAGTAAGCAGGATCGGCTGGCTGAGATGCAGTCAGGGTTACCGGACGGGCGTTGCAGGTGCCGCCAGCGGGAGCGCGGATCGGGAGGCACGCCGAGTGGCCGACGACCAGGCAACGGATAAGACAGCCCCCTCGGCCCAGCGGAAGCGCGAACAGGGAGATCCCACGCGGCGGCCGATGGGGCGGCTCCGGAAGGTCCGTTCGGCCGTTCAGGCACAGCAGGCCGAACAGGCCGAGCTTGACGCCCTCGAACGCCAGCAGAGACAGCGCCTGTCCATGGTCGTGCGCACCAGAGCCGACGAACATCAGCGCCTTCTGCATCGGCGTTTCCCCCGGCTGCCCTATCGGTTCGTCGCCCCGGTCGCCGAGGTCGCTGCCCGGCCGCGGATCGACGACCTGGGCACCCATGCCGGCGCGCTGGCCTACGGCTCGTTCCTGGCTGTCCCCCCGTTGCTGCTTTTCGCTTCATCGGTGCTGGGCTTCGTGTTCGCCGGGCATCCGCAAGCGGCGCAAGACGCGGTGAACGAGCTGGTCAAAGTCGTGCCGGGCCTCGGCTCCGTGGTGACGGCCGAAATGCAGGCGGCCGTGGCCGGGCGGGTGACACTGGGGGTGATCGGTCTGTTCGGCCTGCTGTGGACGGCGTCAGGCTTCGCGAGCCGGCTGCGGCACGCGCTTGGCGTGATCTTCCGGACGCAGTGGGTGGGCCTGCTCACCGGGCGGCTCAGGGGCACGGTCATCGGCCTGCTCATGGTGGCCGTGTTCGTGGCGCTGGCAGGGTTCACCGCGATTGAGGCCGAGCTCGTGTCGGGCCACCGGGCGACGCTCGCGGCCATCTTCCAGTTCGCCGCCTTCGCAGGCGGCTGTTTCGTGCTCTTCCTGGCCACCTACCGCCTGCTTACCCCGGGTAAGGGCATAACGCTGCGGGACCACGTGCCTGGCACTGTGGCGTTCACCGTCGCGTGGCTGGTCCTGACCGTCCTGGGGGGAGTGGTCTATGCGCAGCTGATCCAGAAGTCGACCGTGCTGTACGGGACGATCGGCGGGATCTTCGGCTTCCTCGCGTTCCTCTACGCCACCGTCTGGTCGCTGCTGATCGGGGCCGAGCTGTCGGCCGTGCTGATGAGCCGGCGGAAGGCTGCCCCGCGGTGAGCGCTCGCTTCGATGCGGTGGTGGTCGGCGCCGGGCCCGCCGGCAGCACCGCAGCGCTGGTGCTCGCTCGGTCCGGTGCGCGGGTGGCGCTCGCCGACAAGGCGGCCTTCCCGCGCGCCAAGGCATGCGGGGACCTGGTCGGGCCGCGCGGGGTGCAGGTCCTGGCGGATCTGGGACTGCAGGTCCCCGACGCCGGGCAGGGCTCTGACCTGCTCGCCGTCGGCCCTTCAGGCCAGCGGAGCCGGCTGCCGGCCTTCACCGGGCGAACCTACCCTGGTCACGGGATCATCGTGCCACGGCTCGCGCTAGACCACGCGCTGCGCGAGGCCGCCCTGGCGGCAGGCGCGGTCCCGGTACGAGCCCGGATCACCGCGGTCGAGGCGGCCGGGCGCGGCAGGGTGGACGCCGTCATCTCCAGCGACGGCCAGCGGCTGGCCGGGCAGGTGGTCATCGCCGCGGACGGGGCGCTGAGCCCGGTCGCCCGGCTGACGGGGATGCTGGACCCGCAGGCAGCGCTGTGGGGCTTCGCGATCCGCGCGTATGTGCCGGCGGAGGTGCCGCTGCCGCTGCTGGTCCTGCTCGACGCCAGCCCGTGGCGGATCTACCCGGGGTACGGCTGGCTGTTTCCCGGTGCGGACGGCCAGGCGAACGTGGGCATCGGCGTCGGCCTCGGCAGCTGCCGCAGGCAGGTGTCGCTGCGAGGCGATCTGGCCCGGCTGGTCGCGCTGCTCGGCCTGCGTGGCGACCTGAGCGGGGACGCGCGGCCGGGGCCGGTCATGGGCGGATGGCTGCGCATGGGCGGTACCGGCACCCCGTCTGCCGCCGGTAACGTGCTGCTGGCAGGAGACGCCGCAGGATTGATCAACCCCCTGCAGGGCGAGGGCATCGGCCCGGCCATGGTCAGTGCCAGGCTGGCCGCCGAGGCGGTGCTCGCCGGCCCGGCCCGGGCGGCCCCCGCATACGCTGAGGCGATTGAGGCGGCGTTCGGGCCGTACATGGCCGGCGCGTCGGCATTGCAGAAGACGCTGCTGCGCAGGCCCAGGGCCGCGTCGGCGGTCGTGCGGCTGCTCACCGCCCCCGCCGTTCGGCGCGTTGTCGCGGGCACCTGGTCGATCTACTGGAACGGCCTGGCGGACGGAGCCTGTCCCCGCCCCTCCGCGTGGACCGCGCGTGCCGTGCAGGCGCTGGCCGTCCGCCTCGCTGGCGACACCTGGGCCTTGCGCCCATCCCGGCCGCTCAGTGCAGAAGGCGATGCGTGATCGTGCCTCGGTCAGCAGGCCGCGAACCGCGCCGCCGGGACGATGAGCGCATGGACGGGGACGGGGCGCTGTCGGCCGTGCTGGAGGCGGTGGCCGCGGGCCGGTTCCCGCCCGCCGATGGCGGTGTCACGATCGTGCCAGCGCCGTCGCGGCGGGATGCCGGGGTACTCGGGTTCACCGCCCATGCGGTGATCTTCATTGATGCTGAGCCGTCCTGGGTGGCCGGCCGGCTGCCGGGCGGCGACCTGGCCGCCCCACTGAGCCCGGCGTTCTTGCAGGAGCTGTGCGAGCATACCGGCCGCCAGGCGCACACCATCGACATGCTCTGCGTGGCCTCGGCCCTGCCCGGCCCGCCGCCTATCGCCCTGACCGCGGGGCCAGGACGTGCCCACCCGCGGCTGGCCCGTGCCTTGCGCTACCGCGACGCCGTGCGAGCCTGGCGCACAGACGGGGGCATCGTGACCCTCGGCCGCGGCATCGCCGGCCGGTGGGAGGTGTCCATCGAGGTCGACCCCGGCCGCCGCTGCGCCGGGCTCGGCCGGGCCCTTGCCGCCGCGGCCCTTCACCTGCTGCCTGCTGGTACCCCGCTGTGGGCGCAAATCGCGCCGGCGAATGCGGCAAGCGTCCGCGCGTTCCTGGCCGCCGGATTCACGCCGGTCGGCGCCGAGGCTCATCTGACCCACGCAGAGCTGGGCACCTGAGAACGCTCAGTGCT
The DNA here is from genome assembly GCA_019246795.1 of Streptosporangiaceae bacterium. GTDB lineage: Bacteria > Actinomycetota > Actinomycetes > Streptosporangiales > Streptosporangiaceae > Palsa-504. Next base: position 9,546 of record JAFAPY010000182.1, on the reverse strand, counting down.
GTCTGGAGCGCGCGCGTCGGGCAAGCCGCCGCGCGGCCGCTCAGTGCTGTCTGGAGCGCGCGTCTCGGTACTCGCGTCTCGCCGCTGCGGGAACTGGCGTTTCAGGTAACGCGTAGCATTTGTGCTTCGCGAACGATAGTGCGCCGAATTTGGCCGCTTTTCCTTCGCCGGGCACAAATGCTTCGCCCTAAATCTCTGGCCCGGGGCGTTGCCGCCCGAGAGCCGGGTGTGCGCTCGTCTCCATAGCCCGGAGGGCCAAGAGCGCCAAGGAGGGGCAAGAGGGGTAAAGCGGGGCAAAAGCGATGCTGGATATCAGTTCAGGGTGCCTGCGGGTGGTCGCGGCCTGGCTGGGGTGTCGAACAGCGGAGGGAGGTAGTTCAGCATCAGCAGCGACCAGGTGAGGTGGCTGAGAGCCGGCGCGAGAACGCCGCCGGATGCGCGCCGTTGCAGGCCGAACAGCACGCTCGTTACGGCGCCGGCGATGGTGAGCGCGGGAGTGCGGGCCACCGCGGTGGTGGCGGTGTAGGCGAGCGTTGTCGTGGTCAAGGGGTGTACCCGCTCGGTGAGGGACCACAGGGCCCCGCGGAAGAACAGCTCCTCGGCCACCGCGTTCGCGGACGCGGTCAGCAGCACGAAAGGCGCCGATCCATCCGCTTCGTAGCGCAACACCGCGGTGATGGCCCGGTCGAGCACCGGGATGTGCCGGGCGATCCGGGCGGCTCCGTAGAACAGTCCGAAACCGCCCGCGCCGATCAGCACGGGCACGACCACCTGGTGACGCGTGGCGCCGCCATGGCCTGGGGCTCGGCCCAGCGGAAGAGGTCCCGCGGCGAGGGCGCCACCGGCCCAGCTGACGGCCAGGCCGGCGGTCAGCAGGTAGAACCGGCGGGACCCGGCCCTGGCGGACAGCGAAGCCCCCAGCAGCCCTGCGCCGCTGATGCCGGTGGCGGTGAGCACTCGCCGCTGGTGGCGGCTGTCTGGAGTCACCGGCTGGCTCGTTCTGCTTCTTCTGCCTCGCGCAGCGCCTTGCGTACTGCGTCGTCGTAGGGCATGGGGTCAAACGGTATGAGGTCGCGCAGGGACGGATCCCGCACGACGACCTCGTTGGTCATCGAGTCGATGAGAGCCCGGCCGGTGCCGGTGTCGACGTCGGTGACCAGGGCCAGCCACAGCGACGACAGCCAGGGGGTGAGCAGCGGAACCGGCAGGATCGGGAGCGGTCGGCCCTCGATGGCGGCGACGCGGCGCAGCATGGTGGCGTACTGCAGCACCTCGGGCCCTCCCGCCTCGAAGACCCGGCCTGCCGTGTCCGGCAGCTTCAGCACTGCGAGAAGGTAGCGCACGATGTCGTCGACCGCGATCGGCTGGGTCCGGGTGGCCACCCATCTGGGCGTGATCATGGCGGGCAGGTTCTGCACGAGCTGGCGGGTCAGCTCCCACGAGATGCCCCCGTGCCCGACGATGATCCCGGCCCGGATGACGGTGACGGGCACGCCGGCCGATCCGAGAAGTTTTTCCACCTCGCGGCGGCTGCGCAGGTGCGCGGACAGAGCGTCGGTGTCGTCGCCGAGCCCTCCGAGGTAGATGATGCGCTGGAGCCCGGCCCGCGCCGCCGCTTTGCCGAACGCCGCCGCCGCGGCGGCGTCCTTGCGCCGGAAGTCCGGGTCGCTGAGCGAATGCACCAGGTAGTAGGCGGCGCGGCAGCCGGCCATCGGGGCATGCAGGGTGGCGGGGCAGTGCACATTGCCATAGACAGCTGTGCCCGCCCCGGTATAGGCAGCGGGATTGCGGGTCAGCGCGGCGACGTCATGACCGGCGTCGGCCAGGGCCGTGCACAGGTGCCGGCCGACGAAGCCGGAGGCGCCGGCGACCAGCACCTTCACCATGGCTGCCTGGGTCAACGCCGCACCCGGCTGGCGACGAGTCCTCCTGTGCTGATCAGCATGAGGCCCCCGAGCATCAGCGCTCCCACCGCGGATATGTTGCCGCTGCCGTCGGGGTCGCCCGCCTTGCGGATGGTGACGTCATGCGATCCGGCCGGCAGGGACGGCGGGCCGGCCACTTCGCCGGGCCTGAAGCCGGTGAGCGTGGCCTTGCCGTTGACGTCGACGTCGACGGTCCGGCCAGGTAGCCCGTGCACGACATATACCGTGCCGTTGTCTGCGGCGGCGGCGGGCGCGGCCACGACCAGTCCGAGCCCGCCGACCACGCCCGCGGCCAGGACGGCCCCCATGACGGCGCGCCCGGCCCAGGTGCGCAGCATCCTCTTCATGCTTCCTCCGAGAAAGTTTGTCTAGCTTTGACCTTGTACTCTAGACAAACTCTTGTCAAGGGATTGTTCAGATTTTGTCCAAGGATTGTATAGTGGTGTCTCGTGAACGGCACTGACGGCGGCCTGCGCATCGGCGAGCTGGCCCGGCGCGCCGGGGTGTCACCCGACGCGCTTCGTGCGTGGGAGCAGCGGTACGGGCTGCTCCGCCCGGCACGGTCACCCGGCGGGTTCCGCCTGTACTCCCGCGATGATGAGGCCCGCGTCCGCCGGATGACGGAACTGATCGGGCAGGGCGTGGCCGCGGCCGAAGCGGCGCGGCAGGCGCGTACCGCGCCGGAACCATCACCGCAGTCGCCCGTCGACGACATCGCCGGGCAATTGCACACCGCCCTCGGTTCCTTCGACGACCAGGCGGCACACGCCGCCCTGGACCGCCTGTTCGCCACCGTGTCCGTAGCGGCCGCACTGGCCGACGTGCTCATCCCTTACCTGCATGACCTTGGGCGGCGATGGGCAGCCGGTTCGGCCTCGGTGACACAAGAACACTTCGCGGCCAGCTTGATCCGCGGCCGGCTGCTCGGCCTGGCCCGGGACTGGGGCGCCGGCATAGGGCCGCCGGTGCTGCTGGCCTGCCTGCCCGGTGAGGCCCACGACCTGGGCCTGGTCGCCTTCGGCGTGCTCGTGGCCAGGCGAGGCTGGCGGGTGACCTTCCTCGGCGCCGACACGCCCTTCGACGCGCTCGCCGGCACCGTGCGCACGCTTGACCCTGCACTGGTCGTGCTGCTCACCCTGAACGCGGACCGGTTCGAACGGCACGCCGAGGACATCTGCAGCCTGGCCAGCGGAACTCCGGTCGCCATGCCAGCCGTCGGTGGCCTGAGCCAGGACCGCATCGCCGCCATGGGGGCGCGGCCGCTGCCCGCCGACATCGTCGCCGCGGCCCGGGAGCTCACGCCATGAACGCATCCACGCGAGAACGGCACGAGCAGGTGGCGGCCCGGGGCGCTGGCCAGACGGAACGGCGTGGGAGACTCAGCTGATGGCCACGTTCCGGCTGAACGGCGATGTGAGCTCGGAGAACCTGGACGCCATCCGTCCCGTGCTCGCGCAGCTCCTCGACGGCCAGGTCACCCCCACCGCCGACGGCTTGCACCTGGACGGCCTGATGGAAGGCGCTGACGCCCGCGACGTCAACCGCCGGCTGCTGTCGGCACTGCGCCGCATCGAACGGCGCACGCGGCTGCGCGCTGAATGGACCGCAGCAGGCGTCAAATACCGGTTCTTTGATTACGCCTTCAAGTCCGAACGACCTGCGTAAGCGCCCGTGCCGCCGGGCAAAGAAGCAGCCGGACGACAACGGTGCCGAGGAACGCGGGCGCATGGTCCGGCCGCGCGAGGGCAGCGGTACGGCGTTGCCGAGTGGATGGGGCTCCACCATGCGCGTATCGTTGCCGCGGCTGTCCGTAGTGCACATGCGGCACCGCGGGGCCGTCCTGGCCGTGCTGGTCGGCGTGGCGATAGCGCTGGAGCTGGCGGCCGGGACCGGATTGGCCTACGTGGCCGGCTGGTCGAAGGTGCGGGCCGTGCTTGGCGATTTCGACGGGACATGGCTGGCCGCGCTGATCGGCGCGCTGCTGATCTCGTTCGTCGGCTACTACTACGCCTACCGGGGAATCTTCCGCGTCGAAGGCGGCCCGACGCTGCCGCGTCGGCAGATGCGCGCCGTGGTAGCCGCAGGCTTCGGCGGATTCCTCGCCCACGGCGGAGGCGCGCTCGACCAGTACGCGCTCCAGGCCGCGGGCGCGGACGAGGATGAGGCCAAGGCACGGGTGGCCGCACTGGGAGGCCTGGAACACGGCGTCCTGGCGATCGGCGGCTGCGCCGCCGCGATCGTCGTGCTCGCGTCGGGGCGCGGCCAGCCGCCGATGGACTTCACCCTTCCCTGGGCGATCATCCCGATCCCGGGGTTCCTGATCGGCTTCTGGGCCGCGGAACGCTACGGCGACCGGTTCCGTGACCGGGCCGGCTGGCGGCGGAAGCTCGGCACCTTCCTCGACTCGATCCGCATCATCCGGGTGCTGTTCGCCCACCCGCTGCGCTGGGGCTCCGCGCTGGCCGGCATGGCGCTGTTCTGGGCGGCGGACGCCTTCGCCACCTGGGCCGGGCTGGCCATGTTCGGCTTCCGGATGAACGCCGCCGCGCTGTTCGTCGGCTTCGCCACCGGGATGGTGTTCACGCGCCGCACCGGGCCGCTGGCTGGCGCAGGCGTCCTGGCCCTGGTGCTGCCGCTGACGATCTGGGTCAGCGGCGCGCCGCTGGCGGTCGCCGTGGTGGGCGTGTTCGTCTACCGGGTGCTGGCCTTGTTGCTGCCGATGCCGGTTTCGCTCGCCGCCTTGCCCACGCTGCGGAGGATGGGCCGGCAGCCGGCATCGCCCGCCGGGCGCATCGAAGGGGTGAACGAGCCGGCGCTGCAGGTCCCCGCCGCGCCGGGGAGCGCAGCGAGCCAGGCGAGCGAGGCGGCAGCGGCCGACAGCGACGGCTGAGCCATCCCCGGTCCCGGCGGGCATGTCCACCGTTCGGCTGACCTGAGCGTGACCGGACGGGCGATGCGCCGCCCCGGCGCCGCCAGCGAGGCTGGGTGCATGAACACAACGAGCTGGGCGGTACGCGCGCGCGGGCTGGGCGTCTCCGGCCGGACCGCCGCGGTGACCAAGGCGATCGAGACCGGCGCGCTGCCCGCACCGGGCTGGCCCCATGATCAACCGGAGGCGCCGGCCCCGATGTCGGCGGCCCTGCTAGGCGCCGGAGATTCCCTTGACCACCGTGCCGGTGCCGGCGCAGCTGGGACAGTCGCGGCCGTTCGCGCGCCCGCTGCCGTCGCACTCCGGGCAGAGATCTTCGCCGGTTCCCTTGGTGCCCGGGGGCGCCTCATCACCTGGGGCCATTCCTCCCGGTGACGCCGGCGCACCGCCTCCTGGCTCAGCCGCTGCGGCCGGCCCCTCGTTCAGCTCGTCTGGATCCATGGGCGGCGTCTACCCGGCGGCCGGCGTCCAACCCTGACCAAACGCCACAACTAGGCCCGCACCGTTCCGCGGCTGTCGAAGGTCATGGCGCGCTGCAGCGCCGCAGCCCGCATGGTCGGCGGGATCTCGGCAGCCCCGCCGAGCGCGCTGGCGTTGATGCCTGCCTGCGCCGCCTCCTCGACGATCCCGCCGACCAGGATGGCAAGCTCCGGCGTGCGGTGGAAGACCAGCACGCCATGGTTGGCCAGCAGCACCGCCGGGACGCCGGGGAGGACCGCGGCCCGGATGCTGGCGACCGCCTCAGCCGACCCGCGCGGCCCGTAGCCGGCCACGGGCACCCCGGCCGGAAGCCCGAACATGGCCAGCGCCTCGATCCAGCACCCGATCGGACGCCGCGCCACCGCATACGCGGTGGCATACGGCGAATGGGTGTGCACCACGCAGCCGACCTCGGGGTGATCGGTGTACAGGGCGGTGTGCATGGCGACGACCGCCCCCTGGATCGGGGGCAGCTCGCCTTCGCGCAAGGTGCCGTCCAGGCCGACGCGCACCACAGCCGATACCGGATGGTCCCGCAGCGAGGGGCCCGCCGTGAAGTACATCTCCTGCGCCCCGGGAACCCGGACGCTGACGTTGCCGTGCCCGTTCGCGGAGATCGCCCCGCTGGCGACCACCCGCGCCGCGATATCGACAACCTGACCGGCCAGGTCCTTGTCCATGCCGTACCCTCCTTGAGCCGCGCTACAGGAACTGGCCGACCGAACTGTCGCTGTCGCCGTTCCACACCACGGCCACGACCTCGGCCGGGTCGATCACGGCCCACCCGGTCTCGCGCTCCAGACGGACCATGCCGTCCGGGCGGACCTCCACGCCGGTCAGCTTCTTGTTCTCGTCGGCGGCGAACCCGATCTGGCCTGCCCTGCGGACGAGCATGAACATCGACCCTGCCTGGCCGATGACGGGCACGAGCAGCTCGCGGATGGTCTCGCCGGTCATGAAGCATCCCTTCGCGCCGTTACGAGCAGGATGTCGTGTCCAGGGCGGCCGCGCAACCCGCCCGACCCGGCGGGCAGGTGCCCTGGCAGCACCGGCCGTTCTGGCTGATCTGTGCTTTTTTCCCGAACGAAACACGGTGTCAGGCCCCGCCATCCTTGCGGCGGGCACCGGGAGCGGTCGGTGGCGGGCCGCGAAATCATCCAGCCCGGGTGACGCGCGGCGAGGCCGCCCGGAGCCACGATGAGGCCGTGCGCGCAGATGAGGCTCGCGGACGGGGGCAGCGGTGACCGGGTGGCCCGGACAGCCCGTGATCTACGAGATCAACACCGCGGTCTGGCTCGGTGAGCTGTCCAGGGCCGCGGGCCGCCCGGTCACGCTCGGCGAGGTAACCGGCCGGGACTGGGATGCGGTCAGCCTGGCCGGAGTCGACCGCGACGGAGACGAGCTGGCCGACCCGGGACTGTTTGTCGCCTTGGCACCTTGGCAATTCCACCTGCTGTCGGTGGAAGAAGGGATATAACGCATGTCCGGTATCGGCTGGTTCCTGTTCGCGGCCATCTACTTCGTCCTGCTGATCACGCTCGGCGTCCTCACCTTCCGCAAAGGACACTTGGTTCTCGGGCTGATCGGCATCATCTTCCCGGTGCTGTGGCTGATCGGGGCCATCCTGCCCTCCCGGCGCCACCGATAGGTGAGCGGCCGCGCGGCCGCTTGCCGACGCGCGCGCTCCAGACAGCACTGAGCGGCCGCGCGGCGGCCCGGTAACACCTGTCCGCCTCGCCCGCCGCGGGTGAGGCCAGTGCGCTCAGCTGAGCTCGGTGGCGGCCGTGCTCGGGGCGTCGGCGTAGGAGGCGAGCATCGGTGCCCGCCGGACGGCGTCGCGGCGGCTGGCCACGCCCAGCTTCCGGTAGATCCCGCGCGTGTATGTCTTGACCGTGTTCACCGACAGGTCAAGCTCCCGGCCGATCTCGCGCAGGGACAGCGTTCCGCGCAGCAGGTACAGCACCTTTTGCTCGCGTTCGGTCAGCGGCTCGGTCGGCGGCGTCTTGTCGTCGGCACGCATCCTGGCGAACCTATATCGTAGCTTTACAGGTTGTCCAGCTCTTGTATAGGTTTTTTCCATGGATACCGACCCGGCCATGGGCGCAGGGCTGCGCATCGGCGAGGTCGCCCGCCGCACCGGCATGACGGTCGCAGCGCTGCGCGCCTGGGAAACCCGCCACGGGCTGCTGGCGCCGGCCAGGACCGCGGGCGGCCAGCGCCTGTACCGGGAAACCGACATCGCCCGGGTGCGGGCGGTGCAACGGCTCGTGGCCAGGGGATGGTCGGTTGCCGGTGCGGTCAGCCAGGTTCTGGGTCAGCAGCGGAAACGGGAGGGCGTGACGGGAGAAATGCCTGCAGGCACCGGCGAGGCGGACGACCGGCACCGGCCTGCGGCGCGCGGCCGGCCTGTGCCCGGCAGTGAGCGCTGGCCGCTGATCGACGCGCTGATCGGTGCTGATCCTTACGCCGTGCTGGCGGCGTATGAGACACTTCGGGACCTGCTGCGGGCCAGCCGCCCGAGCGAGGTGCGGGATACGCTGGTCGGCCTGGTCGAGCGGCTCGGCGGGCACGTCGGGCTGGCGGCGCCGCAGGATGATACGGTCATCCCCGTGGACCTCGCCTTCGGCGAAGGGCCGCCACTTGTGCCGCGCGCGCCGTCTCCCAGTGTGGCCAGGATGCGGCTGGAAGCCGTCCTGCCCTTGGTGGTAGAGGACGCGCGGGTGCTCGTGCACCGCCTCAGGCTGTCCGCGCCCACCGGACGGTAGCTTCATGGCGCAGGTCGGCACGGTCCTGGACCTCGTGGGTGCCCGCCGGGACGGCGAGGTCGTCGAACTGGTCCGGTCGATCACCCGGGAGGATGGCCTGGCCGCCGCGGTGGCGCTGCTTGCCGAGGTCCAGCGGGAGGTCGGCCGCCGCTGGCAGCATCGGCAGTTCTCCGTCGCCGATGAGCATGCTGCCACCGCCGTCGTCGACCTCGCGCTCAGCGCCGTCGCCTTGGAGGCCGGCCCCCGCCGCACGGCTGCGGTCGGCGGCGTCGTGGTGGTGGCCTGCGCCGAGGAGGAATGGCACGTCATGCCGGCGCGGATGTTCGCCGAGCAGTTGCGGGCAGCGGGACGGGAGGTCGTGTTTCTGGGCGCCTCGACGCCCGCCGCGCATCTGCAGCGGTTCCTCGCCGCCGATCCGCCGGTGGCCCTCGCCTTGTCCTGCACGGTGCCGCTTTACCTGCCGGGCGCGCGCCGGGCGGTATCGGCAAGCCACGCCGCCGGCGTCCCGGTCCTCGCCGGGGGGGCGGCCTTCGGCACGTCTGCGCTCCGGGCGGTCGCCATCGGCGCCGACAGCTGGGCGCCGACTCCCGGCAGCGCCGCCGCCGCCCTCGCGGGATGGGCGCGGAGCAGGCCCGCGCTTGTTGTGCCCGCGGTCGGCGAAGCGGACGCCCTGGCGCTCGGCGCCGTGCGCACCGCGCTGGTCAAGCGGGCGATGCGGGCCCTCACGGCCCGGGTGCCTGCCGTGGCTGGTTACACCCCCTGGCAGCTGGCGAAGACCCGGGAGGACCTCGACTACATCATCCGGTTCGTCGAGGCTTCGCTCCTGACCGCAGACGACAGCATCGTCACCGACTTCGCCGGCTGGCTGGCGTCGGTGCTGGCCGCACGGGGGCTGCCCGACGGCATCGTTGCCCTCGGCGCCGGCGTGCTGCGTGATTGCCTGCCCGAGGGCTTCGGCGAGGCTGACCGTCTCCTCAAGGTGATGATGGCTCCCGGGTAGCTGCTACCTGGATCACCCCGGGATCGCCGAGGCGGCAGCGGGCGAATGGCTACGTGGAACCTGTCCCGTGGGACACCCCGACGCCGTCCTGAGTTAATTCACCCGTGCAGGGTGCGGCTTCTTGCGGATCGGGCAAGGATGCTAGGGATGATGGAACCCGGACTCTTCCGGCGCGGACCGCAACTAGGAGCAGGACCGTGCGAAAGATTGCGGCACGATGCGTTCTTGCCTGCTGGATTGCCTTGCTCATTGGCGCGGCGACGGCATGCAGCCAGGCCGGGTCGGCGAAGCAGGCCGCCAGCAGCCTGCTGTCGGCCAAGAGCGGCACCGCCACGCAAGCGACCCCAGGCGTGACCGTCACTCAGACCGCTCCGTCTGCGACGGTCACGAGGACCGGTCCGGTGGTGCCGACCACTCCGGTAAGGTCGCCGACCACCCCGACGCCGG